>CAZHPC010000226.1:0-3296 GCA_964534685.1 uncultured Opitutaceae bacterium
CAGAACCTCGTGATCAACGCCACGCAGGCCATGCCGAACGGCGGGACGCTCCGGATCACGGCCTCGAACGAACGCATCTCGGCGGGCTCGCACTCCGTTCTCCAGGAGGGCGCCTACATTCGGATAGCGATGGCGGACACGGGTTCCGGAATCGCCCCCGAGCACATCGGCAAGATCTTCGACCCCTACTTCACCACAAAGCTTCAGGGTCACGGCCTCGGGCTCGCGACCGTGTTCTCGATCATCAAGAGGCACCAGGGCCACATCGAGGTGAGTTCGGTCGTAGGTAAGGGCACGACATTCACGTTCTGGCTTCCCGCAGCGCAGACGCCCCAGGCCCAGCAGGGAGCATCTCCCGGCTTTGCCGGCGCGGGAAGGGGAGGCCGGGTGCTCTTCATGGACGACGAGGAGCCCATCATCAGGATGGCCGAGAAGCTCATGCAGCGGATGGGTCTGGAGTTTGAGTCCGTCGCGGACGGCAGGGCGGCCATCGACCGCTATCGCAGCGCCAAGGAGGCCGGGCGCCCGTTCGACCTTGTTGTGATGGACCTGACGATCCCCGGCGGGATGGGAGGCAGGGAGGCCATTTCGGTCCTACGCAAGTTCGATCCCGGGGTGAAGGCCATCGTCTCAAGCGGCTATTCAAGCGACCTGGCGATGGCCGACTTCCGCAAGCATGGCTTTCGCGGCATGGTGGCCAAGCCGTACGACATCTCGGAACTGGCGACCGTGATCCGCAACGTGCTCGCCGAGGCTTGACCGGCATCAGCGCCCCAGGGCACCAGGTCCAGCGGGGCGACGTGGGGGTCCAGTTTGAAGATGCGCTGGGGAATGCGAGTCAGAAAGGGAGGGAACGGCGTGCCCAAGATGGAGGCGGAGGCCGGACTGCCGCGCGGCCCGCACGATTCCAGCGGGCATAATATCGGGCATAAGTCTCCTTTCGGGAAGGGGAAGAGAACGGTTTCACCCTGCGGTTCCGAACCGGGCGCAGGCGACGCGGAGGCCCCTTCTCCGGCGCTGCCGAACGGCGACGCGTAACCATGTCACGGATACACTATGGGCGGCCGGACGGCGGCTCGGTCCCCAGGGCCTGCGCCCGCGCGAGACCCGTGCGCCGCCCGGGATGCCATGCGGAGCGTGCGCGCGATTTTCGTCCGCGCACTTATTGACGCCGGGCCAAAACCCGGCCGGAATGGGGGCGGCCACCCCAACGCCGCCCCAAATGGAAGCAACCTCCGCCGAGAATCCCGCGTCGAAACCTTCCCTTTCCCATTCCGCAGCGCCGGAGGACCGGGTGCCCCTGTCGCAGAAGATCGGCTACGGGGTCGGCTGCATTTTCGACATGTGGGGGCACTGGTTCTATCCGACCTTCGCCTACCTGGTGTTCGCCATCTACCTCGGGGTGCGCCCGGAGCTCGTCGGCATCGTGGTGATCCTCAACCGCGTGTTTGACGGCATATCCGACCCGCTCTTCGGCTGGCTCTCCGACAACACGAGGACAAGGATGGGCCGTCGCCGCCCCTTCATGCTCGTCGGCGCCCTGGTGGCCGGACTTGGGCTGCCGATGGTCGTCGCGGTGACACCGGGCTGGGGTTCCACCGTCCTGTTTGGCCACACGATACCGAATTATTTCTGGTTCATGCTGGCGTCCTCGGCGGTATACCTGCCGCTCGTCAGCTGCTTCAACATGCCGTACCAGAGCCTCGGGTTCGAGCTGACCCCCGACTACCACGAGCGGACCTCGGTGTTCTCCTACAAGAACATCATCCAGAAGATCCCGGAGCTGGGGCTGTTCTTCTGCGGGCAGTTTTTGAGCATGTCAGTCTGGGTCGGGGCCGATTACACCAACCTGGGATCGCGTCTGAGGCTCCTGTTCACCACGTCCTCAGCTTGGTCGGCGACGGTCGCGGACGCGAAGCCCAACGTCCTGCTGGGCGCGCAGGTCTTCTGCTCCCTGGCCGGTATCATCATGGTCGTGGCCGGACTCGTTTGCGTGTTCCTCGTCCGCGAGCGCTACTACGGGAACCTCGTCGCTCGCCACCAGACGAAGGTCTCGATCAAGGAGACCCTGTGGCAGACGCTCCGCTGCCAGCCCTTTAGGATGCAGGTCATCATGAACCTGGCCTACGGCATGGGCCTCAGCATGGTGAGCACGCTCGGCCTGACCGACACCCTGTACTACGTATGCCGCGGCAACCTCTCGGTCGGCAACCAGTGGAACTTCAAGATGGGGATCATGGGCATGGTGATGGGCACGCTTGGGGTGCCGACCTTTGCCTTTATCGCCCGGCGCATCGGGAAGCGCCGCGCCATGATGTGCGTGTTCCTGTGCGCGATCGCCGTCTTTGTGGCGACCTGGTGGCTGTACACGCCGGAAATCGTCTGGCTCCAGATCTTTGCCACGGGCCTGATTGCCTTCATCGGTGCCGGGTTCTGGACGCTTTGGGGCTCGATGACGGCCGACGTGGTGGACTACGACGAGCTCAAGGGCGGAAACCGGCGCGAAGGGGCTTTCGCCTCGAGCAACTCGTGGATCAACAAGTTCGGCATGGCGATCGGTGCGGGCATCTCGTTCTTCATTCTCGACTGGATCGGCTTCGACGCGAAGCTCGGGGGCAACCAGACCGAGCACACCCTGTTCATGGTTCGTTTTCTGCTGGCCGTCATTCCCATCGCGGGACTCTGTTTCGCCCTGGTCGCCCTCACACGTTTCCCTCTGAGCCAGGAGCGCATGGCCGAGATCCGCGCACAGCTGGAGGCGAAGCGCGGGAAAGTCTGAGGGACCCGCGCCCGCATCGCCCGGCCGGGCTTCCGCTCAGGGGAACAGGATCTCCTCCGGCGTCACGTCGTAGTCAACGGAACCGTTCGACTGGAGAAGAAAGGGCGTGCCGTGCCCCGGGATAGATTTCAACGCCTCGGACTGGGCGTTGAGAAGTTTCCTGGCGGCGGCCAGGTGCTCGGTGTAGTGGGGGAAGAGGGCGCCGAGGCGGCTGCGCAGCTCCTTTGAGTCGCGGGAGAGAAGGGGGTCGAACAGCAAGTCCAGTTGGGTGAAGACCGTGGCGAACTGCTGCTGGGGGGTGCCGGGCACGGAGAGAATGGCCGCCAAGACGGCAATCGAGTCCGCGGAGCCGTCGGGGCTGGACACGACGAGAACCTTGGGCCCCTTCAGTGTGCCGAACCGCGGGCGCTTGAGGCACTGGCCGAGGAGGTCAAGGCAGTGCGGGCACTGAAAGCTTATGACCAGTACGGAGGATCGCTCGGGATCGATGGGTCCCAGCCAGCTGAAGGCTACCTGG
>CAZHPC010000227.1:0-3278 GCA_964534685.1 uncultured Opitutaceae bacterium
GGCCCCGCACTGCGGCTTCGGCTAACACAGGGTGGAGTCCCACCTTATTTGGGGGGGGGGCTGCCCCGCGCCCGTGCCCGTGGGGGCGCCCCCCCCCCGCGCCGCCCCCGCCGCCGCCTCCGCCACCCCCTCCGCCACCCCCACCTCCACCGCCCCCGCCTACCGTCGCCTTGGCGGCGCCGTCCTCCATAACCGTCTTCCAGGCCGTCAGTGTGGGAGCCACGGCGGCCGCCTCCGGGGGCGGAGACTCTCTCGCTTCCGTGGAGATCGATTCCTCGATGGACAACGGAAACACCTGGAGCGTGGTCACCGCAGACCCTCATCCCTCCAACCCGTCGGATTCGGAGGCGACCTCATACGCGTTTGCGGTGGTGGGCATGGCTACGCTCCGCGCCGTCGCGACCGACGCGAGAGGCCAGACGGGCACGTCCATTCAGACGGTCATGGTCTCAAGGGCCAGCCAGGCTGCCGTTGCGATCTCTCCGGCGTCGTCAACAGTCATTGCCGGCCAGAGCGTCTCGTTCCTGGCCTCTGGCGGAACCACCGGCAACTACGCCTGGGGCGGCTCGGCCGCGGGGACGGGACCGGTGCAGATCGTCGCATTTCCCGCGCCCGGAAGCTACGCCGTGACCGTCGTCGACTTGGGAAACGCCAATTACAACCCGTCCCAGCCCGCATCGGCCACCGTGACGGTGCAGAACGCATTTTACACGCTTTCGATCACTACGTCGGGTGCCGGATCCGTTTCCGGAGGGGGCAGCTATCCGCCGAATTCCCTGGCCATCGCTTCGGCCGCCGCCGGGCCCGGGAGCGCGTTCACCGGTTGGACGGGCGACGTGACGGCGGTGACGCCGTCCGTCTCCGTTCCAATGAGCGGGAATAGGTCGGTCATGGCACACTTCTCCGCTCTCGCGCCGCAGTCCATCACGTACGTGCCCCCGGGCGCTGTGTCCACGCGAACGCCCCCATTCGCGCTCGCGATCGTCTCTTCGAGTGGGCTTCCCGTGCTGCTCGCCCTGGATTCGGGCCCGGCTGCGCTGAACGGGAATACTATCACGCCTTCAGGAACCCTGGGCGAGGTCACGCTCACGGCCACGCAGCCGGGGAACACCCAGTATCTCCCCGCACAGCCTGTCGTCATCAACTTCACCATAGGTCCGCCCCCTTCCGGCGTGGTCCTTAAGGACGACTCGGCAGCAACGAAGAAGTCCGACAAGGACACTCGGTCGACAAGCTTCACAAGCGACGGGAAGGATTGAAGGCCCGGCGATGGAGAGATCGGCATACCCCTTCCCGCTGGCGGCCACCTCGAGCCACCACTCCCACTATCATCGGTTCCTCCTTGGCGCCGATCCCTCAGTAATCTCCCCCTTCCCCAAGCCCTACTGCGTCGGCTCCCTTGGTGCGCCGATGGGTCGTCTCGCTGAAGACCTCAACCTGGCGCGCTGGAGGAAGCTCTATCACGCCGCGTTTCCCTGGGTCCCGGGATTCGGGCCGGAGCACTATGACCTCGGAAACGTCCCGCCTCACAGGCCGCTGCCCCGCGACTACGCCAGACCCCCGAGGAGGTTTGGGGCGTTCGACTTTGTGCAGGTCGCCGACCCGTCCGTCTCCGCGCTCGCGCTCGTCGCCGGGGACCGACGCGTCCTCGGGCGCTTCCTGGCGCTGGGCGACGATTTTTGCGGGCGCGTCGAGTCGGGCGTAGGCTCGCGCAACCCAGGGCCCGCAGGCTCGCGCTCCACCGGCCGCATGCTCGCCGGCCAGTTTGCCGAGCCCAACAACCGCTGGCTCATGCCGTTCCTCCATGTTCACGCCCGGGTGCTCAACTTCACATCGTTCGAGCAGGCCCCCGAAAAGTTCGAATGCGTCGACTCCTGCGCGCTCGCCCGCGCCGGCAGGCAGGCGAAGGTGAACTGGATCGCCAGACAGGCCGATGCGCTTGCGGACCTCGGGTACCGGGTAAGCATGCGCGATGGCGCCGCGCCCGCCCTCCGGGTCGACGGAGTCTCAGGAAGGCTTCTGGCGGCGATCGAGGCGCCCCGGGTCGCGGTTCTGCGGTTGCTGGAGCGGATGATCGTGGGTGACCGGCCCCCCTCCGTGGAGCGGCTGGCGGCCGAGCTGCCGCCCGCCGTCATTGCCGCGATGGCGGAGCAGCTGGAGTCAATCCTGGCCTCCTCCATTTCCGTCTATAAGCCGGCCAAGATCGGGATCCCGTCAGAGGGCCCCTGGAGGGGAGCCGTCAGGGAGCATGTCGGCCGCTGCTGCCCCGAGATGCTCGCCGCGCTAGACGCCGCGGCGGCCCGCGCGAAGGCGACGCTTTTCGACGCGGCTATCTTCCCGACGCCGCCACTGGACGCAGCCCATTGCCATGCGCCCCTGATAGAGTCGTTCGAAGCCGGCGTGCAGCTGTCGGCGGATCCTGAGCTGGTCGCCGGTGCGCAGGCGGGTTCGGCGCGGGCGCCCTCGAGCTGGCTCGTCCGGGAATTCGAGAGGACGCTCGCGGAGACCAACGATCGGATAGCCAGATTCGGTCCGGACGAGCCCCTCCTCCCGTATCGGCGGATGCTTGCCACGATCGACAACGTCTCGGAGGGAGCCGATCCCGAGCAGCTGCGCCAGACGGGGCTTCTGCTCGGCGTGGAGATCGACCGGCGGGCGAGACAGGTCTCCTACGATGCCAACGCCGACTGGGCCACGCGGCCGGGCCGTAGGGAGGGGGTCAGCCTCGTCTCACTTGAGGATCTGTTCGAGGGCGCCGCCCTCCCACGCCTCGTCTGCGAACGCGAGATCGGGGGCCGGAGCCTATGAACACGCCCTGCCCGCCCGTGCTGGGCTGGCCGGACCACCAGGGGTTGGTCGCCATGGGCCGCGACATGTGGCGCATCAAGGATGCGTGCGAGGGAACAATCATATTCGGAGGCACCGGCTCGGGAAAGACCTCGGGCAGCGGCAGCGCGCTCGCGAGGTCGTTCCTCGCGGCGGGCTTCGGGGGCCTCGTTCTGTGCGCCAAGCCCGATGAGCCCGCGCTTTGGCAAAGTTACGCCTCGGAGACGGGCCGCGGATCCGACGTCGTAATGTTTGGTGCGGGCGGGCCGTGGAGCTTCAATTTCATGAGCTACGAATCCCTGCGCTCGGGAGCGGGCGCCGGACTCACGGAGAACCTCGTGACCCTCTTCATGGAGGTCGCGTCCCTTGGCTCCGGAGACGGACGCTCCAGGGGCGGAGACCCGTTCTGGGAGCGCGCGATGAGGTCCCTCATCAGGAACTGCGTGGACGTC
>CAZHPC010000228.1:0-3137 GCA_964534685.1 uncultured Opitutaceae bacterium
CGACGCGGTCGCCGTCGCGCACGGCGCCCGCGTCCACGGCGGCCGAGAGCGTCGCGGGCAGCGAGACCGATCCCATGTTGCCCAGGGTCTCGAAGGTCGAGTAGTCCTTGGCGATGTCGAGCCCGAGGGTCTCGAAGAGGCGGCGCCGGTGGGCGCTCCCGACCTGGTGGCAGATGGCGCGGTCCACCGTGCCGAGGGTCCAGCCGGTCGAGGCCGTGAACTCGTCCCACGTCTGCTTTGCGAGGGCCACCCCCGCCTCCAGCATCCGCTCGGAGTCGGTCTGCATCGCGAGGCCGCCGGCCTCCGCGGTGTTGCCCTGGCAGAGCTCGATGTGCTCGGTTGCGGAGCGGCACACGCCCCCGACGATGCGGCGCGCCCGGCCCTTGACCAGGTCGCGGTGGCAGATGACGGCGGCCGCCGCCCCGCAGCCGATCGTCAGGTTTGCGAAGAACGGCTTGATGGCGTTGCGGTCGAGGGATCCAGCGAGGAGCGTCCTCACGGTCTGCTCGACCAGGGGCCGCCCGTTCTCACCGGCGGCGATGAGGGCCGAGCGGATCTGGCCGCTCTCGATCATGGCGCCGGCCACCACGATCGAGTTGAGGAACCCGAGGCACGCGTTCGAGACGTCGAACACCTGCGTCGAGGCCGGGAGCCCTATCTTGTGGTGGGCAAAGGAGGCGGACGCCGGCTCCAGCATGTCGCGCGAGACCGCCGCGTGGATGAAGAGCCCGATCTGCTCCCTTTTCAGGGAGGACACGCCGAGGACCGCCCGGCCCGCGGCCGCGCTCGCCTCGGACGGCAGCGTGCCGTCGGGCCACATCCGGCGCTCGCGGATGCCCGTCATCAGCTCAAGCCGGCCGAACGGAAGGCGCAGGCGCTCATAGAGGGGCCTCAGCTGCTCCTCGATCTGGGCGGAGCTCCATGTCTCGCCGGGCAGGGCGACGGCGATCGATTCCAGGCAGACGTTCTTGAAGCGCATGGATCCGCGGCACTCCGCTCAGCGCTCGGGCCTCATCGCCAGCCGGATCACGTCCTTGTCGAACATGTTGCACCCCAGGCCCGCGTCGACCGTGAGCGTGGCGCCGTTTATCCCGCTGCTGCGAGCGCTCAGGAGGAAAAGGGCTGCGTTTGCTACCTCCTGGGTCTCCAGGTTGCGCTTCCTGAACGTGAGCTTCTCCGCGTAAAGGTAGCTCTCGAGGTACCCCGGTATGCCTGCCGAGGCGCTCGTCTTTAGGGGACCGGCCCCGACGACGTTGAACCGCACCTCGGAGTCCGCGCTGAACGACTTGGCGAGGAAGCGCACCGTCGACTCAAGCGCGGCCTTGATGGGGCCCATGTAGCCGTAGTTGTCGGGGGTGACCAGCAGGGACGACATCCCGATGGTGACGATCGACGCGTCGCGCGCGAGGTGGGGAGCGAAGGCGCGCGAGATCTCGACCAGGGAGAACGAGGAGACGGCGGCGGCCTGCAGGAAGTCCTTTCTGCGGGTCTCATGGAAGGGCTTCAGCCCTTCCGAGTAGTTTGCGAAGGCGATGGAATGGACGATTCCGCTCAGCGGGGTCTTTGCTGCTGCGGCGACCTCCGCGGCGAGGCGCTCCACGTCGCCCTCGCGCTCCACGTCGCACACGTGGGTGGGGCGGTCGCCGAGGAGCGCCTTGAGGGACCTACGCCTCTCGTCGGAGCGCACGCTGTAGTGGACCCGGGCGCCCTCCTCCTCGAGCGATTTCCCGATCGCCCAGGCGACACTTCGCTTGTTCGCGACGCCGAACACGACGAAGGTCCTTGCCTCGAGTCCGAGGAAGCTCATTTCGTGGCCTCAGGGGTTCTCCAGGCGACCGAGAACTCGACCGTCAGGATGCGGGCCTCCCCGCGCTTCATGGAGCCGCTCATGATGTAGAATCCTCCCGCGGACTCCTTCCTTCGGACCTCGATCGTGACCGTGTCGCCCGGGTACACGGGGTTGCGGAAGCGCACGTTGGATATCTTCGCAAGCAGGGGGATCCCCTGCGGCGCGCCCTCGGCGGTAAGGGCCCGGGCGAGGAAGAGCGCCCCGGCCTGGAACACGGCCTCGCAGAGGAGCACGCCCGGGGTGATCGGGGAACCCGGGTAGTGTCCGCCGTAGAAGTCCTCGGCCGGCCGCCACGTGCGCCGGGCCACCAGGCAGTCGGGCGCCTCGGACACGATCTCGTCGACAAAGAGGAAAGGGGGGCGGTGCGGGATCCGCCTGAGGACCTCGGGGGAGACGTCGCTCATGCCGCCCTCCCCTGCTTCAGCGCGCACACGTAGCGGTCGACCTTGTTGGCGGTGATGACCCCGTAGTTGATGGTCCCGAGCCACCCCGACATGATGATCCCGACGGAGCCAGCGTGGTACAGGCCTGGAAGCTGCTCGGGCAGGTCCATGGAGACCTTCAGGCCCTCGAACTTCGTCCCGAACGAGGTGCCTCCGAAGTGGGTCGTGTAGCGCTCGATCGTGCGGGGCGTCGCGGCCTCCTTCCAGTCGATGATCTCCCTGACGCCCGGTATGAACCGCTCCAGCGCCTTGATCGACTCCTCGATGAGGCGCTCCTTCTCCGCGGCGTACTCGGCCTCCGAGAGGCGGCTCCAGTCCGAGTACAGGCCGTTGATGGACGCCACGACCGTGTACCGCCCGAGGCCGGGGCGCGTGTCAGGGTAGTAGACCGAGAACGTCCTGCTCGAGGTGCGCAGGTCCGTCAGCTCCTCGCTGCTGAACGAGGGGCTCGCGGACGTGAAGACCAGGTCGCCGATGTGGGGGATGGACTCGCCCTTGCGTATGCCCAGGTACACCTGGCAGGAGCTCGAGTTGATCCGCACGGCCTGGGCGGCCGCGGCGTATTCCGCCGAGAAGTTCTCGGCGCCCGCCAGCCGGAAGATCGTGTTCTTGATGTTGGCATTGGAGAGGACCGCCTTCGCCCTCACGACCCGGCCCCCCTTGGCCACGATCCCGCACGCAAAGCGCGAGCCGCCCCGGTCCTCGACGAGGATCCGCTCGACCAGGACCTTCTTTCGCAGCTCGACGCCGTTCCTCTTCAGTTCCGCCGTCATCTTCTCGATCAGAAGGTCCGAGCCGCCGCGGAACGTGTACACGCCCGAGCCCATGAAATTGGAGAACACGAT
>CAZHPC010000229.1:0-3125 GCA_964534685.1 uncultured Opitutaceae bacterium
CGCGCCGCAGGAAGGCGCGCCGCAGGAAGGCGCGCTGCAGGAAGGCGCTCAGCAGGAGGCTGCGCCCGCCGAAGCTGCCCCGGCCCTTCTGCCCGCGCCCGTCGCGGCACCCGAACCGGTCGTTCCCCCGCCTACCGAGAACCCGGTGGCGTAGGTTTTTGCGGGCGCAGGCGGATCGAGTGGCGGCTGTCGGCCCCGATGGCGAGGTCCAGGTGCCATGCGTCGCTCGGAATCCAATCGGGAATCCGATCCGGCCACTCGACCGCAAGGCACCACGGGCTCTGGAGGAACTCCTCCAGCAGGAGGTCCTCGGCCTCACGAGGCGAACTGAGCCTGTACGCGTCGAGGTGGGCGAGCATGCGCGTCCTGCCGCGGTGGATGTTGTAGATCGTGAAGGTCGGGCTCGTCACGGGCTCGGCGACTCCGAAGCCGAGGGCGAGGCCCTGCACCCAGGTGGTCTTTCCGGCGCCCAGGTCGCCGTGCAGCGCCACCGTCGCGTCGGGCGGCAGTTCCGCGGCCCACGCGGCCGCAAGCGACCTTGTCTCGTCGGCCGAGCCCGTGCTGAGGCCGGCCCGGAGCCTATCGGAGGTGCTCGTAGCCACGGAAGTCCCCGAGGTTCATGGCATCGGGTGGCATCGCGCCGGCACGCGCGAACCTCCCGATGCAGGTAAGCCGCGTCCGCGGAAAGGCGCGCCGCCACGCCTTCTCAAGGTGGGCGCGCCGGGCGCCCGACGACACGCTGAAAACGAGCTCGTAGTCCTCGCCGTCGCAGAGCGCCTCGCGGACGCTGGCCCCGCGCCTTCGCGGAAGCATGGCCCCGAAGAGCGCCGGCGCCGCGCGGCGCGGCGTCATCGACCAGAGGTCCTTTGCCAGGCCGTCGCTCACGTCCATCATCGCGCGCACCTCGCCCCGGCGGGCGAGCCACGCGCCCTCGGGGAGCCGGGGCTCGAAGCCGTGGTTGTGGCCTGTCGCAAGGCTGCGCCCGAGGGAGCCCGTGACGTAGATCCAGTCGCCGGCACGCGAGCCGGCGCGGGTGAGCACGCGGCCCGCGCACTCCCCGGTCATCGCGAGCGTCGCGACAAGGGAACCGTTCAGCCGGGCCACGTCGCCGCCCACGACCGGCACGCCGTGCCTGCGGCTCTCCCGGGCGAGCCCCCGGTAGAATTCCGCGAGCCAGGCGAGGGAGACCCTGCCGTCGAGTGCGAGCGCCACGACCGCCGCTCGGGGACGGCCCCCCATGGCCGCTATGTCGCTCAGGTTGCGCTTGAAGAGCATCGCCCCGACCTCGCGGGGAGGGACCCGCCCGTCAAAATGAACTCCGTGGATCACGGGATCGATGGTGAGGAGCTCGCGCCCGCGCGCGGGGCGGATCACGGCGCAGTCGTCGCCGATCCCCGCGGGAGGCCCTGGCGTCGCCCTTCCCAGCCAGCGCCGGATCGCCCGTATGAGCGCCTCCTCGCCGGCCGAGGCCACGCTTCCCACGAGGGTCCTTGAGAACAGGGGCGCCGCCCTCACGAGCCGATCCCTCCCATGATCAGGACAAACGTGTTCAGGTTGAAAAGCGCGTGCGCGACGATGGTCGTGCCGATCGAGCCGGTGCGCTCATAGGCCAGGCAGAAGACGACCGCGAGCACGGTGAGGGGCGCCAGGCTCGGCAGGCCCCCCAGGTGGTCGCCCCACGAAACGTGGAGCGCCCCGAAGAGCAGCGACGTGGCCGCGATGGCCGCCCACCGCGGAACCCGCGTCCTGAAGTACCGGAAGAGGCCGCCGCGGAACAGGACCTCCTCGGTGACGGGGACGAGAAGCGTGGCGACCAGGATCAGGGCGATCTTCACGCCCGGCGACCCCGTGTTCTGCAGGATGTCCACCATGTCCTGCTTCTCGGTGGGAAGGCCCGTCTTCTCGAGGAGGTAATCCCACGCAAAGCTCGTGCCGTCGACGAGGGGCAGGGCGACAAGGAACGTGACCAGCCCGCTCCTGAGCGCCGGCGCGACGAACGGCCCCCAGCGGGCGATCTGCGCCCTCAGGCCGTACATGAGGAAGAAGCCCGCGAGGCCGAGCAGGATCCCGATGTGCATCACGGCGCCGCCGGCCACCAGCATCGCGTCCGGGGAGAGGTGGCCGTGGCGAAGGAGAAACCCGGCGGCGGCGCTGAGGGCGGTTGCCCCCACGAACGCGAAGCAGAGGAAGCAGGCGAAGTCGAGCACGGGCAGGCGCCACTCGGCGAGGCTCACCACGCGCGCCTGCCTCGCCCTGGGGCTGAGCACCTGCGCCCACACCAGCCACGCGCCAAGGACGATGAGCCCGATCTCGAATCCGGCGGCTGCGGCCGCGGTCCAGGTTATTTCATCCGGCTGACTCACGACGCCGCGAGCGGGAAGACGATGCGGCCGTCGACGATCGTCGTCTTGACGCGGCCGCGAAGTGTCCGGCCGTTCCAGGGCGAATTTGCCGACTTGCTGTAGCCCGCCTTGGCGTCGTAGGTCCACACCTCGTCGGGGTCGAAGATGCAGATGTCGGCGGGGGCGCCGGCCGCGAGGGTGCCGGCCGGGAGGCCGAGGATGCCGGCGGGCTTGCGCGTCATCAGGTCGAGGGCCTTCGTGAGCGTGAACCTGCTCCGGCGCACGAGGGCGTCGAGCACGACCGCGAGCGCGGTCTCGAGGCCGATGATGCCGTTAGGGGCGTAGTCGAACTCCTTGTCCTTCTCGTAGTCCGTGTGGGGGGCGTGGTCGGTCGAAATGCAGTCGAGCGTGCCGTCCCGCAGCCCCGCGATCAGCGCCCGGCGGTCGCCCTCGGTCCTCAGCGGGGGGTTCATCTTGAAGTTCGGGTCGTAGGTGGCCAGGGACTCGTCGGTGAGGGCGATGTGGTGCGGGGTCGCCTCGGCCGTGACCCGCACGCCGTCGGCCTTCGCGCGCCGGACGATCTCAACCGAAAGGGCCGAGGAGACGTGCTGCATGTGGATGTGGGCCCCGGTGTACCTTGAGAGGATCACGTTGCGCGAGACGATCAGGTCCTCCGCCGCGTTGGGCCAGCCGCGCAGGCCGAGGCGAATGGACACGTTGCCCTCGTTCATGACGGCGCCCTCGGTCATGGACTGGTCCTGGCAGTGGTCCATGACCGGCAGG
>CAZHPC010000230.1:0-3122 GCA_964534685.1 uncultured Opitutaceae bacterium
AATGGGAGAAAATGATGCATGGATCGTTGCAACGGCCGAGTCGCTCGACGCGGACATCGTGGGCGCGGATCGGAGGGCCTTTGAGCGATTGGGAGCTAGGTATCTGCGCTTCCGCTAATCGTTATACTAGGCCAGGCCATCCGTCGTTCGACTGTGCGGTAGCTTCTAGCAATTCCTTATATGGCCGTGACAAAAAGAGGCCTTATGGAATCGAAAATGGCGGGATGGACGGGACTCGAAACCGCCTAACGTGGGCAGTATCACTCCCAGGACCGCACGGAATCTTCCCTGGGTCGATGAGCCGCAATGAAGGCAAGGTATGCGGGCAAGTAAGGCCGAATGACGTCAGTGGCAGACATTCTGCCGTCCGGTTGCCGGGATACGCATAGCGCTCGTTGCACAGGCGCCGAATTCTGCATCTTTCGCGGATTCCCCCGTGTTCTTGGGGACAACCGGACTCCTTCGCCTCCACCCTCCCTGCTCGTTCCCCTTGAATTCCTTCCTGCAAGATCTGCGCTTTTCATTCCGGCTACTCGCCAGATCCCGTGGCTTTACTGCCACCGCCATTGCCGTCCTCGCCCTTGGTATTGGCGTGAACACCGCCGTCTTCAGCATCGTCAATGCCTTGGTTTACAGTCCACGCCCGTTTCCGCACCCGGAGCAGGTCGTCCAGCTCTACACCCAGGACAGGAAGAACCCCAAGGATTGCCGCTTGTTCTCCTATCCCACCTATCGCGAACTTCGCGAGCAACGCGAGCAGTTCTCCGGCATTCTCGCACACAACCTCAGCATGGTCGGTCTGGGCGAGGGCGCGGATGCTCGGCGCACTTTCGTCTCTATTATTTCAGCCAACTATTTCGACGTGCTCGGTGTGAAACTGATTATGGGGCGGGCCTTTACGCCTGCTGAGGAAGCACCCGGCAGCGCGGTCCCGGTCGTCATCGCCAGCCATCTCTACTGGAAGAAGACCGGTTTCAACCCGTCCCTCATCGGCTCGACGATCCGAGTCAACGAGCGGCCCTTCACCGTCGTCGGCATCGCCCCCGAGAATTTCACCGGCACCATGATGCTTCTGGGGCCAGAGCTGTATTTCCCGCTCGGCCTGTTCGACCAGCTAACGAATGACTTCCAGGGCGAGTCCAAGCGCACGCTCGAGCACCGCGATGCCTACAACCTCATGTTGGTCGGTCGGCTTGCGCCGGGCGTCGGCAAGGAGGCGGCCAAAGCCGCTCTTTCCACTTACGCCACGACCCTTGAGAAGACATTCCCGGCCGAGCAAAAGGACCAGACTTTTACCCTTGGCAAACTGCCACGCCTCAGCAGCAGCGACGCACCCGAAGGCGAAGGCGAATTCGACATGATTGGCATGCTCCTGCTCGGCATGGCGGCCATCGTTCTCCTCATAGCCTGCCTCAATCTTGCCAATATGCTGCTCGCACGCGGCGCGGGCCGCCGCAAGGAATTCGCTATTCGCCTCGCGCTCGGCGGCGGCCGCGCCCGAATTGTCCGCCAGTTGCTCACGGAGGGGCTCGTCCTCTCGTTCGCTGGCGGCCTGATTGGGCTGATGCTCGCCACGTGGAGTTCCGCGATCCTCATGGACTCGATGGCCGCGCTCGTGCCCGTCGCCATCTTCTTCCCAGGCACGGCCAGCCCCGCCATCCTGGCCGTCACCCTTGTCTTCTGCATGCTGTCCACTCTCTTCTTCGCCCTCGGGCCGGCCCTCAAGCTCTCCTGTGGTGACGTGGTCACCGACCTCAAGGAGCAGGCCGGCGAGGACCTTAGGCCGCGGCGCCGGTGGCTCCCGCGCAATCCCCTCGTCGTAGCCCAGATTGCCCTTTCCCTCGGGCTGCTCACGTGTGCCGGTCTGTTTGTCCGGGGTGCGATCAAGGCCGGGGGCGCCGACATCGGGTTCAAGGCGGAGGACACAATCATCGTCGAGGCCGACGCCAGTCTCGGTGGCTACAACAAGGTGCGGGCCCGACAGCTTTACCGCAATGTCAGCGACAGGCTCGCCGCGCTCCCTGGTGTGCAATCGGCCAGCATCGCTTCCACTGTCCCCTTTGGCATGATCAGACTCAACCGGGCCATCCAGCGCGCCGGCCTGCATCCCACCAAAGATACAAAGCCCGCCACGGCGGCCGAAGGCCTCGCCTTCGACTCGCGCTGGAACAGCGTCGGCGCCGATTACTTCTCCACGCTCGGCCTGCCCATCCTGCGCGGCCGCGCGTTCACCAAGTCCGAGACCGACACCCAGGGGGCTCCTGATGTGGCCATCATTGGCGAAACTCTCTCGCGGAGCCTCTGGCCCGATGGCAATGCACTCGGCCAGCGGATCCAGTATGCCGACAGGGATGCTGACCGGGCATCCGGCGTCAGCGGAGGCGGCACGACCGGGGAAGAAAAGGATAATTCCGCCCGCAAGGACTACACGAAGACGCTCGAGATTGTCGGCATCGTGCCCGACATCCACGCATCACTCTTTGGCAGGGACAATGAACCTGCCATCTACGTGCCCTTCGCACAGGGCTTCCAGAGCAACGTTCAGTTCCATGTCCGCACCGTCGCCAACACCGCCGGGACAGCGTTGGCGCTGATTGACAGCGTGCGCCGTGAGGTCCGCGAAGCCGCGCCCGGGGTGCCGGTGTTTAAGGTCCGCACCTTCCGCCAGCACCTCGAGGCTTCGGATGAGCTTTGGATCATCCGTATCGGCGCCACACTGTTCTCCGTATTTGGCGGCCTGGCGTTGGTGCTCGCCATCGTCGGACTCTACGGCGTCAAATCCTACTCGGTCGCCCGCCGCACCCGCGAGATCGGCATACGCATGGCGCTCGGCGCCGAGCCAGGCAGAGTCCAGGCCATGATTCTACGCGAGGGTCTCATCATGATCCTCACGGGCGCCACCTTCGGTCTTCTGCTGGCCTTGGGACTTGGCCGGGCCTGCTCCAGCCTGCTCTATAAGGTCAGCCCGATGGACCCGCTCGCGTTTGCGCTCGCGTCCTCATTGCTTTTCGTGACCTCGATGATCGCCTGCTACCTCCCGGCGCGCAAGGCCACCCGTGTTAGTCCCCTTACCGCGCTGCGCTCCGAGTAGCCTTTCGGCTAAGGTCTCTGGATTGTGCGTC
>CAZHPC010000231.1:0-3037 GCA_964534685.1 uncultured Opitutaceae bacterium
GGTCATTGGTTTTGGCGCAAGTGGCGTTGCGGCGCAAATTTGCTAGCGTCCACACACGGTGGAAGTAAACAAGAAAGGTTCCAAATCATGGAATTGAACCTTCAGCCCCGGGCGTCCTCGTGTTTTGTCTCCGGAAGGCCCTTCAGCGAGGGCGACCGGGTCGCGAGCCTTTTGTCGATGACCGACTCCGGGGCGGTGCTTCGCTACGACGCCCTCGAGGCAAACGCGGACCAGGTCGTCCCGCAGGGGTATGTTGCGTGCCGCTGGGTGCAGGTCTTCAAGCCCCAGCCGAAGGAGGGGAACGCCGACCGGGCGCTCAAGCTGACGGCGGAAAACCTCTTCCTGACCCTCGCCGACCCGTCGACCGAGGCGACGCCGGAGACGGACCGCCTCGTGCGCTTCCTCGCCCTCCTGCTTGAAAGAAAGCGCCTGCTCAGGCCCAGGGGGCGCTCCCCCGAGGGGAGGGACCTCTACGAGCACTCGCGCACCAAGCAGCTCTTCCAGGTGCCGGCCATCGACCTGAGCCCCGATTTCTTCGTGGCCGTGCGCGAGCAGCTCTCCGTCCTTGTCGGCGAGCCAAAGGCGCCCCCCGCAACACCGGCGACGCCCGCGCCGTCCTGAAAGACCTGCGGCCCCCAATCAGCGTCCCTGTCCGTTCCGTAGGCGGCGCTCAGGCGCTCTCCAGAGCCTGCTGCAGGTCCCAGATGAGGTCCTCCTGGTTTTCTATCCCGATGGAAAGGCGTACCAGATCGTCGCTGATTCCTCCCATCTGCTTGTCCTCGGGAGTGAGGCCTGAATGCGTCATTGTGGCGGGATGCTGCGCCAGCGATTCGGTGGAGCCGAGTGAGACCGCGAGCCGGAAGACCTTGAGGTGGTCGAGGAACTGGAACGCCTCCCTCTCCCCCCCGCGGATATAGAACGAAATCAGCGAGCCCGGCCCCGTGTGCTGTTTGCGGTAGATCGCGAATTCGGGGTCGTCCGGGGTTAGCAGACCGATGTAGAGAACCCTGCGCACCTTTGGGTGCGAGACGAGAAACGCGGCCACCTCCACGGCGTTGCGCTGCTGCTGCTCGGCTCGGATCTTGAGGGTCTCTAGTGAACGCGTGAGCAGCCAGGCCGTGTACGGATTGGGCATCCCGCCGAGCAGCGCACGGTGCTGCGCGATGGCGGCGAGCAGCCCGTCGTCATTGGCCAGCGCCACTCCGCCGACCACGTCCGAGTGGCCCCCGATGAATTTCGTGGCCGAATAGAGCACGATGTCCGCGCCGACCTTTGCGGGCTGGGCGAAGACCGGGCCCGCCATCGTGTTGTCGACAATCACGAGGATGCGCCCGAGGCTGCGGCCAGGGGCCGCGGGGGCGTGGCGTAGCGCCAGTTCCTTCATGCGGCCTATGTCGGTCAGCCGGTTATTGGGGTTCGCCGGGCTTTCGATGTAGATTGAGCGGGTGCGCGGCGTGATGAGCGGCTCGGCCAGCGCCGGCGCGTCGAAGCCCGCCGGCACGAAATGCGCCGCGATGCCAAAGCGCTTAAGGAAATGGTGGATGAGCGAATCGGTGCCGCCATAGACCGGCGCGCAGGCGATAATCTCGTCGCCCGGTTGATGGGTGGCCAGCAGGGTCGTGGCGATTGCGGCCATTCCGCTTGAGAAGCTGCAGGCATCCTTCATGCCCTCCCAGAGGGCAACGCGGTCCTCGAAGATCTCGAGGTTGGGGTTGTTGATCCGGGAATAGATCAGGCCCATTTCGCGGCGTGGCGGCGGCGTACCCTCTCCGTGAGCCCAAGCGAAGAACTGCTTGCCGTCGGATGCGTGCTTGAAGACGAAGGTGGAGGTGAGAAACACGGGCGGCTTGACGGCGCCCTCGCTCAGCCACGGGTCGAAGCCGTAGCTAAGAGCGAGGGTCTCGGGGTGCATCCGGGCGATATCGGAATCGGATAATTTGCTCATGGGGTAGTCTGGTTTCCCCGGAGGCTAACCGACGGGGCGACCTTTGTCTGCCCGCATTTGGGGTGTCGGGCCAAAATCGCGGCGGTCGGTAAGCCGAGATGCCGAAAGCATTATGCGTGCTTGCCGGCCCAAATCTGCCAATAGTGCACCAATCACATGGACCTGTTCCGGACGAAGCCGATTGCCGCGTTCAATGCCGAAGTCGCCACAGGCCAGCAGCTGAACAAGAGCCTGTCGCCCCTCAATCTGGTGAGCCTGGGCATCGGCGCCGTGATCGGCGCAGGCATATTTGTCATCACCGGAAACGCCGCGGCGACCTACGCGGGACCGGCGATCGTCCTCTCGTTCATCATCTCGGGCCTCGGCTGCCTGTTCGCCGGACTGTGCTACGCGGAGTTTGCGGCCATGCTCCCCATCGCCGGGAGCGCCTACACCTACGCGTACGCGACGCTCGGCGAGTTTGTCGCATGGATCATCGGCTGGGACCTGATCCTTGAGTACCTCTTCGCCTCGTCCACGGTGGCGGTCGGCTGGTCGGGGCACACGCAGGATTTTCTCTCGGAGTTCGGCCTGCGCCTGCCGGCCGCCCTGAGCCAGGCGCCGATCAAGTACGCCTCGAGCGCGGGCTTCCAGTCAACGGGGGCGCTTTTCGACCTGCCGGCCGCCGCGATCGTGGTCTTCCTGTCCTGCCTCCTCGTGATTGGGATCAAGCAATCGGCCGCCTTCAACAATGTCATTGTGACCGTGAAGGTGACGGTCCTGCTGGCCGTCATCGGCTTTGGCGCGTGGTTTCTATTCAGCCATCCCGCCCTGGCGAAGGCCAACCTGACCCCTTTCATCCCGGCGAACACCGGGCGTTTCGGCGAGTTCGGCTGGAGCGGCATCTTCAAGGGGGCGGCCGTCATCTTCTTTGCCTACATCGGATTTGATGCCGTCTCGACGACGGCGCAGGAGGCGCGCAACCCGCAACGCGACATGCCGGTCGGGATTCTCGGCTCCCTGGGAATCTGCACGCTGATCTTCGTGGGCGTCTCGTTTGTCCTCTGCGGCATGGCTCGCTATACGGAATTGAACAACCCGGCGCCGGTCGTC
>CAZHPC010000232.1:0-3033 GCA_964534685.1 uncultured Opitutaceae bacterium
GGCGCCCTGCCCCAGGTCGTCGACGTGAGCGACTTCCACTGCGTGACCACGTGGACCAAGTACGACTGCCAGTGGGGCGG
Source organism: uncultured Opitutaceae bacterium (assembly GCA_964534685.1). Taxonomy (GTDB): domain Bacteria; phylum Verrucomicrobiota; class Verrucomicrobiia; order Opitutales; family Opitutaceae; genus Palsa-1447. The sequence goes on from CAZHPC010000232.1 coordinate 81, forward strand.
CGTCGCGCTCGCGACCCTCTACGAGCTTGCGCGCCCGAAGCCCGAGGCGCGGTTTGTCTATTTCACGAGCTACGACGGCTACTCCACCAACGTCCCGCTCGAGCGGTGCCTGGATGACGACACGCTTGTCGCCACATCCTTCGGCGGGGCCCCCCTCGCCCGCGAGCACGGCGGCCCCGCGCGCGTCATCATCCCGAAGCTTTACGCCTGGAAGGGTGCGAAGTTCGTGAAGGCCATCACGTTCCTGGCCGAGGACAAGCTCGGCTTCTGGGAGGTCCGGGGCTACTCCAACACTGCGGATCCCTCGACGGAGGACCGCTATGCTTAGCCCGCATTTCCCACGAACTGTTTGGGCTGAGTCGCTCTTGAAGGCTTGACCGGCTCTCGCGGTCGTGGGCAGGGTGTGCGCGTGAGAGCTGCCTTCCCCCCTTGCACGCCGGACAATAAGCGAGAGATCCTCACCGCGCTCGTCATGAATTCAATGTCAAGGGACAGCTGCTTTAACATTCCCATACCGCGGGAGATTGGATGAAGGCTCCCGCGCCGCGCGAGGCGCCGTCTGCTTCGTGGCCCCACACCGTGACGCGCAGGTACCTCTGGGCCGCGTACGCCGTCCCATCAATCGCCCTTATCACCATTGAGGCCGCGTTCTACACGGGCGACTGGTCGCCGTGGAGGTGGTACGCAGGCCTTAGCTGGATCCTGCTGTCCGTCGCGGTCGTCCTGTCGGCTTGCGTTACCGCGTTTTTCCCGTTCTTCGGCAGGCGCTTATGGACCGAGCCGCACCGGGCGTGGTACCTTGTCGCATTCTTCTTGCCCCCGATTCTCACCTTCATCAACGCAGGGGGCATCCGTTTCACGCCCGTCGACATTGAGGGGTTGAAGCAACTCGCTGAAGGCATGTTCCTGATGCGACACGACCCCAGCCTAGGTGTGTTCGCTATCGCCTACGGCAGATACATGGGCCGCCAGTACGTGCTCAATTGCCTGCCCTCCTTCTTCTTTGGCCCAAGCCTTTGGGCCGCGCGAGTCGGCAATTCCATGTTCTATTTGGGATCCTATTTTTTCTTCTTATCGGCGCTTCTGGCCTATCTTAGGAAGAGGAGAACCTCCGATCCTCTCCTGTTTGCCGGCTACTGCGGCATAATGATCGCGCTCGGCCAGTACACGCTGCTAAACGCCCGCAAGTTCGAGCAGACGATGATGCCGATCGGCTGCACGCTCTTCTTCCTGGCCGCGCTGCTATACTTCGTCGTCAAGCCGGGTCCGCTTCGGTTCCTGTGGATCACGTGGGCGTTTGGGTTCTTTGCGGGGTGCTATACGCCCGCGCTCGGCAGCTGGGTGCTGGGGCTCGCTCTTCTGATCTATTTCATCTTCTGGAGGCGGCAGAGAATATTCATTTTCACCGTCATCTATGGGATCGCCTGCCTCTGCATTGCCGTCTTGGTGATGCACAAGGTGGATCCCGGGGCGATGTCGGCCGAATTCACGGTGGGGACCGACGAGCATTTCACGGTCAACGACTGGGTGCTCCGCTACCTCAATGGGGTGCGCGCCGCCGTTGGGACTGATTACTGCCTGATTTCGGGACCTCAGGCCCTTGCCATATTCGCCGCCATCTTTTTGAGCTGGCGTTTTCGCGAGCTCCGTTACGCGGTCGTCTGCGCGTGGGCCGTTGCGATCTTCTTCCTCAGCGTTGCGCTAATCGGGTCGAGCTTCGTTTTTCCGAGCCGTGACATTCAGCGCTCCATGATCGTTATTCCGCCGCTCATGCTCGGGGCGGTCTTCCTGCTGATTCGCTACATCTCGGTTGCGCCAGAGGCCCGGGCCGCGGCGCGAATCATTGAATTCTTCATGAAGCTTTCCATGGTGTACATGGTGTTCACCGGCATCTCCACCGTCTTCCTTGTCCGCGGTTTCTTTGGACCCCCCATGCTGAACGACGAAGACGAGGCTTTTGCGATGATCGACAAGCTCGTCAGCGCTCACGGTGTGAAGCCGACGAAGTTTTACCTGGTCCCGCCGATGGATATCGATCTGGCGCCCGGGCTGGAGTATTTCGCCCCCGACGCCAAGCTGGTGCTTGCGAGTCCCCCTGAGGGCGAAAAGATTCCCGGGGTCTACGTGTTCTCGTACCTGAAGAAGGCCGCCGACAGGTTTGACGACGAGGTTGCCCCGAGCCGCCATCCCCGGCCCTTCATCAAGATGACCGAGGAATAACGCTCACACCTGCGTCGCGGCGGCGGAGCCATTGTGGCTGGAATCGGGGCGGGCCCAAAGTTCGGTGGGCCCACGAGCCATGAAGGGGTCCCGCATTCCTGTTGAGTCCGTCTAGGCCGGGTCGACCCGCCTCACTTCCTTCACGGCCCACTTGGTGACCGTGATGCCCTTGGCGGCGCGGCCGCTGATCGAGACCTCGCCGATCCCGAAGTCGAACTCCCTCACCCGCGCCCTGCTGCGGCCGTCGAGCGAGACGTGGACCGTCTTCGGCATCGCCTTCTGCGTGGGGCTCACCTCCAGGTAGACCACCTTCGAGCCGTCGGACTTGGTGAGCGGGTAGAGCTTGTCGCGGGACAGCCCCCCGATCTGGAAGCGCTTGGCGAAGGCCTTCCCGCTCGCGCCGTCCTGGTAGATCATCGTGTAGAACGAGGTGTCGCCGTCCTTCGGGAACACCGTGCAGTGGAGGATGCCGAGCCCCATGAAGACCTTGTCGCCCACCTTCGAGACCTTGAGCGTGCCGTCGGCCATGATGCAGAGCACGCTGTCCAGGATGGTGCACTCCTGCACGAACTCGTGCTGGCGCCAGTTCAGCCCGATGAACCCCTCCTCGCGGTTCACGTAGAGTCTCTGGTTCGCCGAGACCACCTCGGCCGCGCTGATCTGCTCGATCTCGTCGTACTCCGTGCGCCTCTTGACGCCCTTGCCGTACTTCTCCTGGAGCATCTCGAACCAC
>CAZHPC010000233.1:0-3016 GCA_964534685.1 uncultured Opitutaceae bacterium
GGCAGTTGAAGCTGATCTGTTTTGACTGCGACAGCACGCTGAGCTCGATCGAGGGGATCGACGAGCTGGCCAGGATTCACGGCCCCGAGGTATTTGCGCGGGTCGAGGCGATGACGAGGGACGCCATGAATGGCAAGATCCGCCTCGAGGAGGTCTTTGGGCGCCGGCTGGACATCATCCGGCCAAGCGCCACCGACGCGGCGGAGATAGGCGGGCGGTATCTGGCGAACGTCGAGGCCACGGCCAAGGAGACGATCGCCGCGCTGGCCAGGAAGGGATGGGCCCCGGTTGTTATAAGCGGCGGCTTTCGCCAGGCGATCCGGCCGCTGGCGGACTTCCTGGGCGTCAAGCGCGTCGAGGCGGTCGACCTGCATTTCGCCCCCGACGGCTCCTACAGCGGCTACGACTCGGCCTACCCAACGACCCGATCGGGGGGCAAGCTGGAGGTCATCCGCGGGCTCAAGACCGAGCTCAGGCCCGCAATGGTCGTGATGGTCGGGGACGGGGTGAGCGACCTCGAGACGCGCCCCGAGGTGGACCTGTTCGTAGGATACGGCGGCTTTGTCCCGAGGGAAAAGGTGGAGCGCGAGGCCGCGGTCTTCATCAGATCGCTCGAGGCGATCCTTCCGCTTGTCTGATCGGGCTGGGCTCTACGGGAACAGACCGCGCTTCTGCTTGGCCTCGGCAACGCGGGCGATGCCAAGGGTGAGCGCCGCGAGGCGGCGTCCGAACTTGAACTTGCGCTTCTGGTATTCGACCGACTCCTTCGCCTTGTCGAGTATGCCGCGGAGCTTCTCCAGCACCTCGTCGCGGCCCCAGTAGAAGCTCTGGAGGTTCTGCAGCCACTCGAAGTACGACACGATGACGCCCCCCGAGTTGCACAGGACGTCCGGTATGATCTCGATGTCGCTGCGGTTCTCGATGATGCGGTTTGCGGCATTGGTGGTGGGTCCGTTGGCGGCCTCCGCGAGCAGGCGGCACTTGAGCTTCGGGGCGTTCTTCTCGGTGATCACCCTCTCCAAGGCGGCCGGAACGAGGACCGTGCACTCCAGCTCCAGCAGCTGCTCGTTGGTGATCGCCTCGCCGCCCTCGAAGTCCTTCAGGACGCCGGCATATTGCACGTACGCGAGGGCCTTCTTGATGTTCAGGCCCTTGGCGTTGTAGACCCCGCCCATGTAGTCCGACACAGCGATGATCTTTGCCCCCATCGCAGACAACGCCACGGCGGTCTCGCTTCCTACGTTCCCGAAGCCTTGGATCGCGACCGTCGATTTCCCGATATGGATCTTCATGTCCTCGAGGTATTTCCCCACTAGGTGGGCGACCCCGAACCCGGTGGCCTCCCGCCGGCCCTGCGATCCGCCCAGCGCGATGGGCTTGCCGGTCACGACGGCGGGCGAGATATGGCCCATATGGTTGGAGTAGGTGTCCATCATCCAGGCCATGATCTGCTCGTTGGTGCCGACATCCGGAGCCGGGATGTCGAGCTGCGGCCCGACGAACCCGATCATTTCCTGCATGTAGCGCCGCGAAAGGTGTTCAAGCTCCGTGGGGGAGAGGTCCCGCGGGTTCACGATCACGCCGCCCTTGGCGCCCCCGTACGGCAGGCCGACGAGCGAGCATTTCCAGCTCATCCACATGGCTAGCGCGGCCACCTCGCCGAGCGTCACGTTCTCATGGAAGCGGATCCCTCCCTTGGACGGGCCGGTCGAGATGTTGTGCTGGACGCGGTACCCCTCGAAGACGGTCACACCCCCGTTGTCCCGGCGCACCGGAAGGGACACCGCGATGCACCGGCGAGGGTACTTGGTCCGGTCTCTGATGTCCTCTGCGAGGTTGATAGCATCGGCGGCCTGGTCAAACTGACGGCACGCCATGCGAAAGACATCTGAATCATACAGGCTGGAAACGACGGCCTTTGACATGGGTAAGGTCTGCCCGATGTCATAGGAATTGGCCATGCTATTTAAGCTCTGTTCAGACTACCTGCCAACCGGCGACCAGCCGCAGGCGATCGACCGGCTGGTGGGTTCCATCCAGGCCGGCAACAGGTACCAGACCCTCCTCGGGGTCACGGGCTCGGGAAAAACGTTCACGATGGCCAACGTCATTGCAAGGTGCGACCGCCCGGTCCTGATCATCTGCCACAACAAGACGCTGGCGGCCCAGCTGTACTCCGAGTTCAAGAGCTTCTTCCCGGAGAACGCCGTCGAGTATTTCGTCAGCTACTACGACTATTACCAGCCGGAGGCTTACATCCCCTCGAGCGACACCTACATCGAGAAGGACTCCTCTATAAACGAGGAAATCGAGCGTTTGAGGATGTCGGCCACCAGCTCGCTCGTCAGCAGGCGGGACGTGATCGTCGTCGCCAGCGTATCCTGCATCTACGGGCTCGGCTCGCCCGAGGACTTCACCGAGCTGAGGATACCGATACGGAAGGGGGAAAGCCTGGGCCGCAACTCGTTCCTCGAGCGCCTGGTCGACAACATCTACGATCGCAATGACTATGAGCTGAAGCCGGGCCGTTTCCGCGTCCGCGGAGACGTCGTTGACGTGATGCCTGCGTACACCGAGCACGGGCTGCGCGTGGAATTCTTCGGCGACGACGTGGAGGACATCAGCGAGTTCGATCCGCTCACCGGCGACGTCATCCGCAAGCTCGAGAAATTCGATCTTTACCCGGCCAACCAGTACGTGAGGAGCCGGGGCTCGCTGACCCCGGCGATCCAGTCGATAAAGGCCGAGCTCGAGCAGCGGGTCGCCTGGTTCGAGGCCAAGGAGAAGTACCTTGAGGCGCAGCGGATCAAGATGAGGACGAACTACGACCTCGAGATGCTCCAAGAGATGGGCTTCTGCAACGGGATCGAGAACTACTCCCTGCATTTTGGCAGCCGCAAGCCGGGCGATCGCCCCTTTTGCCTGATCGACTTCTTCCCGAAGGACTTCCTGCTTATGGTGGACGAGAGCCACGTCACCGTCCCCCAGATCGGCGGGATGTACAACGGCGACCGCT
>CAZHPC010000234.1:0-3003 GCA_964534685.1 uncultured Opitutaceae bacterium
AGGGGCCGCCACATGGCCACCCAGCCGCCGATCGTGAGGCCCTCCCTTACGAAGTCCGCAACCGGGGTGCTACCCAGCTTGCCGACCAGCTCGCCAAGCAGCAGGCAGGTCGCCAGGAATGCCGAGCCGACGAGCAGGCTCAGGCGGCCACGGCGCATCAGCTGGCTGAATTCAAGGCGCTTGGTGGTTGCGCGCGTCGCAAAGTAGTGGCGGACCGCGTCCTCGACGCCCGCGGCGCGGTCGTCGGGGGCCGGCAGCGAGAGCTGGATCACCAGTTCCAAGGGCTTGCCCGCGGGAAGCTCGCGGGCCCAGTTCACGATGTATTCCTCGGCGTCCGCATCGAGGTCCCTGTCGATGAACGGGGAGGGGTCCATCGAGTTGAACAGCTGTGCCAGCTCGTGCAGCCGGAGCATGATGGCTGTCTTTGGCGGTGTTTCCACAGGGCAATCTACCCCCATCCCTGGAATCGTCAAAGGAATCGGGATTTAGATGGGGAATGGCCTGTAGCGCTACTCTCGCTGCCCCAACGAGTCCCGAACCGCATCCTCCGTCACAAGGACGTCACAATGGATTCCTGTCCTATTTTCCCCTCTCCGGGCCCGGTTAGGGCCCGGGCCCCGGGGAGCGCACGACCCCGGAATCCTGGCGAAGCGGAGGGTCCGCGACCGGAGGTCATTCGGCCCTCAGCGCGTCCACCGGGTTTACGTGCGTTGCGCGAAGTGCCGGCAGGCAGCACGCCAGGAGGGCCGCGGCCATCAGGATGGCGGCCAGCGCCGCTATGATAGGAACATCCTGGCCCGGAATCGTGGGAAGCGCGAGGCTCAGGCCCCGCGTCAGGAGAAAGGCAAGGACGAGGCCGATGCCCGTCCCTACGGCGGCCAGACGGACGCCCTCGCGCAGGATCAGCCAAAGCACGGCGCCGGTCTGCGCGCCCAGGGCCATCCGGATTCCGATCTCCTGGGTCCGCTGGACCGCAAGGTTGGCGATGACGCCGTAGATGCCGACGACGGCCAGCAGGAGACCCAACAGAGCCGCGATCGTCAGCAGCTCCTCGACGAGGGTGAAGCCCGATCCGAGCTGTTCAATGATCGAGTCGACTGTGCCCAGCAGGTAAACGGCCAGGTCGGGATCGGCGTGCGCAATGGCGCGCCGGGCGTCGTCGGTCAGCCCCGAGGGCGTCCCTTTGCAAAGAAGCGTGAAGGTCAGCCAGTGGTCCGGATCCTGCGCGAACGGGTGGTACGTCTGGAACGGGGTGAGGGCGGGGCCGTAGGTGCTGGGGAGGTCGTTCACGATCCCAACGATTTCCCTCCAGTCGGGTTTCTTCGCGTCGGTGCTGCCGATGCGGTGGCCGATCGCGTCGCCCTTGGGCCAGAACTGCCTGGCCATGGCCTGGTTGATGATCACGACCTGCTTTCCGTCGGCGCGGTCGGCCTCCTCGAAGTCCCGGCCGCCGACGACGTGCATCCCGAGCGTGGTGAAATATCCGGGGGTGACGCGCTCGGCCAGCGCGAGCGGCTCCTGGCCCTGGGCCGGCCGCTGCTGCCCCTCGATGAGGAAGTTGCCCTGGTGCGAGAAGGAGCCGCCGATGGGGATCTGGCCCGAGACGGCCACCCTTTCCACGCCGGGAAGCGCCGCGAGCTCCGTTCGGATCCGCTCGACGCCCGTCCGCGTCTGGTCGTCGGTGGAGTACTTGGATTGCGGGAGCATGAAGCTGCCGGTCATGCGGCTGGCGGTTTCCCAGCCCTTGTCGGCGTGGGTGATGCGCTGAAGCCCCCGGACGAAGTACGCCGCGCCGGCAAGCGACGCCAGCGCAAGGGCGAGCTCTGTCACCACCAGCGCCCTTCGCGCCCGGTGCTTGGACCGGTCGCCGACCGTCCCGCGGCCCCCCTGCTTGACCGCGGCGCCCACCTCGGTCCTTGACGCGATAAAGCCGGGCATGAGCCCGAAGAGGAGCCCGGTCGCGACCGAGGCAGCGAGGGTGAAGCCGAGCACGCGGTAGTCCAGCGGAAGGTCCAGGCTGTTTCCGCCACTGTCGATGCGGAGGCGGCTGCCGAGAAGGCGGTTTCCCCAGACCGAGACCAGGAGGCCGAGCGCCCCGCCCGCGAGCGACAGCAGCACGCTCTCGGCGAGCAGCTGGCGGATCAGCTGGCCGCGCGAGGCGCCGAGCGCGATTCGGATCGCGTACTCGCGCATCCGCGCCACGGTGCGCGCAAGCTGGAGGTTGGCCAGGTTGACGCACGCGATTCCGAGAACGAAGAGCATGAGCCCCATGATCGTCCACAGGATCTGGGCCGACCCCCTCGAGCGGGAGGACTCATAAAGGGCTATGTTGAGGCCGCGGTGGGAATTCGTGTCGGGATGGTCGTGGGCCATCCGCGCGGCGACCGTGGCGAGCTGCGCCCGCGCCTGCTCCAGGCTCACGCCCGGCTTCAGGCGGGCGAAAAACTCCATCCAGTCGTTGTCGCGCTTGCTCCAGGTGTCCTCCCCGTAACCCAGCGGCTGCCACAGGTCGACCGACCCGAAATAAATGCGGTCTTGGTCCCTCTCGGGCACCACGCCGATCACCGTGACCGACTTCCCGTTCAGCCGGATCACGCTGCCCACGACGCCCGGGTCGCCGCCCAGCTTCTCCCTCCAGAACTTCTCGCTCGCGACGATGACGTCGTTGTGGCCTGGGCGGTCGTCATCCGGATTGAACACCCTGCCCATGGACGGGGCGATGCCCAGGGTCGAGAAGAAGTTCCCGGAGGCCTGGACCCCGAGCGCCCGGTAGGCCGGCTCGCCCGGCTTGGCGAAGTTGGAATAGTCCCAGCACCAGGGCGTGAGGTTTTCGAACCCCTCGGCCTGCTGCACGACGTCGCGGGCGTTTCCCGGCGCCAGCTTCGTGAACTGGGACTGCGGCATCGTGCCGAAGATGACGGCCAGGCGGCCCGGGTCCCGGTACGGCGGCATCCGGTACAGGATCGCGTTCACGAGCGTGAACGTGGTCGTGTTGATCCCGAT
>CAZHPC010000235.1:0-2932 GCA_964534685.1 uncultured Opitutaceae bacterium
ACGAAGCGGTGGTGGAGCGCGCGGCCGCGCTGCGGCCGGTTCAGGTCCGTCGCCGAGCGGCGGCAGAAGCAGACGATGTTGTCGGGAAGCGCAAGGGGCGCGACGCGCTTGCCGTGCAGCGGTCTGAGCGGAGACGGCAGTAGGTTGGTCAGCTTCTCGAGAGAAAGTATCCGCGCGTTGGGGGTTTCTGACATTTTTGTTAAAAACATCGCCATTTCTTCCGTTTTTTAACGGCAACGCCAGCGTTATCATGGGCACGTAGACAACAAACCGCCATATTCGCGTACCCCGGCAATGCTTGGCCTCCCCAGATTGTATCCAAATTATTCAGTGGGTGCGCATGCGACGGACATGGCCCCGGTAAGGGCTCGTCCGAGCTTCGACGGCCGCGGCGGTCCCCGCTGACGAATACAAGTTCGGGCGGACCTACTCCGTGTCGATCCACGGGAACTTCTGACATCGCCCGGGCCCAGAGAGGCCCGGGTCGCTAGGGTAGCGGCGACATTGGCCCGGATGCCTCGGCATCCGGGCCTCTTCATTCGCATAAAGAGGGTGGCACCCCGTATCCAAACCCCGCAACATGGCGCCATGGATCGAGGGCACCTCGCCAACTCTTGCAGCCGGCCCCGCGCGTCGTGCGCTGCGATGTGCCACCGGCCCTCGCCGCGTTGATGAAGGCGATCCTCGGCCTGTCCGCCTATTACCACGACTCGGCAGCCGCGCTGGTTGTGGACGGCCGCGTCGTGGCTGCGGCCCAGGAGGAGCGCTTCTCCCGGGTGAAGCACGATCATCGTTTTCCGCAAAACGCGGTCGACTACTGCCTGAAGGAGGCGGGCATCGGACCCGAGAATCTCGACCACGTGGTGTTCTACGAGAAGCCCTTTCTAAAGTTCGAGCGCCTGCTGGAGACGTACATGGCGGTGGCGCCCGCCGGGTTTCGCTCCTTCTGCATGGCGATGCCCCAGTGGATCCACGAAAAACTCCGGCTTTCAGGTGAAATCAGCCGCGGCCTCAACGGCCGCTACGCCAGGCGATACGTGTTTCTTGAGCACCACGAGTCCCACGCAGCGAGCGCCTTCTTCCCGTCGCCGTTCGAGGAGGCGGCGATTCTGACGCTCGACGGGGTCGGCGAATGGGCGACGGCGAGCGTCGGCCACGGGCGCGGCAGCAGGATAAGCCATAGCCATGAGATGCGTTTTCCCCACTCCCTTGGCCTGCTCTATTCCGCGTTCACTTATTTCTGCGGCTTCAGGGTGAACAGCGGCGAATACAAGCTGATGGGACTGGCGCCGTTCGGCGAGCCGCGGCACGTCGCAACGATCATGGAAAGGCTCCTGGACCTCAGGAAGGACGGGTCGTTTCGCCTGGACCTGTCGTTTTTCGACTACTGTGCGGGGCTGACCATGACCTCGCGCAAGTTCGAACAGCTGTTCGGCGGGGCGCCGCGGCTGCCCGAGTCCGCAATCACACAGCGCGAATGCGACCTCGCCGCCTCAATACAGGAGGTCGCCGAGATCATCATGCTCCGCATGGCGACCCACGCGCACAGGTTGACAGGCTCAAAGAACCTCTGCCTGGCAGGAGGCGTCGCGCTGAACTGCGTCGGAAACGGCAGGATCCTGCGCGAGTCGCCCTTCGAGAGGCTCTGGATCCAGCCGGCCTCGGGCGACGCGGGCGGCGCCCTCGGAGCCGCGCTCTTTGTCTGGTATCAGCTCCTCGGCAATGAGCGCACGCCCCGGGCGCCGGACGGCCAGCTCGGGTCCCTGCTCGGTCCGTCATTTGGAGCGCGGGAGACCGAGGCGCTGCTGCGAGGGAAGAACGCTGTGTACCGCCATTTTGAAGGCGAACAAGCGTTGTGCGCCGAGGTCGCGCAACTCATCGCCGGCGGAAAGATTGTCGGATGGATGCAGGGCCGCATGGAATTCGGGCCCCGGGCACTCGGGAACCGCAGCATCCTCGGCGACGCCCGCAACCGGGAGATGCAGAGCACGATGAATCTCAAGATCAAGTTTCGCGAGTCGTTCAGGCCGTTTGCCCCCATCGTGCTCCGGGAGCGTGCCCACGAGTACTTCGAGCTGAAGCCGGGTGAGGAGAGCCCCTATATGCTGATCGTATCCCCGGTGCGCGCAGACAAGCGGTTGACACACAAGGCCGGCGCGACCGGCCTGGCAAGGATCACGGAGGTCCGGTCCGTCGTGCCAGCGATCACGCACGTGGACAATTCAGCCCGCATCCAGACGGTGGACAGGGAGCGCAATCCAAGGCTCTTTGAGCTTCTGACGGCGTTCGACGCCATCACGGGATGCCCGGTGATTATTAACACGAGTTTCAATGTGCGCGGCGAACCGATCGTCTGCACGCCAGAGGAGGCTTACAACTGCTTCATGGCCACAAACATCGACGCATTGGTCATCGATGACTTCCTCCTGTTGAAGGAAGAGCAACCAAAGGAGTCGAGACCCGATCTGAAAGCATACCTCGGCCGGTTTCAAAATGACTGATGACACCGGGCCCTAACATGTCGCTCATCCGCATCTCCAAGAACCCCTCGGGGCGCCAGCTAAGGGTCTTCGCGGTCGCATGGCTCGTGGTCCTGGGCTTGGCCGGCACCGCTTGCTGGCTGCGCGGCAGGCATCCGGCGGCGGAGGCGCTCTGGACCCTGGCCTGTGCCGTGCCGCTCGCCGGTTTGTGGAGCCCAAGGTTCGTACGGTACGGCTACGTGGGGCTGAGCTATGCCACCTACCCCATCGGCTTCGTCATCTCGCACGTCGCCCTGGCCATTGTCTACTACCTTGTCCTTACGCCAATAGGGCTGGCCATGCGCCTGCTAGGCCACGATCCTCTGACCCGGAAATTCGATCCAGGGGAGAAAAGCTACTGGAGACCAGCGGAAAGGTCCAAGCCCGTCGAAAGCTACTTCAAGCAAAGCTAA
>CAZHPC010000236.1:0-2927 GCA_964534685.1 uncultured Opitutaceae bacterium
TCACCCAGACCTCGCCCTGCGCGATCAGCGCCTCCGCCGCCCGGCGCGAGCAGAGGCCCGCATCCGCCATGAATTTCTGGAGGCGGACCGTCCCCTCGTCCGGGCCCTGCTGTTCGGTGTTGTCGTCCACGTCGAACGGTCAGGGTTGCAAGGGCGCCGCCGCATGGCAAATGGAAAGACCCGCTGGAATGTCATCCGGTGGGTTTCAAGCCTTGACAGACCCAATGCATAATGCATTATCAATTTATGCCGTATACGACCCTGACGGTTAGACATGACGTGGCAAAGAAACTTCGCTCGGCAAAGTCCGCAGGCGAGAGCTACAGCGACGTCCTCAATAGGCTGCTCGACAATCAGCCGGCAAAGTGCGTCGAGGAGTGGCTCGAATCACTCACGCCCCTCGAGGGCCGCGGGGTCTTCACGCCTGAGGAGCGCGAACGCCTGAAGGCCGACCAGGCCAGGCCCCGGGATTCGAACATGAGGCGCAAGCGTCATGCTGCTGTTTGACACAAGCGCGCTGATCGATCTCGAGGGCGAACTGGCGGCGGCGACAATCGGCCCTGTCCGGGCCTATCTCGGCCGGCACAGGGCCGACGATTTGGCCTGCAGCACGATAACCGTGGGTGAGCTTGCGACCGGCCGAAACGAGGCGGCGATACGCGTGTTTTTGAGGAAGCTTCGAAAGATACCTGTTTCGGAGGCGATCGCGTACCGGGCGGCGGAGCTCGACAGGGCCCAGCTGCGCAAGGGCCAGCGATTGGGGGAAAATGACACCTGGATTGCTGCCACCGCCCTTTATTACTCAGCCACCCTTGTCCACTCGGACGGCGACTTCGACCGGGTCGACGCGTTAAAGAGCGTGCGGCCCGGGCTAGGCTAGCGGGCAGTGCGCGATCACTAGCCCAGGGGCTTCAGCCCAGCCTCGATCTCGCGACGGCGCCCTTCAAGGAATGGCGGAAGCGCAAGGCTCAAGCCGAGGCTGTCCATCTTCTCGTCCGTCGCGAAACCCGGCCCGTCCGTCGCGATCTCAAAGAGAACCCCGCCCGGCTCCCTGAAATAAAGGCTCCGGAAATAGAAGCGGTCCACCGGGCCGCTTGACGGCATCCCCAACCGGGTCAGCCGCTCGGCCCATTGCTCGTACTGGTCGTCATCCGGAGTTCGAAACGCCACATGGTGAACGCCTCCGGCTCCCTGGCGCGCCGGAGTCAGACCGGGCTCGACGGCCACATGCAGCTCCGCCGAGGGACCTTCGCCCCCCATGCGGTAGACGTGCACGGTCGGGCCGCCTTCCTTCGCGAGCGCGTAGGTGCGCAGGGGAAACATACCCATGACGCCTGTCAGCACGCGGTCAGTCGGCTTGAGCTCGGGAATGCTCATGCGGATCGGGCCCAGGCCGCGGATCTGGTGCCAAGAGGGGACGGGGCTTCGCTCCCAGGGATGGGCCTCGCCGAGCCCGCCGTCGTCGACAAGGCTCAGGCGCTGGCCTTCGGGGTCCGTGAAATCGAGGACCCAGCGCCCGTCGCGCTCCACGACCTCCTCGTGCCGGACACCCATCTCGGCAAAGCGGGCCTTCCACCACTTGAGGCTGTCCTGGCTCGCGACCCGCAGCCCGGTCTGCACGACGCTCCTCGTGCCGCGCTTCTCGGGCATGGCGGGCCAGTCAAAGAAGGTGATGTCCGTTCCGGGGCTCGCCTTGCCGTCAGCGTAGAAGAAGTGGTAGGCCGAGACGTCATCCTGATTGACGGTCTTCTTCACCAGCCGCAGCCCGAGGACCTTCGTGTAGAATCCGAGGTTCTGCGAAGCGGTGGCGGTCACCGCCGTCAGGTGGTGAAACCCTGTGAGCACCAATCCGTCGTTTTGCATCCGGAAAACCTGCTGCGAAAAGGAGCGCTTGCAAGCGGGGCCCGCGGCGTCGATCCGTTGCACCGCATCTTTTTTCAATTGCGGCAACGCAACGCGGATGGCAAACGATGTCGATGTCGCGCATCCACGATGCGATCGCAGGCCATGGGGCAAGCGTGCCTTCGGAGGCCGCTGATTACGTTAGGCTTGTGAAACGGCGAAAGCTCAGTCTGCGCGACACGAACCAAACCCCATGCTGACATTCAACAACAGGACGGCCCTCGTGACCGGTGCGGGCCGCGGTATAGGCAAAGCAATTGCAGAAACGCTTGCCCGAAACGGGGTGACCGTCATCTGCGTGTCCAAGTCCGCCGACTCATGCGGCTCGGCCGCCGCCGCCATCACACAGGCGGGCGGGAAGGCGAGGGCGCTTGCGGTCGACGTGTCCGACGGCGCGGCCGTCGCCAAGGCGGCCGAGGCCCTCCTGGCCGAGATCCCTGTGATCGACATCCTGGTCAACAATGCCGGCATAACCCGGGACGGGCTCCTCTTCCGGATGAGCGATGCTGACTGGAATGACGTCATTTCGACCAACTTAAACAGCTGCTTCCACTGGACGAAGCACCTCGCGCGCCCCATGACCCGTGCCCGCTGGGGGCGCATCGTCAACATCACCTCCGTGAGCGGAATCATGGGGAATGCCGGCCAGGCCAACTATTCGGCCGCCAAGGCGGGGATCATCGGCTTCACGAAGGCGGTCGCCCGGGAATTCGCCTCCAGGAGCGTCACGGTCAACGCGGTCGCCCCGGGCTTCATCAAGACCGACATGACCACGGAATTCGTCAACAAACCCGAGATTTCCGCCAAGATCCTCGAAGTTGTGCCCCTAAAGCGCTTCGGCGAGGCCTCCGATATTGCAAATATGTGCGCCTATCTCTGTTCCGAGGAGGCCGGGTATGTTACCGGACAAGTTTTTACCGTTGACGGCGGCATGGCAATGTGAAGCCTGCGTTGTCTCGGATTACCACCCAATGGCTGACCAAAAAACCATAGAACAGCGCGTTAAGGAGATCATTGTGAATCAG
>CAZHPC010000237.1:0-2892 GCA_964534685.1 uncultured Opitutaceae bacterium
GCGGCCTTCAAGATCCAGGGCGCCTCGTGCGGGTTCTCGTCGGCGTGCGCCTCCTCGGCCCACGCCATGGGTTACGCGTTCGACGAGATCGCGCTCGGCCGCCAGAAGCGGATGTTCGTCGTGGGGGGCGAAGACGGAAACAAGGACGCGATCCTTCCCTTTGCGGGCATGCGGACGCTTTCGTTGCAGACGGACCCCGACCTGGCGTCGCGCCCGTTCGACGTTGGGCGCGACGGCTTCGTGGGCACGGGCGGCGGGGTGGTCGTCGTCCTGGAGAGCGAGGATGAGGTGGCCCGCCGGTCGGTCGCACCCTACTGCGAGCTCGCAGGGTGGGGGCAGGCATCGGACGGCTACAATGTTGCGATCTCGCATCCCGACGGCACCGGCTCGCGGATCGCCATGGAGAACGCGTTCAAGGCGAGTGGGATCGCGCCCGCCGAGGTCGACTACGTGAACGCCCACGCGACATCGACCCTCATCGGCGACGTGTCGGAGGCGAGGGCGTTGAGGGCGGTATTCGGGGAGATGGGGGTGCGCCCGGCCATCAGCAGCACGAAGGCCCTGACGGGGCACGGGCTTTCGCTCGCGGGTGCGATGGAGACGGCGTTCTGCGCCCTTTCGATGCGCGAGGGGTTCATCCCGGGCTCGGCCCACATCACGCGCCTCGACCCCGCGTGCGAGGGCCTGAACATCCTGCGCTCCACGCTCAATCAGTCGGCCCGCGTGGTGCTTAAGAACAGCAGCGGCTTTGGCGGCGCCAACGTTGCGCTTCTCATGAGGCGGGCCTGATGGGCAGGCTCGGCGAGCTCCACCGCACCGCGTTCGTCTCCGGTGCCAGCGCCGGTCTCGGCCGCGCGTTCTCGCTCATGCTCCTAGAGGAGGGTGTGCGGGTCTGGGGAAGCTCCAGGGATGTGTCCCGCCTCGCGGAGCTCTCGTCAGCGCACCCCGGGGCATTCT
The DNA here is from genome assembly GCA_964534685.1 of uncultured Opitutaceae bacterium. Lineage (GTDB taxonomy): Bacteria > Verrucomicrobiota > Verrucomicrobiia > Opitutales > Opitutaceae > Palsa-1447. The sequence goes on from CAZHPC010000237.1 coordinate 958, forward strand.
TTCCCGTGGCGCTCGATCTTGCGGACGCCGACGGGGCGCTCCGTGCGTTCACCTCGGCCTCCGGCGCGGCCGGGGGCGGCTTCGACCTTGTCATCAACAACGCGGGTTACGGGGTGTTCGGGGAGTTTGCCGCGGTTGACGCCGCGGTGTGGCGCTCGCAGGTCGGCGCCATGCTGGGGGCGGTCCTTACGATAAGCCACGCGGCGTTCCGGTCCATGAGGGGCCGCGACCGGGGGTGTCTCGTCCATGTCTCTTCCCTTGCGGCGGAGTTTCCGCTTCCCTACATGAGCGGCTACAATGTCGCCAAGGCGGGGCTGTCGGCCCTGAGCGAAAGTTTGATGTTTGAATCCCGGGGCTCAGCCGTAAGAGTGATCGACTTTCGCCCGGGCGACTACCGGACCAACTTCAACCGCGCCATGCAGAACGACTCCGCCTCCGATTCCACACGCGGGGCCTGGTCTGCCCTTGAGGCGGCGCTCGCCGCGGCGCCGCGGCCCGAGAGGGCGGCCCGCGACCTCAGGCGCGCGCTCATCGCCGGCCGCAGCGGCGTGGTGCGCTCGGGCTCGTTCTTCCAGGCGCGCCTGGCGCCCGCCCTCGCGCGCCTCTTGCCCCGGTCGTGGGTGCGCGCCGCAACGGCCCGCTATTTCGGCGGCTGACCTCAGACCCTCCAAAGAATGTCCAAGATCCGAATCCTTGTCCTGACCTCGAGCACGGGCGGCGGCCACGACGCGCGGGCCGAGGCGTTCACCGACTGGTGCTTCCAGCTGTACCGGCACGACGTCGACGTGAGGATCGAGCAGATGCTCGAGAAGTCCTCCGTCGTCAACCGCGCGGGCGTCAACTTCTACAACAGGATCCAGGCGAGTGCGCCGTGGGTTCACAAGGCCTTCTACGCGGTCGTGGAGCTCCAGAGCATCCTGAACAGGGACACCGTTTCACTCGGGAGGCGCTACTACATACGCGTGCTCAAGGAGTACCGGCCCCACCTGGTGCTGAGCGTCCACGACTGCCTCAACCGGGGGTATTTCCAATTGGCGCGCAAGATCCTCGGGCACGACAACGTGACGTGCGCGACCTACTGCGGGGAGTTCTCGGGCGGATGGGGATACTCCCGCAACTGGATCGAGCCGAGCGTCGACATGTACTTCTCAAGGACCCCCACCGCACAGGACTATGCGATCAAGAAGGGGATTGCCGCGGAGAGGGCGCGCGTGCGCGGCTACCTCATGCACCCCCATGCGCATGCCGAGGTCATCGCGCCGCAGGAGCGCGGCGTCTTCCGCGAGGAGAGGCTGGGCCTTCGCCCGGACCTCTTCACCGTCTTTCTCGCAACGGGCGGCAACGGGGCCAACAACCACTTCGAGCTGCTTCCCGCCCTCGTGAAGCGCGCGGACCGCTGCCAGGCCATCGTCATCTGCGGGCGCAACAAGGAGGCCTACAACGAGGTCGTGCACTGGCGCGCGAGCCACCCCGAGTTCAACTGCTACGTGGAGGGGTACTCGGAGGTGGTGCACCTGCTGATGCAGGTGAGCGACGTCATCGTGACGCGCGGGGGGACGACGACCACCGCCAAGGCGCTCCATTTCAAGTGCCCGATCATCTTCAACGCCTCGGGCGGCATCATGCCGCAGGAGGAGCTCACCTGGAAGTACCTGCGCAACGGCGCGGCCTCGGACAAGATCGAGAACGGCCAGGATTTTGACCGCATCATCGGGGCGTGGCTCACGGAACCCGAGACCTACATGCGCATGCGCGACAACTTCCTGCGGCTGCGCTACGAGGAGGATCCGACGATCCTGATCGACGAGCTGGTCGGACTGGCCGCGAAGGTTTCGGAGGAGAAGCCGACGAGGCTGCCGTACCGGGCCCACTCCCACCTGCCCTTTATCGGGGTTTTGTGATCTCGACGAACACCGTAACCACGGGCCGCCCGAG
>CAZHPC010000238.1:0-2886 GCA_964534685.1 uncultured Opitutaceae bacterium
TCTCCTCGCAGACCGTGAGCGCCTCGACGAGCCTGCGCTTCGCCAGGATGTTCTTAATCCCGCTCAGGAACGCGGTCGACCGGATCTGGCCCCGGTGCAGGTAGAGGGCGCGCTCGGTGAACACGACCACGAGGATCAGCCCTAGGCCGAACAGGACCCACATCATCGGGCCGCCATGGGTGAGCAGGCTTGGTTCCATTGGGGGCATGGGCTTGACTTATATCAGGGCTTCGACGCGGGCAAGTGGAAGCGGGCGAGCCGCTGGCGGGCGATCGTGTCGCCGGGCAGCCCCGAGTCGATCAGCAGCGTCCAGGCGCGCTTCGCCTCCTCGATCCGGCCCTGCTGCTCGTAGAGGGCGCCTACCTCCAGAAGGGTGCGTGCCACCCACCATCGCCCCTTCGGGCCTAGGTCCTTCGGGCCGCCGTGCCTGACAAGGAATGCATCCACGACGTCGTTCCACCAGACCGCCTGCGCCTTGTCGCGGTCGGTACGGGCGAGGATGAACCCGAGGTTGAAGCCGGCCTCCACTCTGACGTCGGCAGGCGCGTCCACCCGGTCGACAAGGTCCTGGAATATCCTCTTTGCGCTATCTGCGTGCGACGGGCTGCCCGACGACTGGGCGTTGTGGCATTCCGCGAGGGCCAGCTGCGCCAGAATCGTGTCGGAGTTCAGGCTCGAGGCCGGGTTGTTGACGAGCGACTCGTACACCTGCTGGGCCTGCGGAAACTGGTTCAGCTCCCGCAGGATGTCCCCCTGCCTCATCCGCGCCGTGAACACCAGGTCGCTCGCCGCGTACTTGGTGACGAGGTTCTCCAGGAACTTGTACGCCTCCTTGAGGTTCGCATCGGCGCCCAGGCGCTCGGCCTGGAGTGCGGCCTGGTAGAGTGCGTACGGGGCGTACGGGCTGCTCGGGAAGTCGTCAGCCAGCTTCGTCAGGAGGCGCTCGGCGTCGATCACCTTGTCCTGCTGGGCGTACCGGTCCGCCTCGACGATGTAGGAATACACCGCCGAGTCCGAGCTCGGAAAATCGGCCCGGAGCTTGCGGAGCGTCTCCTCAGCGGCCGCGTCCTGTCCGAGCTCGAAGCTGGCCTGGGCGCGGAGGAGCGCCCCCGTGCTTGCAATGTCCGTCGCGAGCCCGGCCTGCAGGCCCGAGGCCATGGTGGAAAGCGAATCGACGAGCCTGAGCGTCTCCTCGGGCTTTCTCGCGTCAAAGGAAAGCCGCGCCTGGAGCCACGCCATTCGCGCCCTCAGATCCGCGCTCAAGCCCGCGGGAGGCGCCCCGCGAAGGAGCCGATTCACCCGCTCGTAGGCAGCGGCGGTCTCACCGTGAACTTCGAGGCTGCGCGCAAGGTTCCACTCCGCTTCCCAGCGATCCTCGGGATCAAAGGCCCGATCGCGGGCCAGCTCGTCCAGGACGGACACCGCCGTCGCGAGCGCGCCGGCCTCGATCTCGGACTGCACCTGCTGGAACATGAGGGCGCCCGGGCGGACGCCTTCCGGGCGCGAGCGCAGCGCGGCGGCATAGGCATCGGCCGCGCTCCGGAAGTCGCCGGCGCGGAACCAAGCCTCGGCGACCAGAACGCTGAACTCCGAGCGGATGGGACCCGCCGGGATCTCGCCCCCCGCCTTGAACGCGAAGTCGGCCGCCGTCCGGTAGCGGCGCTGTTCCCAGGCGGATCCGGCAAGCACCGCGTACGCGTGGGCTTTCAGCGGCGAGCCCGGGAACTTCTCGAGGAGCGCGTTCGCATCGTCCTCGGCCCTCGCGTAGAAGGAGGCCGACTCGCTGATTCCCATGTGCGCCTCGCCGAGCGCGAGCTCCGCCCGCTGCAGGAGGAGGCTCTCGAGCACCGGGTGCTGCCTTGGCTCGGCGATCAGCTTGTCGAGCCTCTCGCCGAGTTCGGTCCGCTGCGCGCCCGAGGGCGAGTTGCGGACGAGCAGCTGAAGGGCGATTCGCTGCTGGTTGGGATCGCTCCCGGATTCCAGAAGTTCGAAGAGCTCCTGGCGGCCCACCCCGGCGCCCGCCCCGGCTATCAGCCCGAGGAGCAGCCGAAAATGGTCGGTCTCAGAGCGCTCCTCGGCGGGCAGGATCCGCAACGCGCCCTGGAGCACGTCGACGGCCTGCGCCTTGCGGCCGAGCGCGTTCAGCGCGATCGCGTACTCGCGCGTGAAGCCGTAGCCGATCTTCTGGTTCTGGAATTTCTCGGCATTCTTGCGGTCCGCAACGAGCTGGTCCTCGGTCACGCCGCCGACCCGGAGCCGGACCTGCTCCTCGGCGAGGAGGAACCTAGCCCGCTGAAGGTCGGAGACCGCCGCCGCAGCCGCTTGCTGGTAGAAACCCGCGGCCCGGACGGACTCGTTGGTCGCGTCCGCCAGGACGCCCTCCAGGAAGAAGTACCATCCCCGCTCGGCGGCATCGAGCTCGTCGGCGCGCGTCAGGCCGAGCTCGGCCCTCGCCTGGTCCGTACGCTGCAAATGGGCCGCCACCAGGCCCTCCCGCAGGTGCCAGCCCGCGTCCCGGGTCCCCGTGTAGGCATCCAGCGCATGGCCGGCCCCGGCGACATCGCCGTCGTCAAGGAGCGCCGATGAGAGCGCGAGCGTGAGGCGCCTGGTGTCTGCGCCCGGCAGCGCAAGGAGCGCGCGGTAGAGCGTGACTGCGGTCGATGGGAACCCGAGCGCCTGGGCGCGCGCCGCGGACACCATCTCGTGCGCCGCCTCCCCCGCGGAGATTGCCGACGCAGGCGGGGCGAGCGGCACCGGCGCGTTCAGCGGCTCCGGCGCTGCCACGGAAGCGGTCACGGCTATCAGCGGGGCGAGGACAGTCTGGAGGCGCATAGAAAACGCCCTAATCCTTGTTGCAACCGGGGTAACAATCAACCCGGGATTGGG
>CAZHPC010000239.1:0-2834 GCA_964534685.1 uncultured Opitutaceae bacterium
GTGTGGACGCTAGCAAATTTGCGCCGCAACGCCACTTGCGCCAAAACCAATGACCGGACGCCTCATAGCCGTCGGCGACATCCACGGCTGCCACCACGAATTCTCGGATATGCTCCAGCTGCTCGACCTGAAGGGGGGCGACAGGGTCGTGCTCCTCGGCGACATCGTGAACCGCGGCCCCGACAGCACGAAGGTGATCGACCTGGCGAAGGCCTCGGGCTGCGTCTGCCTGCTCGGCAACCACGAGCTCAGGCTCCTCAAGTTCAAGAGGACGGGCGACAAGAAGTACATGAAGGAGCACGACCTCGAGACGTTTGACGCCCTGCGCCCAGAGGACTGGGCCTACCTTGAATCCATGCCCCTCACGTACGAGGAGGCGGCCCTCAACACCGTCTTTGTCCACGGGGGGTTCCTGCCCAACGAGCCGTGGCAAAGGCAGCCCGCGGAGGTCGTCACGAGAATTCAGGTTGTCGACAAGGAGGGGCGCGCGAGGAAGAGGGCGGACGATCCCAACGCCCCGCCCTGGGCCGACCTCTGGGGAGGGCCTCCCTTCGTGGTCTACGGCCACACGCCAAGGCCCGAGATCTACAAGCTCAAGTGGTCCATCGGGATCGACACCGGCTGCGTCATGGGGGGCTACCTGACAGCCTACATCCTTCCCGAGCGGCGCATTGTGCAGGTCAAGGCGCGGCAGCGCTATTTCCCGTGAGCACCCTCCTCCTCTGCCTCGACATGCAGCCCGTCTTCCTGCGCGTTGTCGGGAACGGCGAGCGGGTCCTGCGCCGGTGCAAGTTCGCGGTCGCGTCCGCCCGCGGGCTCGCGATCCCGGTCGCATTCACCGAGCAGGTTCCCGCGCGGCTCGGCGGGACCGAGCCCTCCCTTCTCGGGCTCGTGGACGGGCCGGAGGTGCATGCGAAGGACACCTTCTCCGCACTTGCGGCCGAGAGTCCCGTGCGCCGCGCCCTGACGCACGGCCGAGGCTTCGAGCGGCTCATCATCTGCGGCGTCGAGACTCCCATCTGCGTCTTTCAGACCGCGACGGACGCCCTGAAGGCGCGTCTTGCGGTCACGGTGCTCAGCGACTGCGTCGGCGCGCGGCGGGAGGCCGACGCCCGGGTATGCCTTGACGCGCTGGCGCGCTCGGGCGCACAAGTCCTGCCGTCGGAAACCGTGTTCTATTCCGCTATGGGCGGGGCGACCCACCCCTTCTTCAGGAGTTACACGGAGCTGGTCAAAAAATATGGCTGATCCAAACCCTCCCCTCTCATGTGTCCGCGACCTAAAGGCCTCGGATGCCTCCTCCGGGCGCGCGTTCGCGAGCGTCCTCGTGCTCAGGAAGCTTTCGGTCAAGACGGCCGCGAATGGAAACCCGTACCTGAGCGTGGAGCTCGGCGACCGGACGGGATCATTCAACTGCACGGTCTTCTCGGACAGCCCGGCGTTCGAGGTCGTCCGCTCTGCGGAAGAGGGCGCGGTGCTGAAGGTAGAGGGCAAGGCCGAGACCTACCAGGGCCGGCTCTCGCCGAAGCTCCTGCGCGCCTCCATCGTCCCCGAGGACGAGCTGCAGTCGCCCGAGGTGATCGCCAGCCTCGTGGAGACGGCCCCCGAGGACGCCGACGCCCTCTGGAGCGAGTTCATCCAGTTCGTCGATTCCGTCGGCCAAGCCGAGCTCCGGGCGACGGTCCGCAATGTCGTGGACGAGGTCGGCGAGACCTTCCGGACAGCCCCCGCCGCCACGATGATGCACCATGCCTACCGCCACGGGCTTCTCGAGCACACCGTCCACATGGCCCGCGCCGCGAAGGCGCTCCTGCCGCTTTACCGTGACGTCGACCCGGACCTGGCGATGGCCGGGATACTGCTTCACGACAGCGGCAAGACGATCGAGTACGAGGGGCCCCTGGCCGCAAGGAGGGGGCGCCGGGGCATTCTCCAGGGGCATGTCGTGCTCGGCTACCAGCTTGTCCGCAAGGCGGCGCTCAAGGCCAAGCTCGACCCCGAGCGGACCGAGCGCCTCGAGCACATCATCCTCAGTCACCAGGGTAAGCTCGAATGGGGCGCGGCCGCGATGGCCGCCACGCCGGAGGCCGTGTTCGTGTCGATGGTTGACAACCTGGACGCCAAGATGGGGATGGTGCAGAGGGCGCTCAGGAACGCTCCCCCCGGAGAGGAATTCACGGAAAGGATCCTGGGCCTCGAGGCCCCGCTCCTCATCAGGCGGCTACCGGGCTGAGGCCGCGGGCCCGGCCCAAAGGTTCAGACCTCCCTCAGGCGGGCGCCCATCGCCAGCAGCTTCTCCCGCATCAGCACGGGGTCCTGCGCCTTCTCGAGGACCTCGTCCGGCGAAACGAGCTCGCGGTTGACCAGGTTCATGAGGTGCGTGTCCATCGTGATCATCCCGAGGTTCGCGCCCGTCTGGATGTCGGAGTTGATGCGGAATGTCTTGTTCTCGCGGATCAGCGACGCGATGGAGCTGGTGTTCACCATGATCTCGTAGCCGGCGATGCGGCCGCCGCCGATCTTCTTGCAGAGGACCTGGGAGATGACGGCCACGAGCGACGACGCCAGCTGTGTGCGGATCATGTCCTTCATGTTCGCCGGGAAGGCGTCCACGATGCGGTCGACCGTCTTGGCGGCGCTGTTGGTGTGCAGCGTGCCGAAGACAAGGTGGCCCGTCTCGGCGGCGCTGATCGCGGCCTCGATCGTCTCCAAGTCGCGCATTTCGCCGACGAGGATGATGTCGGGGTCCTGCCGCAGGGCGCGCCGGATCGCCTCGGAGAAGCTCGGAACGTCCACGTGCACCTCGCGCTGCGTCACGACGCAGCGCTTGTGGG
>CAZHPC010000240.1:0-2825 GCA_964534685.1 uncultured Opitutaceae bacterium
TCGAGAAGAGCGCGGAGCGCGGGGTCGACCTCGTGCGCCAGATCCTCTCGTTTGCGCACGGCGCGGCAAGCATCCCCCAGCTCGTCGACCTGAAGCACCTCCTGCTGGAGACCGTGAGCGCGGCGGCCGAGAGTTTCCCAAAGAACATCCGGGTCGTCGACAACTTCCCCGGGAACCTCTGGCCCATAATGGCGGACCCGACCCAGATTCACCAGGTCCTCCTCAACCTCTGCGTCAACGCCCGCGACGCGATGCCCGAGGGAGGAACACTCTTCCTCACCGCGGAAAACACCCTCCTGGACGAGGCCATGGCAAGGAAGATCCCCGGCGGACGCCCGGGCGCGTGGATCGTCCTTCACGTCGAGGACTCCGGGACCGGCATCCCCCACGACGCCCTGGCGCACATCTTCGAGCCCTTCTTCACCACGAAGGAGGCGGGCAAGGGAACCGGGCTGGGGCTTTCGACGGTGCGCAGCATCGTTGAGAACCACAACGGCTTCATCAGCCTCAAGACCTTTGCCGGCCGGGGCACTACCTTCCGCATCTACCTGCCGGCCGCCGATGTCCCCGCCAACGGGGCGGTCGTCTCCCCGGCCGTGCCCAAGGGCGAGCGCGGCGTCGGTGAGCTCATCCTTGTCGTGGATGACGAGCCGCAGATACGCGACATCACCGCCGCGATGCTTTCACGCCACGGCTACCGGGTGCTCACCGCGAGCGACGGCTCCGAGGCGGTCGCGCTCCTCTCGACGCGCTGCGCCGAGGTGAAGCTGGTCATAACGGACCTGGTCATGCCCAACCTCGACGGGGTCGCGCTTGCGGGGATCGTTCAGCGCCTCAACCCGAGCATTAAGATTCTCGCCATCAGCGGGCTCTCGAGCGCCGGCCGAAACGGGAAGTTCGAGAGTTACGGCGGGGCGATCCTTTTCAAGCCGTTCAAGGTGCAGGCGCTGCTGGAGGCGGTGAGCAATCTCCTGCGCCCGGCCGCCGTGGCGGAGGTCGCCTAGGCCGGCGAACTCAAGCCTGCGCGGCGCTGCTCCCGGACGGGTTCGGCCGCCATTGTCGTTGCTTCTTGCCTGAGGAGCAGGCCGCTCTAGAGTCGTGCTGTCTATTCCAGCCATGAAACTACTGCCCCAACTCGGTTTCTGCTTCGCAACGGCTGTCGCATTCTGCGGCCTCGCCACGTCGACGTCCGCCAGATCGGAGGAGTGGAAGAATGCGAAGGGCGAGACCTTCTCGGCGGAACCCTCGGACATCATCGGGCCCTGGGCCCTTTTTGACGACAGCACGCTCGTGCCGCTGAGCACGATGTCCCCCGAGGACTGCGTCAGGTTCTACAGGGGCCTCAAGGGCCAGCCCGCCAGGGCGTCCGACTGGAAACAGGCGACCAGCAAGGTGAGCGCGGAGCTCTTTGGCCGGCTCATGCACTACGAGGGGGACGCCAACAGCCACGCCTTGGCCGACGACGACGAGAACGGGCGCCAGGAGCCGGAGTTCTTCATCATCTTCTACACGACCGACGACAAGACGCACTCGTGGGACCTGCTCAGCCGGTCCACCCCCGAGCTCTACTCAAAGCTGGTCAAGCAATACCCCGGCCTCGTGCAGGGAGTCGTTTTCGGCGTCGGCGAAAACTCCGCACAGGACCACTATGACAACGCGGTCAACACCAAGGGTGAATGGATGTACGCGCTGTTCGCCGACCAGAACAAGATGCGGACGCTCCAGCACCGAATCCCGACCAACATGTACGGCATCGTCATCCTGACCCGCGACGGCGTCCCGCTCTTCGCCCCCCCCGACTCCACGACCGATGAGCAGGTCAAGGACACCTTTGCCAAGTTCGATGCCATGCTCTCGCACATGCGGCCAAACGACCTCAATGTGTGGAAGGCCAGGGCGCATTACCTGCGCGCGGTCCAGCCGATCGAATACGCCGACGGGCACTGCGATCCCGTGCTCATGGGCAACCCCCTGGTCGAGGCCTCGCTGCGGGCGATGAACATTTTCCAGGTGGACGCGACGTTCCAGGTCGCCGCCGACGGCTCGATCCAGAGCGTCGACGTCAAGTCGCCCGACATGACGGAGGCCCAGCTGAAGCAGTTCAGCATCGGCTTCAAGAGGGGCTGCCTGTTCTGCGCGGCGGTCGACCACGGGAAGTTCGTGGACGGCACCTACCACTACCACATGGAGGTATCGAGGAAGTAGGGCGCGCCGGCTTCGCCGGGGACGTCATCGGGTCCCTGAAACAGGGACCCGCAGGTTCTTTTGCTTGGCGCGGGCATTCGAAGGGGGGATATTGGCCCCGCGATGAAACCCCTATCGACTTGGCCCGCGCCAGTGCCGGGCCCGTTCCTGAACCGCCTGCGGATGGTCCTCGCCGCGGCTCTTGCCCTCCCTGCGCTCGCCCGGGCCCAGGCGGACTCCTATTCCTCGCCCCTGTCAAACCTCGCGAGCCCGAGGGCCGGCGCGGCCATGCACGAGGGCTCGTGGGACAGGAAGCACCAGAACGACGACGCGCTGCACTTGAAGGCCGGCCAGACCGTGACCCTTTTCTCACACGAGGGCGCGGGATGCGTGCACCGCTTCTGGGTCACGATCGCGCCCAGGGAGGACGTGAGCGTCCTCAGCCAGGCCATCCTCCGGATGTACTGGGACGGGGACGCGAACCCCAGCGTGGAATGCCCGATCGGAGCCTTCTTCGGCGTCGGCTTCGGGGAGCAGAAGGACTACATCTCGCTGCCCCTCAACGAGACCTCCGGGGGTTACAACTGCTTCTGGCCGATGCCGTTTCACAAGTCGGCGCGGTGGACCCTGACCAACGGCTC
>CAZHPC010000241.1:0-2812 GCA_964534685.1 uncultured Opitutaceae bacterium
CGGCCCTAGGGCTCGATACGAATTTTTGGAGGACTTTGTACTCGGATGGTGTTATGCGAAATGCCGTAGAATCACCCTCGGAACCATGTCCATCCCACCCGATCCCCTAGATCCCCTGCTCGATAGCTGGAAGGAGCCGGACGAACCCCAACCCAACCTCGCCCGGGAGGTTTGGCGCCGCATCGAATTGGCGGAGAAGAGCCGCAACGTGGGCCCTTGGGCCGGGATCGACGCTTGGTTGTCTAGGCCCCCCTTCGCCGTGCTCTTTGTGGTGAGCTGCGCCCTCCTCGGCCTCTTCTTGGCCGAGGTTCGCGTCAATCAGGAGCAGCGCGTACACAGCGCGCAGCTTGCACGGAGTTACCTTCAACTGATCGACCCGCTTGTGAAGGCGGACACGGTCGCAAGGCTGCCATGAGACGCGGTGCCTGGGTACTCCTGCTCGGCCTGGTCGTGGGCGTGTCCGCGCACATGATCTATTTCCGGCTGCACCAGCCCCCCAACCCCGACACGCTTGACGGGCAGCTCGGCTGGATGAGATCGGAGCTCGGCCTGAGCGACGCCCAGTTTGCCCGGATCAAGGAGCTTCACCAGGCCTCCAGCCCCCGCCTTCGGGCGCTCGCCACGCAGGTGGCCCAGATGCAGGCGGAGTTCACCGCGTTCGAGAACACGAGGCGCACGGCGGACCGCGTGGACTTCATCGAGTTTGCGAAGTTCGTCGAGGTCCGGCGCAACATCAACCGCGAGTGCATCGATTCGACCCGCCAGCTGGTCCAGGCCGCCGCCAGCGAGATGACTCCCCGGCAGCGTGAAAGGTATTTCGGGATCGTAGCCGTCGCAACGCCGCACGACAGTCAGACAGTCCGCTGAGAAACTGAGCGCAGCCCCGCGCCACGTGTCCTCTGACCCCGCCACCGAAAGCGCAAACCTTCTCGACCTGCAGCGGGGCGATGCGTCGGCGCTCAACCGCTTGATCAGCCGGTGGCAGCGGCCTCTCTTGAGTTTCGCCTATCGCTATGTCCAGAATTCGGCCGACGCCCAGGACATGGTGTCCGAGACCTTTGTCCGGCTCTACCAGGGGCGCAGCCGTCTCAGGCCCGACACCAATCTGCCCGCGTGGATGTTCACCACGCTCACAAACCTCTGCCGCAACCACCACAGGTGGAAGCGGAGGCACCCGACCGTCGCGTTCGGCTCGGCGGCCGACGATTCCGGGGGCACCGGGGAGCGCGCCGAGGCGTGCATGGATCCGGCCACGACGGAGCCCGGCCCTGACCTCATGCTCGTGCGGGACGAGTCCCTTGACGCGCTCAAGCAGGCGATAGACGCGCTGCCCCATGACCTCAAGGTCTCGGTGCTCCTCCACCACTACGAGCACCTCTCGTACCAGGAGATCGCCTCGATCACCCATTGCTCCGAGCGAGGTGTGGAGACCCGCCTGTACCGTGCCCGCCAGCAGCTGCGCAAGCACCTTGCGGGATTCCTAGCCGAGACCTCCCGCAGCCAGTAAGTGCCGGGCCGCCCCTACGGCGACGCCGGCTTAAAGTTGAAGTCCTGCTGCGCCAGCACGAGCACCGGTCTCCCCTTCACCGTCGGCGGATCAAACTGCCACTGGGCCACGGCGGTGATGGCGGCCGACGACAGCTCCTCGCTCGCCTCGTCCGTCTCACGGCTAACCGAAGGCATCCTCACGCGGCCGGTCTGGTCGATGTAGAATTCAACGTGGATGCGCCCTCCGAGGCTGCTGCGCGCCAGTTGGTTCGGATAGACCGGATTCACAATTCTCGTCGGGTTGGGGATGCGGTCCAGCTGCGCAAGCGTGCACGCGCTGTAGGCCTCGCTGTCCGGCGAGATCTTGAAATGCACAAGCTCGCCGTAGGTGAGCGGCGTTAGCGTCACCACCACGACACCCTCGATCTCAAATCGGAACGTAATGTCTGACTTTGACTTGCGTGGAGCACCGTGCACGCGCGCCGGTTCAAACTTCCATTTCTTGACGGCCTGCACCGCCGATTCGGCAAACGCGGGGTGCGAGTAGGCCGTCACCAAGTAGTCCGTCATCTGGCCGTCGTCGTCGACGGCTATGGCTATGCTGGCTGCGCCGCGCTTCAGGCCGACGGCGACGAGCTTCCGCGGATACACCGCCTCGACCGTCTGATCGATCTTCATCGGGACATAGGTCGGAAACCCAATTTGCGCGAACGTCAGGGGACTGCTGAGAGCGAACACGCACAAAGCCAGGATTCGTGGGCTTTTCATGAGGTTTTGGAATCTGCCCGGCATAACACCAGCTGGCGCCCCTTCCCTTCAATTCTCGCCTCCTTACGCGAGCGAGCCTTTTCTCAGGCTTCGCTGAAGAGATGCAAACCGGCCCGGTGTTCGCTCGTAAGATGCAGCGTCTGCGAATACACCCAAAATCACCCCGTCGCACGGCCGGATACCCCTCCCCCGGAGCGAAACACAGATGACCGAAAAACAGACGGACAGGACCAAGGCGCGCCTGGCTTCGGCCCTTCTGGGTCCGCTGATCCTCGTGTGGCTGCTCGTCCTTCACATACCCAGGGCTATCGCTAATCCATAGGGTGACCACGGCAACGAATGGACGAGCGTGTGTGAGGCTTTGGCTTTTGGTCGCGTAGCTTTCATCCTCGCGAAAGAACTGCCACGGAAGGGCAGTTAAGCCTGCCAGGAAGCGGCAAGACCCTACTCTACAATGGGATCGTGTATCCCGGTCTCGCCTAGGTGTGTAAGACGTCGGGATGGCGGAGAGGGAGGGATTCGAACCCCCGGTACCTTACGGCACACCTGATTTCGA
>CAZHPC010000242.1:0-2753 GCA_964534685.1 uncultured Opitutaceae bacterium
ACCCGCCGGCAATACATGGACATTCACGCCGCAAAGAGAGAACATTCCTGCAGTATCGCAACGGAGAAAATTGCCCTTCACCTTTGGCCGCGCAGCGGCTACCGATACCGTTCATAAAACCATAGGCAAGTATCTCACGGGGCTTTGAGGGCTTGGTGAGGCACAGCGCCTAAGAGACCGCCCGAACAGCGGGAACGGCCATTGGCCCCCGGGTTTGCACCGGGCACAACAGGGACCGCGTTCGTTCGCGGCATCGCTCTGCCAGCACGGCCGCTTGCGCGGTCGTTGGGTGGCGGAGGATCGGGAGGTGTTTCCCGTCCGTTGGGTGGCTGTGAGCCACGGCTTCCTTTCGGTTTGGACAAGCGACCACGGCGAGGCCGGCGGGGCTTGGCCCACAGACCCCAGTTGTACCAGACGTGCCTCGTGCGATTCCTTGCAGGTAGCGCGAGGGCGGACCCGGCAGAACGGGTCCGTAGTTGCTCGCCAAAATTGAGAGCCCTCCGGGCAATGGCGCAGGCGGCTGCTCGATGCACCGACAGCCCGTAGCCGGGGGCAAACTTCGCCTCGCCGATGATCGAGGTGAACGCCGGGTTGACCTCGATCAACTCGACGCCCTCGCGGGCGCAGCGCCCACGGACTATCTGGGCGAAGGTCGCGTAGGCGAAGGCGGAGAGCATCCGGTTGCAGCGGACTCCCCTATTATCGTGCTTCTTGACCGCGAAGTCGAGCCGCTCAACGGCGACGGGTACGCCCTGGTCCCTGGCTTGCAGCACGGCCTCGCGGACCGCATCCCCGATTGTCGCCTTGGCCTGGTCGGCGGAGCGGCCCCCCAGTTGCCAAGGCACGTCGCGAGACCCGACTGGGTTGCCATTACGGTCGATCCGTGTCATCGCCAACCCCCACGGGTTCAGGTCGATGCCCAGACAGCCATTGCGTCGGGAAGTCGTGACAGACTGTGCCGCCACGTCGAACATGGCCTGCACATACCAGAAGTTCTCGCGGCGCAAAAAGCGGTAGCTGACGGCGGTGTGCCGCTCGATCACGTTGCCCTTGCGCGGCCCGCGTGTGATGGTCTGCTTAGTTGGCGTCAGGGCAGCCAGCAGATCCGCTTCGCGGTATCGGAAGGCGACCGGGATCTTGAGCGTTGATCCCCCGAAGGTGTCTGGAAGCCGCAGGCTCAAGGCCCCGTCGCTGTACTGGCAGGTCTGGTTGCCGCAGGTTTCGTCGGAGGAGCCGAGGACGAAGAAGGAGGCGGCCCGCCCACCACGCCAGGTTTTCAGCCAGTCGTCATGGGCCTTGTGGCCGTTGGCCTTCAACCCGAACTGCTTCCGAAAGAGCTCGCGGGAGCCAAAGCAGATCGACGGAACGGGTGCCGCCAAATCCCGATCAATCCGAGCCTTCCGGGCCAAGAGGAGCGCCAGACGACGCTTCTTCTGGTGGCGGGAGAAAGGCCTTCCGGAAAGCTTCGCGATGGCCCGCCCAGCCCGCTCAATCTGTTTGTCGACTGTGGCACGGTTAAGCTTCCGGCACTGCCTCCACGAATCGACCCTCGCCGCAAGCTGCTTGTGGATCGCGTTGAACTGTCGCGCCGTAATCCGGTGCTGGACAATGAAGCGCCGCTTGGCGTCGGCCAGGCTTTCACCGTGGGCATAGAGGGCCACGAACAGCAGGCGTTCGAGTCGCGAGAAAAGCGCGGCGCACTGCTCCAGCATGGGCAACAGCGTCTCGCCGTGCAGGCGCGTCTCGACCGTTATCGTCATGGCGTCGCCTAGGTCGATTCCCTGTTCTGCATCGCCGACAGCGCCCGCTTCGCCCGGTTGTTGGCCGAGCGCCGGCCGTAGAGGCGGGCGCACATGCTTGTCAGCACCGCAATCACGTCCTGCACCAAGTCATCCTTAAGTTCGGATTCATCCACGACAAGGAGCTTTCGCCCTTCGGCGGCAAGCGCCGCCTCGACGTACTCGGCCCCCAAGCGCATCAGTCGGTCCCGGTGTTCGACAACAATTGTCCGGACTCTCGGATCTCGCAGGAGCCGCATGAGTCCCTGGCGGTGCCCGTTTAAGCCACTGCCCACTTCCGCCGCCGTCTCGACGACGGTGAGCCTCTGTTGCGCCGCGAACACCGCCAGGCGTCCAAGCTGGCCATCGAGATCCTTCTTCTGGTCGTGCGACGACACCCGGGCATACAGCGCCACACCCGATTCCTTCGGTCTTTCGTCCACAATGATCGTCCCAGTCGGGAATTGCTTCACCGGCACCGGCAGCTTGCCGTTCTTAAACATCCTCCACGCCGCCTGATAGCCGATCCCCTGGCGCTGCGCCCATACCGAGAGCTTCATTCAAAGTCCTCCTCAGTCGAACGCCACTCCACTAACCCTGTTGCAATGTCGATCACCCGGACTTCCTGTTCCTTGGGGTCTTCAACCCCTTCGATGGCTGTGGCTATCGCACTAGCTCGGTCGCCGTAGACAGCGCTGAAGGCCGACGCCGGCAACCAATCGCTCGCCAGCGCAAATGCGCTCTCGATCTTAAAGCCAACTCCACCCGCTGCTGAATTTGTGGGTTGCACCTGTTCTTGCACCCATCTCTATCTTCCCAGTAGCGACAATAATCAAGCAACAAGTCTATAAACGACCATAAAGTCGCTAACTGCTTTCAACCCCTTTGCAATGCCGAACCTAAAGTTTGCCGTATTGGCTGGAGATTACATCGGACCCGAGGTGATGTCGGAGGCCCTGCGCGTGCTTCGGCACG
>CAZHPC010000243.1:0-2727 GCA_964534685.1 uncultured Opitutaceae bacterium
CCGAGCCGCCGCGGAACGTGTACACGCCCGAGCCCATGAAATTGGAGAACACGATTCCGTACGTGATCGCGGGATCGTCGAGCGTCGAGCCGTTGGCATAGGCTATGGGCTCCATGAGGAGGCGCTTCACGTCGCTTCTGCCCGGGAAGAACCGCTCCAGCATCTCCCCGGTCGTCTCGGTGTTGCTGTCGTAGAAGTTCATGCCGCGCAGGTGTTCGTAGAACCGCTCGACATGCGCCCGCTCCAGCCCGAACTTCTCAACGAGCACGCGGGTGTAGTCCTCGCGGGTGAAGGTCGTCCAGACGTCCATCTCCGGGTTGACGAAGCGGATGTCCTTGAGCTGCACGATCGAGTCCGCGATCTCCCGCGTCCAGTACTTGCGGCAGGACTTGATCATCCCGACGGGGAAGCCGTGAAGCGAGATGTCAAAGATATGGCCCCCCTTGCGCGTGAACCATGTCGCAAGACCGCCGTACTGGTAGTGGTGCTCGAGCAGCAGCACCCGGTGGCCCGCCTTTGCGAGCACGTTGGCGCCGGTCAGGCCGCCCAGGCCGCTTCCTATGACGATCACGTCGTACTCGTCGGCGACCCCTTTTAGCCAGTCGTAAGCCATGGAGGTTCGATGGTGGAGCAGCGCTTGGGTCGTCGGCAACTGGTTTCGGGGTGTCCCGCCCTCGGCTGCAATCCCCTTTGAGCTTGTCCCGGGCATGGGTGATCCTAATACGGGTTCGCCGTGAATCGCCTGATATTGGGAGTCCTGCTAGGCTTGGCCGCTGCAGTGGTCGATGTCCTGCTCATGCTCCCGTTCAAGTTTCCGGACAAGTCATTGGCCATGAAGGGGGCTTTCGCCAGCCGCTTTGCGGTGGGTTTTCTCGCGGTCAATGTGACGTTGCCCCTTCATCCCGCCCTTTCTGGCGCGCTCGTCGGCCTTCTGATAAGCGTCGACGCGGCAATCATAACGAAGGCGTACAAACCGATTATCCTGACGGGCTTGGTCTTCGGGGCGCTTGCGGGCTGGGCTGGGCACGCCTGGGGGGCATAATTCTGGCGGAAAGCTAGATTGCGGGAGCCGGAGCCTGCAGGATGTGCTGGTTGGCCATCGAGATGCCGCTCAGCATCGCGCCGACGATCCCCAGCATTCCCTGGTCGGTGCCGCAGAGGTAGAGGTTGGAAAGCGCAGTGCGCCCCTCCGGGTTCTTCTCGGGGGCCCCGTAGATCGCCCCCCGGAAATGTCCGGTGTACTTCTCGACCGTCGTGGGCGTGAACATGTCCCGGGCGACCGTCGCCCGCAGAAGGGAGTTCCCGTCCTCGAGCTTCGGAAGGAACCGCTTTGCCGATTCCTGGATCTCCCCGAACCAGCGAGCCTTGTCGACCCGGTACCTTTCCTCGGGAAGTCCGGCCCACAGGTCGTAGTTGGCAAGGCAGGTGACCCGGAAGAATCCCTCCTTCAGGCCCCTGCCGGGGCCGTAGTCGAAGTTGTTCGGGAAGCATATGACTCCGCTCCGCACGTCGACCTGCTCGGCCGGATTGCGGTAGGTGAAGCGCTCGGAATCATTGAAGAAGACGATCGTGTCGCCGCCCCAGCCGAGCGCCGACGGCGGTCGGTCCAGCACGGAGATCGTCTCGACGTAGCCGAGCGTGCGGCCGACCCGGGGCGCCTCGCCTGCGAGGGCCGCCGTCTCCGCCGCGCCTATCGAGGAGATGACATGTCCGGCCGTAATCTCCTCGCCCGAATCGAGGACGAGCGCCGCCGCCCTGCCCTCGCGTGCGACGATCCTCTTCACGCCGCACTTCATCCTTCGCTCGCCGCCGGCCTCCCGGTACTTCTCAAGGAGGGCGCGCATCATCACGCGAACGCCCTCCAGGGGCCGGGCGAAGCCCTCGAGGTAGAGGGCCCGGAACATGACCGTGAACTGGCCAAGGTCCATGTCGTCCTCTCGCGCGCTGCCATAGAACATGAGGGGACACAGCAGCATGTCCTCGAGCAGCGGGTCGTCGACCGATTCCCGGATGAAGCCGCGGGCCGAGGCCCCCGATCCGGCGCCGGTGAGCGGGGCCTCGCGCACAAAGCCGGCTATCCTGCGGAACCCACCGGCCTGCTTCGGGAACCTGGACTCCACCTCGGACTCGAGCAGCGCAAACTCGTTGCTGAACCTGAGCGTGCTCTCGCCGCCGGGGCCGAAGGAGACCCGGGATCCCTTCTGAGGGCAGAGCGCAAACTGCTCCCGCTCTATGCGCAGCTGGCGCAGGATCTTCCCGAGGGGCGTCCCCTTGACGCCGGGAGGGACGTAGTTGGTGACCGCGTGCAGGCCGACGTCGTACTTGCGCCCGTCCAGGCTGTAGAAGCCGTTCAGGCCGCCGACGGCGTTGTGCCGCTCAAAGATGCAGACCCGCTTCCCGAAGTGCGCCAGCCTTATCCCCGCGGCGAGGCCGGAGAGTCCGGCTCCGATGATGGCTACGTCGTACTGCGCACCCGAATTCAACTCTTCGCGGCGAGCGCGTTGAACTTGGGCGTCAGGTACTCCGCGCTGCTGTCGAGTGAGGCCAGGCGGATGTAATCGGCCTCGGGAACCTCGATCCCATGGCGCTTTCGCAGCTCCATGACGATATCGAGGAAATCCATGCTATCGAGTTGGAGCTGGTCGCGCAGGCGCACGTCGGGCTTCACCTTTGTCAGGTCCTCGTCGGGCGCGATGTCGGCGATGATGTCGAGCACCACCTTCTTGC
>CAZHPC010000244.1:0-2722 GCA_964534685.1 uncultured Opitutaceae bacterium
CTGGCCGCCGCGGGCGTCGGGCGGATAGCGATCGTCGACCCGGACTCGGTCGACGTCTCGAACCTCCAGCGCCAAATTCTCTACGTGAGCGAAGACCAGGGCGCCAACAAGGCGGAGACGGCCGCCCGGAGGCTGCGCGCGCTCAATCCCCTGATCCGCGTCGACGCGCATCCGGTGCGGTTCAGCCGCTCGAACGCGCTCGACCTCGTGCGCTCGTGCGACCTCGTCGTCGACGGCTCTGACAACTTCCCGACCCGCTACCTTGTCAACGATGCGTGCGTGATCGCCGGCCGCCCGTTCGTCTATGGCGCGATCCAGGGCTTCGAGGGACACGTGAGCGTGTTCAACCTGCGGGGCGGCCCGACCTACCGCTGCCTCTTCCCCGAGCCCCCCGAGCCGGGAACCGTTCCCAACTGCGCGGAGGCGGGGGTCCTCGGAGCGGTGACCGGGCTCATCGGGGCGGCCCAGGCGTGCGAGGCGATCAAGGTTCTCTCGGGGGTCGGCGAGCCGCTCGCGGGTCGCCTCCTCGTCCTGGACGCGCTCACCATGGTCTCGTCGATCGTGGGCCTCAGGCCCGACCCAAAGGCTCGAGCCGTAACCGAGCTTCCCCCCGAGGGCTTCGGCGAGGTCTGCGAGGTGCCGGCGGGGCGCGACGAGATCGAACGCGACGAGCTCAGGCGCCTGATCAGGGAAGGCGTCCCGCTCCAGCTCCTTGACGTGCGCGAGGGGTGGGAGCGCGAGATGTCGGCAATCGAGCCGTCCACCCATGTGCCCCTCGGGCGCCTGGAGGAGAGCTCGGCATCCGACCTTTCCCCCCTGGATCCCTCGGTGCCGACGGTCGTCTACTGCGCCGGCGGCGTCAGGAGCCTGCGCGGAATCCAGATCCTGCGCGAGCGCCACGGCTTCCGATCGGCCCTGAGCCTGCGCGGCGGGATCGCGGCCTGGATGAAATGAACACCCCCTTCTGCGTCCTCACGATCGCCGGCTCCGACAGCGGCGGAGGTGCCGGGATCCAGTCCGACCAGCGGACAATCCGCGCGATGGGCGGCCACGCGCTCACCGCGGTCACCGCCGTCACGGCACAGGACACGAGGCACGTGAGCGCGTGGAAGCCGGTCCCGGACGCGCTCATCCGCGCCCAGGTCGAGTCGGCGCTCGGCGGCTTCGACGTCGCCGCGATCAAGACGGGGCTTCTGCCCGGGCCGGGCGCGGTGCGGGCCGTCGCCGGCGCGCTCGGAGGGTTTCCGTCGGTGCCCCTGGTCGTTGACCCGGTGCTGTCGTCGTCGAGCGGGACGCGCTTCCTCTCGGATGCGGGAATCAGGGCGCTTCGGTCGGCGCTTATGCCCATCGCCTCGCTCGTCACCCCGAACTGGGACGAGGCCGCCGCCTTCACGGGCCTGCCGATCCGCACGCACGCGCAGGCAAAGGCGGCCGCCGTGCGGCTCGCTGCCGAGTGCGGCCGCCCCGTCCTGGTAAAGGGGGGCCACGGCTACGGCAGGTTCTGCCGCGACTGCCTCGCCCTGCCGGGAGGAGGCACCACGTGGTATGAGAACGCGCGCATCGCCACGATAAACACGCACGGCACCGGCTGCGTCCTCTCCACCGCGATCGCGTCGTGGCTCGGGCGGGGCGCCAGCCTCCCGGACGCCGTAAGGCTCGCGGAGTCCTTCCTGCAACGGGCGCTCCTGCGCGGCCGAGGGCTCGACTGGGGTGACGGCCACGGCCCCGCCTTCTACGGAACCCGCTAGAGCGCCGGCCAAAGCCCGGCCCTTACTATGAGACGCCTCGTCATCGCCGCCGGACTCGCCTTCCTTCCGAGTGCGCTTTGCGCGGTCGACAAGGTCCCGGAATTCGAGATCACCGACACGTATGTCACGGGTCCGACCATGCTGGTGCGCGCCGGGGCCAACGGGGAGATAAAGGAGATCTGGTCTGGGATGGACTCGAAGCGGATGCGCCACGTGCCGCTCTTCCTTGAAACCTCGGTCTCATGCCAGGTTCGAAAGGGAAGCGAGTGGCAGGACCTGCGTTCGCTCAAGTACCATCACGACGGAACCCGTCCCGGCTTCATCCGCCTCCGGTCCGACAACGGGCTTGTGTCGATTGAGATCACCTCGAGGAGGGACGCGGGGCCGGCCCCTGTTTTCGTGCGGTACGCCTTCGCGGCCCCGGTCGACCTGCGCCTGAGCGCCCGGTTCAAGTATCCGGAGTTCACCCAGGCCTTCCACAGCGAGGACGCGTGCGGCCTCGCGGAGTTCACCACCCTGTGGAGGGGCGAGAACGCCGTGCTGACGACAACCCCGGGTCCCGTGCTCGACATGGCGACCCTCCCTTCCGGAAGGACGCTCTCGGTTGACAAGGGCGGGTTCGCCAAAGAGATCGACTCCGCGCGCGAGGTCGTGCTCTGCATCGACGCGACCGAGTCCGGACCCCGGCATCCGGCTCACGGGTCATTTGTCAAGGACTGGGCGGACCTCCTGGGAGGCTACAAGGAGGATGACGCAAGGGTCGCGGCCGGGCGGATGTCGCTCTGGAGCGACAACGCGAAGCTCGACCGCCTGTTTGAATATTCAATCGACGCCATCGAGTCCCACCAGTTCGCGTCGGGGGACGTCATGGCGGACGTGTTCTTCTACCGGGACTCGTGGCTGAGGGACGGCACCTACACGATGATCGGCCTCTCCCTCGCGGGGGACTACGACGCGGTCGGGCGCTACTTCGC
>CAZHPC010000245.1:0-2682 GCA_964534685.1 uncultured Opitutaceae bacterium
GTGAAGGCGACGACGCGTCCCTGGTGGTCCCGGATGGGGATCATGAGCCGGCCCCTGAAGCGGGGCCGCAGGGTGCCCACCGTGATCATGGCGTCGTCCCGGATGAAGAACAGCCCGCACTGGCGGATCGCCTCCTCCGAGTAGCGCTTCCTCTGGATGAGGGAGCCCAGGTTGCCTCCGTCGGGGGCCGCGGCCCCTATCTTGAACTCCTCGGCGAGCTCGGCCGGAAACCTCCGTTCCTTGCTCCAATACTCCCTCATGAAATCGCCGGCGGGCCCCGCCCCCCTGAACGCCTCGTGAAAATGCCCGGCGGCCTGCTCGTGCAGGTCGAACAGCTCCTGGCGCAGGGACCGCTCCTCGCGGCTGGGCCCCGATCCCTCCTCGTACTCGATGGCGACCCCGTAGCGCTGGCCGAGGGTCTCCACCGCCTCGGTGAAGGAGAGCTGCTCGGTCTCCCGGATGAAATCGATCGCGTCACCGGCCTTTCCGCAGCCGAAGCACTTGAAGAACCCCTTGTCCGAGTCGACGTTGAACGAGGGGGTCTTCTCGTTGTGGAAGGGGCAAAGGCCCTTCTGGCGCGACCCCCCCGCCTTGCGAAGGGCCACGACCCGCGACACGACCTCGGTGAGGTTGACGCGCAGTTTCAGGTCGCGAACGCAGCTTGGTTTGATGACGGGCATGGACAGCACGCGGGGGCTCCCCTGAAGCCCTGCGTTGCGTAGGAAGTTTCAACTTTCAACCGCGCCACGAGACTGTCAAGTTTCCGGACCGCTCCGAAGCCCAAAGTCAGCCTTTTTGGAAACTTTGTCCCGCCGAAGGCGACTACCATAGTACAAATCATGCGAATTCCCACTCTTGCGGTCATAGCGGCTGCTCTCGCCTCGGGCGGCATCAGCGTGTGCAGGGCCGAGTTCACACCGGAGGTGCAGCGGCTGCCCAAGGAGCCGGTCTGGGAGGTCCACCTGCCGGGCTTCACCGACGCCGACTATAACACCGAGGTGGAGAAGCTCATTTCGAGCTACGAGAAGATCTCGGGCAAAAAGATCGCGCCGGGCGCGAAGAAGAAGGTGGGCCTGAAGATCTATTCGGACTCGGGCCCGGGCATGGCG
Source organism: uncultured Opitutaceae bacterium (assembly GCA_964534685.1). Taxonomy (GTDB): domain Bacteria; phylum Verrucomicrobiota; class Verrucomicrobiia; order Opitutales; family Opitutaceae; genus Palsa-1447. Next base: position 1,110 of record CAZHPC010000245.1, read on the forward strand.
ACGCCCACGGGCCTCGTCAAGGCCGTGATCGCGGCCCTTGAGCGGCGCGGCTACCAGAACAACAACATCTTCCTGGTGGGGCTCAACCAGCTCAGGCTGCGGATGACCGGCTACCTTCCCAACCTCGTGACGGGCCAGACCCCCTTCAGGGGCAACCCGGTGTTCGTGCTCGAGTCCAACCGGTACTACGACCCGGTCTGGTTCTACGACAGCCCGCTGCCGGAGCGCTTCGACCCGATCTTTGCCGCCCACCAGACCGAGGGGGTGCCGAACAACTCGACGAAGGAGGAGGACCGCAAGAGCTTCCTTGCGACGCCGCTCTTCCTGGACACGGACTTCTGGATCAACCTGCCCGTGTACACGGACCACCAGGTGCTGGGAGTGAACGGGGCGCTCGTGAACGCGACCCTCTGGAACGCCTCGAACACCGCGCGCTTCTTCCGCTCGCCGGCGACGGCGCCGGCCGCCGTCGCGGAGATGAGCGCGATCCCCGAGCTGCGCGAGACGTGGCGCTTCAGCATCGCGAGCCTCGAACACTACCAGTTCATCGGAGGACCCTTCTTCAACTCGCTGTACGCGAAGTCCGAGCCGCTCATCTGGCTGAGCACCGATCCCGTCATGATGGACGCGCTCATGCGGGCAAAGATCAACCTCTGGCGAAAGCACGAGGGCTTCGAGCCCATATCGGACGAAATCCGGACCCTAGAATTCGCCCAGACGCTGGGCGTCGGCTCCACGCTCATCAACGACGCCAAGATGATCAACGCGGACTAGGGCCGCGCGGGATACAAACGTCTTGTCTCCGAAAGTGTCCGCAAGCAGGCTCGTGATCCCAGAATGGCATCGGCCGCATACCTTCCCTTCGTGATCCAGGCGGCCCTCGCCGCCTCGATCACCGCCGTCATCATCGGCACGAGCCACCTGCTTGGCCAGCGCGCCAAGCACACCCGCATCAAGGACTCCGCGTACGAGTGCGGCATCGCCGGCCAGGGGGTCGTCCACACGCGGTTCTCGGTGAAGTTCTACGTCACGGCCCTCCTCTTCATGCTCTTCGACCTGGAGATCGTGATTCTCCTGCCCTGGGTGTTCATCTACCGCGAATTCCTCCACCAGCACATATCGGTCCTCGGCCCCATTCTTTTCTTCATCTTCGTCCTGACGCTTGGCCTCGTCTACGAGGTCAAGAAGGGCGCTCTCGAGTGGGAGCGCTAGGCGCCGGGTCCCGTCATGCGGCTCGACAAAATCATCGCCCGGAGCCGGATCATTGACCTGCGCAGCCTCACGCTCGAGGCGGCGCTCGGAGAGCTCCTGGATGTCTGCATTGCGAGGTTCCCTGACCTGAAGCGGGACGTAATCCTCAAGGGCCTGCAGGCCCGCGAGAGCGCGATGACCACGTACCTCGGGCTCGGGGTGGCCCTTCCGCACGTCCGGGTGAAGACCTCGCGCAGGTACATCCTGGCCATAGGCCGCAGCCGGGCCGGCATGCGCCACCACGGCGCGATGTCGGAGGAGCGTGTGCACCTCATCATGATGCTGATCGCGGGCGAGTCGGCGCGCGACACGCTCCAGGTCC
>CAZHPC010000246.1:0-2638 GCA_964534685.1 uncultured Opitutaceae bacterium
CGCTCTCGCACGCCTGCGCCGGCACGAGCGCGAGCTCCGAGACGGTGATCTGCGACAAGGCCGTCCTGCGGTATGCCGTGGGGGGCCAGGTCGAGGTTTCCTGGAAGGACGGGCGGACCGAGAGGATCTTGAGCGGGCCGTTCGACGGGCTGGAGGAGAACCACCTCGAGTATTGCCGGTACCTTCAGGGCGAGGTCCCGCGACCCGCGACCACCCTGGAGGATTCGCGACCCCTTGTCGTGCTCAACGATCTCGCACACGTCTCGAGCGGAAGGATCCTGCCCATCCCCGAGACCATGGTTTCGCGCACGCGCGACGAGAAGGAGCAGAAGGACTACCTGCATGTGGCTGGAATGTCCAAGATCGTCGACAATTTCCTCTCCCGTGGGATATGGCCCAGCTATGCCGGCTGGCGCAGGACCAACGGGGAGGTCGTCACGCCCGCCGACCTGCCGCGGTTCCACGCCGTCGTCAGGGCTATGGCCGCCGCCAAGTAGGCGGCACGCCGCCGCAGGCCACGGTCACCTTTACTTGGGGACGGAGTTGGGCATAATTTTGGCATGGCTACGCCACCGTTCATCTACCAGGAGCCCCTCCCCCTATCAGAGGACACCACCGAATATCGCCTGCTCTCGAAGGAGGGCGTGGAGACGACGCAATTCGAGGGTCGCGAAATCCTGAAGGTCGACCCGCACGTGCTGTCCTACCTGGCCCAGAACGCGTTTCGCGAAAGTGCCTTCCTGTTGCGCACGACACACTTGGAACAAGTGGCCGCCATCCTTGGCGACCCCGAGGCCTCGCCAAACGACCGGTATGTGGCGCTGACGCTCCTGAAGAACGCGGAGATCTCCGCCGAGGGGATCCTTCCCATGTGTCAGGACACGGGAACGGCCGCCATCTTCGCGAAGAAGGGCGAGCAGGTCTGGACCGGGGCTGACGACGCGGAATGGCTGAGCCGCGGCGTCTACGAGTGTTTCACGAAGGAGAACCTACGCTACTCCCAGACCGCCCCGCTCGACATGTGGAACGAGGTCAACACCGGCACCAACCTGCCGGCCCAGATCGATGTTCACGCGACAAAGGGCGCGTCGTACGAGCTGCTCTTCGTCGCCAAGGGCGGCGGCTCCGCGAACAAGATGCTCTTCTTCCAGGAGACAAAGGCGCTCCTGAACCCCAAGAGCTTCGCCCAGTTTGTCGCCGAAAAGCTGCCGCTTCTCGGGACGTCCGCGTGCCCGCCCTACCATCTGGCGTTTGTCGTCGGGGGCACGAGCGCCGAGGCGTGCATGAAGACCCTAAAGCTCGCGTCCTCGCACTACCTGGATTCGCTGCCGACCACCGGCAACGAGCTCGGGCGCCCGTTCCGCGACACGGCCTGGGAGGCGAAGGTGATGGAGATCGCCCGGCAGACGGGGATCGGCGCGCAGTTTGGGGGAAAGTACTTCGCGCTCGACGCGCGCGTCGTCCGCCTGGCCAGGCACGGGGCGAGCTGCCCGGTCGGGATGGGCGTATCGTGCTCAGCCGACCGCAACATCAAGGCGAAGATCACCCGCGACGGGATCTTCCTTGAGAAGCTGGACTCGGACCCGGGACGCTTCATCCCGGCCTCGGAGCGCAGGCTCAAGGACACCTCGGGTGTTCATATTGACCTGAGCAGGCCGATGGAGGAGATCCGGGCCGAGTTTTCGAAGTACCCCGTGACCACGCGGGTGTCCCTCACCGGAACGATGGTGGTAGCCCGCGATGCGGCGCACGCAAAGCTCAAGGAGCGGGTGGATGCCGGCAAGGGGCTCCCCGATTATTTTAAGAGGCACCCCGTCTACTACGCGGGGCCCGCAAAAACCCCGACGGGATACGCCTCCGGGTCATTCGGCCCGACCACGGCCGGGCGCATGGACGGCTACGTCAACCTGTTCCAGTCCCTTGGCGGGTCGATGGTCATGCTCGCAAAGGGCAACCGCGGACCGGGCGTGACGGCGTCATGCAAGAAGCACGGGGGGTTCTACCTGGGAAGCGTCGGCGGGCCCGCCGCGATCCTTGCGAAGGAGAACATCACGAAGGTGGAGGTGCTCGAGTACCCGGAGCTCGGGATGGAGGCCGTCTGGAAGATCGACGTTAAGGATTTTCCCGCGTTCATCCTGGTCGATGACAAGGGCAACGACTTCTTTGCGAACGGCTGCGGCGCGTGCCTGCCGCCGTCTCCCCCAAAGACGGTCAAAACCTGAAGCCGACCAGCATCCTGTCGCTGGGCCCCTGGTCCATCGACTCGTACATGCGCTCGTTGGAGGAGGCCCTGGCCTTCATCCAGTCGGTCGCGACGGCGCGCGTGCCGCTTGAGGCGTAAGCCGGAAGCGCCGGAGCGAGAAGCCGTGCGCGGCGCTCGGCCGCCGGATCCAGCCCTGCGAGGGGATCGGCCTGCGGCATGCGGGCGGGTGTCGACGCAGGCTCAAATTCGCGGTCCGAGCCGAAGACGGCGCGCTGCGCGGTGTCCGGCGCCGGCTCGCGAAAATCCGAAAGGGTGACACCTATCCCGTCGCCGAACGGCGACCGGGACGCGGACTCGGCGGCGACCGTCGCCGGCGCCTTGGTGATGTGGGACTCGGTCACCGCGACAACCGGCGCCTGCACCGGGACTGCCTCA
>CAZHPC010000247.1:0-2632 GCA_964534685.1 uncultured Opitutaceae bacterium
GCCTTTGGGCTGGCAAGGTATGACCCTCATGGCCATACACGTGCGCAAGTCATGCCTGAGGATATCTCCAGCACGGGTAGCCGAGCCGTTTTTTTGAGCTACTCCCGCGAGGATACCGAGGCCGCGCGGCGGATTGCGGATGCGCTGCGCGCATTCGGCATGGAGGTCTGGTTCGACCAGAACGAGCTGCGGGGCGGCGACTCGTGGGATGCAAAGATTAAGAAGCAGATCCGCGAGTGCGCGCTCTTCCTGCCCATCATCTCGGCCCACACGCAGTCGAGGGTGGAGGGCTATTTCCGGCGAGAGTGGAAGCTCGGGGTGGAGCGCACGCACGACATGGCAGGCGGCGTGGCCTTCATAACCCCTGTCGTGATTGACGGCACACTCGAGTCGGCCGCGGTGGTGCCCGAGGAATTCATGCGCTACCAGTGGACGCGCCTGCCGCACGGCATGCCTTCGCCCGAATTCGTGGGCCAGGTGAAGAAGCTCCTTGAGGCTCCGCGCCAGGCCGCGACGGCCGCCGTTCGGGCGCAGCCAGCTCAGGCGCCTGCCCCGGCCGCTTCGCCTGCGCCGGTCGAGGCTCCGGTGCCCGGCTGGGTCTGGGGAGCGGCCGGGGTTCTCGTGGTCGGCATCGGCGCGGCGCTTTTCTTTTCGTTCAAGCCGGGGAAGCCGGCGGTCGCCGAGCAGCCTGCCGCCGTGGCGGCGCCTGCTTCGCCCGCGGCGACCGACAAGTCGATCGCGGTCCTTCCGTTCGACAACATGAGCGAGGAGAAGGACGCGAGCGCCTTCTTTGCCGATGGCATGCAGGAGGACATCCTCACAAACCTCTCGTTCATCCACGACCTGCGGGTCGTCTCGCGCACGTCGGTCTTGCAGTACCGCGGCACCACAAAACCCATCCGCCAGATTGCGAAGGAGCTCGGCGTCACGTACATCCTCGAGGGCAGCGTCCGGCGGGCCGGCAGCAAGGTCCGCGTCACGGGCCAGCTGATTCACGCCGCCACGGACGAGCACGTCTGGGCAAAGGCGTACGACCGGGACATCACCGACGTCTTCGCGATCCAAGCCGAGCTCTCGCAGGCCATAGCGGCGGCGCTGCAGGCCGCGATTTCCCCCGCCGAACAGTCGCTCCTCGACCGCAAGCCGACCAGCAACCCCGACGCCTACGACCTCTACCTGAAGGCGCGTGCGGCCTATGAGGGCAACAGCGTCGACCTTTCGCTCCAGGAGAAATGGCTCGTCGACGCCGTGCAGCTCGATCCCTCGTTTGCCCAGGCCTGGGCGCTTCTTGGCGCGATCAATGCGGGGGCATACTTCAACGAGGTGGACGAGTCTGCGACGCGGCTCGCGAAGGCGAAGGGCGCGATCGAGACCGCCGTGCGGCTGGCGCCCGACGACCCGGTCGTGATCGAGATGCAGGGCGACTATTATTACTACGGCTACCGCGATTACACGTCCGCCGCGTCGCAGTACCGCCGTTTGCAGACCATCCGTCCCAACTCGCCCGAGGCCTTCGGCTCGCTGGGCCTCATCTATAGGCGGCAGGGCCGGTGGGCGGACGCCGTGGCAAACTTTCGCAAGTCGCTCGAACTCGATCCCCAGAACCTGCGCTACCGTAGCACGCTCTCGGCGCAGCTGTTAGCCATGCGCCATTACGATGAGTCCCGGGCCGAGGTGCAGCGCGTCGTAGAGATTACCCACGCCGACGTCCTCGTCTGGAGGTATCTCTTGGCGGCCGGAGCTTATTTTGCGAGCGGTTCGACCGCAGACGGAGACGCATTCTTCGCCGGCCTGGAAGCCACCAGGAAGGATGACCCCGAGGCGATCGACTTCCACAAGATCTGGGCGCGCGAGTCGGGCGACTTTGCCCTCGCGGTGCGCCTGGACGAGCGGCAGCCGTATTATGACGGAGGTGGCAATCCTCGCTGGGCACAGGACTTCATGATGGCAATCGACCACGTGGGAAGCGGGGACTTGCCCGGCGGACGCGCACGTTTCGAGAAGCTCCTGCCGATCCTGAAGGCGCAGCTGCAGAAGGAGCCGTCCAATTCCTCGCTGTGGCTCGTCATTGGTTTCACGGAGGCGGTCCTGGGCGACCGAGAAGGAGCCCTGGCGGCGGTCGCCAAGGTCGCCGAGCTTGTGCCCGAGTCGAAGGATGCCGTGGACGGGCCCGCCAAAAGCCTCTCCTGCGCGCAGATTTTTGCATGGGTCGGCGAGAAGGACAAGGCGATCGCCGAGCTTACCCGGCTCCTGAGGGTTCCCTACGGGGCGAACGTCCACAACGAGCTCCACGACCCGGGCTGGCTGCCGTTGCACGACGACCCGAGGTTCAAGGCCCTCCTGGACGACCCGAAGAACAACGAGCCACTCTTCTAGCCGCGGGCCGGCGGCGGCCGCTCAGTGCGACTCGGAGAAACTCGTGATCGAGTGCCACTCGAGTACCTCCTGGAGAAGCGCCCGCTCAGTCCTAAGGACGAGGCGTTCCAGGCTGTTCCAGGTCTGGCAGAAGGTGATCTGCCTGCGGCTGTCGTCCAACATGGCGCGCATCTCCCGGTAGCGGGCGACGCGGCGCTGCAAGTCGTTGATCGAGATCATCGAGATGAATGACGCCGCCACGACCGGCAGCGCGATC
>CAZHPC010000248.1:0-2623 GCA_964534685.1 uncultured Opitutaceae bacterium
GGCATTCTTCGCCACCTCGCCGTTGCCTTCGGCGTGCAGCCGTCGGGGATCGCGCCCTATGTTAATATTTCGGAGAAGACCATCCTCCGCCGGCTGGGCGCCAGGGGGAAGCTCAAGCCTGACGAGTCCGAGCGGGTCGCCCGGCTGATGAGGGTGTTCGTCCGCGCCGTGGACGTGCTGGAGGACGAGGACAGGGCGCGCGGCTGGCTCGCAAGGCCGCTCCGCGTTCTTGGCGGACGAACCCCCCTCTCGCTCATGGCGTCCGAGCAGGGCGCCAGGGAGGTCGAGCATGTGCTGGGACGCCTGGAATATGGAGTGTTCGCTTGATCACGGCCTGGCGGATCTGCAAGACCAAGCTCGCCTTCAGGGCATTTGACGGGCGTGGTGCCGCCGAGTTTCCAGGCAGGTGGAATCCTCTCGGCGTCCGTGCGGTCTACACGTCGGAGAACCGCTCGCTGGCCCAATTGGAGGTCCTCGCCAACGCTGAGGACCGGGAGCTGCTCACAGCGGCGGCGTGGACCATTATCCCGGTACGCTTCGACCTCGATCTGCTTCACGCTCCGGAGAAATTCCCGGATGATTGGCGGCAGGTCCCGGCGCCGGACTCCACGCGGCGATTTGGAGGCGATTGGTTGAAGAAGGGCGTATCCCCTGTCCTGCGGGTTCCAAGCGTCGTGACGCTGGGGGAGTTCAACTTCGTCTTGAACCCCATCCATCCTGAGTTTCGGAGGCTCGCGATGGGACCGCCTGAGGCCTTCACGTTCGACGCCCGGGTCAAATGAGATCGCAAAAGGCGGCCAGTAACGATCAAAGACGGTGACAACCGGCGAAACTCACGTGAGAACAGAATCCAGATTTTCAAAGCGAAAACGAGCCTTCATAGGGGAAACGGGCTCGGATATGAAAGGCAGCACGATGCCCTATAGGATCGCCGTGCTCGTCTTTCTCGAGAACGCCGCGGGCGAGCACCTGCTGCTCCTGAGGGCGAAGGCGCCCAACAAGGGGGTGTGGAGCCCGATCGGCGGCAAGCTTGAGATGGCGACCGGCGAGTCGCCGTTCGAATGCGCCGTGCGCGAGACGCGCGAGGAGACGGGATTCAGGATAGGGGTCGCGGACCTGCACCTGTTCTCGGTGATTGCCGAGAAGGCCTACGAGGGCCAGTCGCACTGGCTCATGTTCCTCTTCCGGTGCCGCCGCCCCCTGCCCGGGCTCCCCCTGGACATCTCCGAGGGCCGCTTCGGGTTCTTCTCACGGAAGGCGGTGGAAGCCCTTCCCATTCCGGAGACCGACCGGGCGGCGCTGTGGCCCACCTATGACCGGTACCGGGATCGCTTCGTGGCCCTGAGGGCCGACTGCCGGCCCGGGAAGCCCGTGCGGGTGGAGACCGAGGAAATAATCCCGGCGACCGATTGAAAAACCGCGCTTGATCTCCAACATATCCATCTGAAAACTCTTCCGTTCCACACACCGTGACCACGAAGCCAAGCGCCCCAGCAATAGGCCAGAGCGACCCGGGAACCGGGAAGCCGGACTTTTCCGGGGCGCCTGTGAACGCGGTGTTGTCGGTCGAGCAGAAGATCGGGCTTTACCGCATAATGCTGCGCATCAGGAGGTTCGAGGAGCGCAGCCTGAGGGCCTATCAGGCCAAGAAAATCGGCGGCTTCCTCCACCTTTACATCGGCCAGGAAGCGGTGGCCGTCGGCTGCTGCTCGCTCATGGGCAAGGACGACCACGTGATAACCGCGTACCGCGACCACGGACACGCAATCGCTGTGGGGATGGAGATGAACCCGCTCATGGCCGAGCTCTACGGCAAGGCGACCGGCTGCTCAAAGGGCAAGGGCGGCTCCATGCATTTCTTCGACCCCTCGCGCAACTACTGGGGCGGACACGGCATCGTGGGCGGCCAGGTGCCCCTCGGCGTGGGCCTGGCGTACGGCCTAAAGTACAAGGGTCTCAAGGGAGCCTGCATGACCTTCATGGGGGACGGCGCTGTGAACCAGGGCGCCGTCCACGAGGCCTACAATCTCGCCGCCCTCTGGGAGCTGCCCGTCGTGTTCGTGATCGAGAACAACGGCTACTCGATGGGCACGAGCCAAGCGCGATCCTCGGCCGGGGAGCTTTCGCGGCGGGCCGAGGCCTACGGGATGCCGTGGGGCGAGTGCAACGGCCACGACCTCTACGAGGTGCGCGCCTTCATGGCCCCGTTCCTCGAGCAGGCCCGCGAGAGGTGCAGGCCCGCGATCGTCGAGATCGACACCTACCGGTACCGGGGCCATTCGGTCGCGGATCCGGACAACACCTACCGCGCCAAGGCTGAGATCGAGGAGTACCGCAGGACCAAGGACCCGATCCAGGTCTTCCAGAATGAGCTCGTCGCCGAGGGTGTGATGGACCTGGCCCTGGCCGAGAAGATTGACGCCGAGGTCCGCGAAGAAGCCGACATCTCGGCCAACTTCGCCGAGGCGAGCCCCTTCCCGACCGCCGGCGACCTCCGGAAGGACGTCTACTGGGAGGCCGACAATCCCGGCGAGCGCACATCGGGCGGCAGGCTCTTCTTCAACTAAGCGATGCCCGTCATCCAATACCGCGAGGCCATCCGGCAGGCGCTTGCCGAGGAGCT
>CAZHPC010000249.1:0-2621 GCA_964534685.1 uncultured Opitutaceae bacterium
ATGGTTCAGAAAGGCGATAATCTCCTTCAACCGTAGGTGCGGGCGGGGCGCGGTCAACCTTGGAAACCGGGTTCCGATCATCACCCAGTCGTCCCGTTGGCCGGTGCCGCGCAGGCACTTGAGGCGATTCGATTCGGATTCGACGGATAGGATACCCTTTTGTTCCGCCAAGACACGGATCTCGGTCACCTGCAGGAGGGTGCGAACTTCCTCCGGAGGCTTTCCAAACCGGTCCCTCAGCTCCTCCTCGATCTTCCTCACGGTTTCGCGGGAGTCGGCCATCGCCAGCTTGCGATAGATGTCGATCCTGAGGCGGGTCTCCGCGATGTAGGACGTGGCGATCCGTGCCTGGACGCGGCTGATCTCGGGGCCGCCCGCCCTATCCTCGGCGTCCTTGAGTGCCGTGTACCCGTCCTCGTGGCGGCCGACCGGGGTTCCATCCGCGGCCGCGCCCTCCCCGACGAACACGAAGTCCAGCTTTACATTGGCGCGTATGGCCGCCGCCGACTTGTCGCCGCGCAGGCGTGCTACGGACTGGCGCAGGAGCTGGCAGTAAAGCTCAAAGCCGACCCCGACGATATGCCCGCTCTGCTCGGCGCCCAACAGGTTGCCGGCGCCCCGCAACTCAAGGTCGCGCATCGCGATTCGGAAGCCCGCGCCAAGCTGCGTGTGCTGGCGCAGCGTGTTCATGCGCTGGCGCGCTGAATCGAGGAGCCGGGTGTGCCGGTGGAGCAGCAGGTAGGCGTACGCCTGGTGCTTGAACCTGCCGACCCGCCCCCGGAGCTGGTAGAGCTGCGAGAGCCCGAAGCGGTCGGCCCCATCGATGATCAGGGTATTGCAGTTCGGAATGTCGAGGCCGCTCTCGATGATGGTCGTGCAGACGAGCACGTTGTACCTGCCCGCCACGAATTCCGTCATCACCCTCTCGAGGTCGGCCGCGTGCATCTGCCCGTGCCCGACGCCGAAGGTCAGGTCCGGCATGAGCTCGCCCAGGCGTCTCGCGACGAGGTCGATTGTCCCCACGCGGTTGTGCAGGTAGAACACCTGGCCGCCCCTGCGCATCTCGTGGCGAATCGCGTCGACGACGATGGTCTCATCGTAGGTCTTGACGATCGTCTGGATGGGATGGCGGTTGACCGGGGGGGTGTCGATCACGCTCATGTCCCGAGCGCTCGTGAGGGCGAGGTAGAGCGTCCTCGGGATCGGCGTGGCGCTCATCGAGATCACGTCTACCGTCGTCCTGAGCTTCTTGAAGACCTCCTTGTGCTTCACGCCGAAGCGCTGCTCCTCGTCGATGATCAGCAACCCTAGGTCCTTCGGGACCACGTCGCGCTGAAGGAGCCGGTGGGTCCCGATCAGGATGTCAACGCCGCCGGTGGCCACGGCCTCTAGGATCGTCCGCTGCTCGGCGCGCGAGCGGAAGCGACTCAGCATCTCGATAGCCACCGGGTAGCCCGCCATGCGCTCCCGAAACGTGTTGAGGTGCTGCTGGGCGAGGACGGTGGTGGGCACCAGGACGATTACCTGCTTTCCCGCCTGGACAGCCTTGAAGGAGGCCCTGAGGGCGACCTCCGTCTTGCCGAAACCGACGTCGCCGCAGATGAGGCGGTCCATGGGGCGGGTCCTTTCCATGTCGCGCTTTGTCTCCTCGATGGCCTTCGACTGGCCCGGCGTCTCGGTGAACGGGAAGGAGGCCTCGAATTCGCGCTGCCACTGTGTGTCCTCGGGGAATGCAAACCCCGCCTGTGCCTCGCGACTCGCCTGGATCAGAAGGAGCTCGGCCGCCAGGTCGACGGTGGCTCTTTCGACGGTGCGCCGCGCCTTTTCCCATCGGCCCGTGCCGATCCGCCCGAGCTGGGGCTTTGCGCGGCCCAGACCGACGTAGCGACTGACGAGGTGCGATTCCTGCAGCGGGACGTGGAGTGTCACGCCGTCGTCAAACTCAAGCGAGATCACCTCGCGAAGGCCCTGCGCCGTGTCGATCTTCGTGAGGCCGCGGTAGAGAGCGATCCCGTGCTGGAGGTGGACCACGAAGTCCCCCTCCACCAGCTCCGAGAAATCGAGCAGCTGGTCGACCTGGGCGACCGAGACGTGCGCGCGCCGCCCCGCGCCCCCGCGCCGCGTCCTCTTGCGCCCGAAGACCTCCGTCTCCGTCACGAACACAAGGCCGCGCGCCCCCCGCGCGATGGACAGCTCGGCGTCTTTTCGGCCCGTCAGCCGGAACCCCTCATTCAGGCTCCCGCGCAGGAAGACGGGGTCGATGCCGGATAGGCCCGGCAGCTCCGAGAGGATCTCGCGAAGGCGTTTTTCCTCGCCTTCCTTTGCTGCCGCGAACGCGACGCGGAAGCCCTGCCTGCTCCACTCGGCAACGAGGCCAAGGAACGCCCGCCTGGCGTCGTCCTCGGCCTGAAGGCGGTCGCGTGCGAGCAGGCTCTCCGGAGCCATGCTGCGGTGGTGCTCAAGGCTCTCGGTGTCCCATACCGTTTCCGACGCCGGCTCTGCGAATATCACGCTCGCCTCGTCAATCTCGCTGAGGCCGAAGGCCGCGGCGCACTTTGAAAGGAGCGGGGCGAGGCCGTCGGCGCCGTCGGCCGCGAATGCCCTGAACTCCTCCTCGAGGG
>CAZHPC010000250.1:0-2613 GCA_964534685.1 uncultured Opitutaceae bacterium
ACGACGACTTCTGGCCAACCGTTGATCCGCACCGCCTTCCCGGCACCACGATCGATGTGAGTCAGGTACGCGAGCCCGCATCAGGCCAAAGCGAGGCTCCGGCGACGACCTGGGTCGGCGGTGCCTCGCTCGGCGCCTACGGGGCGGCTGGAATGAAACTCCGGGCGTGGGGTAGCACGCTTACAGCGAAGAAGTCATGGTTCATGTTCGACAGAGAGGTTGTTTGTTTGGGCAGCGATATCTGCAGCGGCGATTCTCGGCCGATCGAAACCATCGTCGAAAACCGCCTCCTGCATGGTGGCGGCGACACGACGCTTACGGTGGACGGCACGCGAAGGACGGGAGCGCTTGGCGTGTCAGAGGATATGAGGGACGTGACCTGGGCTCACCTGGCGGGCCAGACGGAAGGTGCGGATATCGGCTATTTTTTCCCGGCGCCCGCCACGCTGTATGGATTGCGAGAGGCAAGATCGGGCGTTTGGAACGAAACCACAAAGTCCGTATCCCGTAACTATCTTACACTCTGGCTTTCCCACGGAACGAATCCAGCCGGAGCAACGTATTCGTATGTGCTGTTGCCCGGATACAGCGCGGCGCAGGTCTCCGACTATGCCAAGCATCCGAGAGTGGAGGTACTGGCAAATTCCGATCGAATCCAGGCAGTGCGCGTGGACTCGCTCGGCCTGACGGCGGCGAACTTCTGGAGTGATGGGCGCTCAGCCATCGGGATCGTCACGGTGGACAGAATGGCCAGTGTTCTTCTTCAAGCCAAGGGAGCCTTTTGGGACGTTGCTGTGAGCGACCCGACGCAAGTCAACAATACTGCCATTACAATGGAATTGGCAGCATCCGCGCTTAAGCTGGTTCGCGCTGATTCCGGAGTGGCCGTTGACCGGCTTTCACCGACGGTACGGCTAACGTTCCGCGTCGCCGGCGCCGCCGGGCAGACGTTCCACGCACGTTTCCTGACCAGCGTGCCGTGAGGGGCAGCGCGTAAGCCCTATGGCGTTGGGCCAGGGGTCGACGGGGGTACTGAGTGAGTAGTCGACCGAACGAGCATCGCTTAAAATGGCGGGATGGACGGGACTCGAACCCGCTCGTTTATTGCCGCTCTCCAATGGGTCTTTGCGTTAACACAGCTGTTGGTGGCTCTCTTTCTTAAATCTTCTGTTTGATCGAGGAGTGCACACCCGTCGAATACCCAGCGCTTGAGAAATCGGGCCTAGACCTCAAAAAAATTGCATCTCGATTTGGTATCCTGTCGCAGTCTTCCCAGCGACCATGAACCGGGCTAGGTCCCGCGGGTGCGGCGAAATATGGATGACGGCAGACTGGAAATTGCCTCTGCCGGTATCGAATATGGTCCACTGGGCTCAGTTTTCCGTGTTGACTTGGCTGCACCCGCAGGCGACATCGACCGCGACATCGAGGGCATCTTATGGGAACGAGAGGCGTTTCTTAGCATTCCGATGCTGTACGTGGCTGACAACAACGAGCATTACGATGAACGAATCGCGCGGCTGCACCAAAGGCCGCGAGAAGCAGCGGCTGGCTCGAACGCACTGCCGAATCAAAGGAACTGCCATGATGGACTGCGGTCTGAGGCCGCGAGAAATGCAGACTCCCGAACGACCGCAATCGAGCCTTGAAAGGGCGGCGTCGGGGCAGTTGATAGCGGTCTCGCACGAAGCCATTTCCTCCGACCTGCGCAGGGCTTCCGGCTGGTTCGCGATTCCGCTGCTGGCGGCATCCCTCGTCCGCGTTGTCATGGAGCCCCATTACCTGGGCGTCTGTTTCGTGGCCTGGATTGTCTGCCTAGCACTGTACGTGGTCGGGCTTAGATGGCTCCTCCTCGAGCCCGACACGGGACGCATCCGGGCCGCCCTCATCGCCAACTTCTCGATCATCAACCTCTGCTACGCGCTCATCGGCTGCATGATGAACGCATCGCCCGGCTGGAGGGCAGACCGCATTCTCAATGCCATCGACCAGACCCTGTTCAGGCGCGACCCGGCGGCGCTGTTCCAGAACCTGAACTCCCCCTGGATAAGCACGCTCGCGGTCCTGGGGTATTCGAGCTTCCTCGTCTTCTTCCTCTATCTTTTCCTAGCGGAGGCGTTCGTCCTATCGCGCTGGACGGGGCGCCTCCAGATGGGCCTCCTCAGGCTCTATGCGCTTGGGTATTCGGGTTACCTTCTCTTTCCCGCAAGCGGGCCTCTCTTCGGCCACCAAGGGGCCCTTGCCCCGATCGTCTATTCGGATGTACCGGCCTCCCTAAACAACTGGCTGGTCAGTTGCTGCCTGGGCGTAGACGCCTGGCCGAGCCTGCATGCGGGTGTGTGCGTCTTCACGCTCATCTGGACTTGGTACCGGTATCCGCGGGTCGCGCTGTCGTTCAGCGCGCCCGCCGCGGGGCTCATGTTCGGCGCGGTGTACCTGCACTACCATTACTTCTTCGACATGATTTCCGGTGCGATCCTGGGCGCGGCATGCGCCTATTCAGTGCTTGGGCTCAGGTCGGAGCCAGTCAATGAGTCTGCGGACTGGAATCTTTCGTACGACAATCCGATGGATCTAAAGCCGGGTGCGCGAGCGAGCGTCAAGTAGAGACTC
>CAZHPC010000251.1:0-2605 GCA_964534685.1 uncultured Opitutaceae bacterium
TGTCATGGGACGGTCAAAACCAGCCAGGTAGGATCGATTCATAACCAGCCACTCTGAGGGGTTGCGCTTGATGCGATGAAGATCGCAAAAGAGCGCGATGAACCGCCTCATTGTGAGCCTTCAACATTCGATACTTACGTTAGCTCAGAGGGGTTGGTCCGCTCGCCGGATCGCCCGGGAGCTGGCTATTAACCGGGAGACGGTGGGCCGGTATTTGCGGTCAAAACCAGCCATAGTGACCACCGGGTTTTTCGAGGGAGAGGTGGATTCAAAACCAGCCATTTCGACCCTCGGGTCCGAGACGCTCGAGGTGGAGGCAAAACCAGCCATTTCGACCACGGCTTTCACGGCCGGCAGGAAGAGCGACAGCAGTTCATTTGCCGCCGAGATCGAGACCGGACTGACGAGCGGCCTGTCGCTCAAGCGCATCCACCAGGACCTGGTGAGCGACCATGCGTTCACGGGCAGCTATCAGTCCGTAAAGCGCTTTGCCCATAAGTTTGCCGCCAGCATCGACCCGCCGTTCCGGCGTATCGAGTGCGCCCCGGGCGAGGAGATGCAGGTGGACTTCGGGAGCGCAGCGTGGGTCGTGGAGGCCGGTCGTCGCCGACGCCCCCACCTCTTTCGCTGTGTGTTGAGCCATTCCAGGAAGGGCTACACCGAGGCAGTGTGGCGCCAGTCGACCGAGGTCTTCCTGCGCTGCATAGAGAACGCATTCCGGCATTTCGGCGGGGTGTCCGCCCGGGTCGTGATCGATAACCTGAAGGCCGGCGTTATCCAGGCCGACTGGTTCGACCCGGAGCTTAATCCGAAGCTGCTCGAGTTTTGCACCTACTACGGGACTGTCCTCATGCCGACCAAGCCGGCGATGCCCCGGCACAAGGGCAAGGTCGAGCGCGGCGTCGACTACGTCCAGGACAACGCCCTCAAGGGCCGCCAGTTCACAAGCTTGGCCGAGCAAAACCAGTTTCTGGAGGTTTGGGAGAGGACCGTCGCCGACACCCGCATCCACGGCACCGTGAGGGAACAGGTCCTCAAGCGCTTCCTCTCGGTGGAGCGGCCAGCCCTGCGGCCGCTTCCGGCCATGGTATTCCCGAGCTTCGAGGAGGCCCCACGCTGCGTCCACCGCGACGGTCATGTCGAGTTTGCCAAGGCGTACTATTCGGCGCCGCCGGAGTACGCCGGGCGCAAGGTGTGGGTGCGCGCGGATTCGCGGCTCGTTCGCCTCTACAGCCAGCGCATGGAGCCGATCGGCGTCCATGCCCGGGTCGAGCCCGGTCGCTTCGCGACCGATCCCGGCCATATCCATCCCCATAAGCAGGCTCTCGCCGAACGGGGCCCAGAGTATCTCCTCGGCCTCTGCCGGCGCCTCGGGCCTGCTTGCGGCGCCTGGGCCGAGGCCATGTACCGCCACCGCGGTGTCTACGGCATTCGCAGCCTGCAAGGGCTCCTTCATCTCGCAAAACAGCATCCCGTCCACGCCTTGGAAGGGGCCGCCGCCCAAGCCCTCGAGCGCGCCTGCTTCCGCCTGCGCGACCTGCGAGCGCTCGTCACGGCCCCGAGCAACGTCGTCCAGATCGGCTTCCTCCAGGCCCATCCCCTGATCCGCGACCTGTCCGCCTATCGCCTCGCTTTCCCAACATGACCACCCCCCAACTCGACTCCACACTGCGCCTGCTCCGCCTCTCAGGCCTCGGCCGCAGTCTTCCCGTCCGTCTTCAGGAGGCGGCCGCCAACCGACTCGACCACGGCGAGTTTCTGGAGCTGATCCTCCAGGACGAGCTCAACGTGCGCAAACAGCGCCATCTGGAGAACCGCAAGCGCACGGCCCAGTTCGTGCGCCTCAAGCCGCTCGAGGATTTCGACTGGCGCTTCAACCCCCAGATCCCGAAGAAGGAGATCTTCGAGTTGGCCGCCGGCCAGTTCATCGCCGAGGCCGCCGACGTCCTTTTTCTCGGGCCGCCCGGCCTCGGCAAGACCCACCTGGCCCAAGCCATCGGCTACGAGGCCATCAAGCAGGGCCGCCTCGTTCGCTACGTCTCCATCTTCGATCTGATCGGAGACTTCTTGCAGGAGGAGGCTCTCCACGAGAAGGACCGCGCTCTGCGCCAGTACCTAAAGCCCGATCTCCTCATCATCGACGACATGGGACTAAAGCAACTGCCCAAGCATTCCGGAGAGTACCTCTTGGAGGTCATCATGCGCCGCCACGAAAACCGCTCCACACTCATGACCTCCAACCGGCCCCTCGAGGATTGGGGTAAACTGCTCCATGACGTCCCCACCGCAACCGCCATCCTCGACCGCTTCCTGCACCACGCCCGGGTCGTCACCTTCACCGGCAAAAGCTACCGCCTCAAAAACACCGCTGTCGTCCAATCTCCACTCTCAAATGACTGACCCAATGTCCTCCCGCTCCAGCGGGGCCCTTTCCCAGTGCCCGTGTCGGCGCTCCGCGCCGACCCTCGGCCGCGCCCCAGCCCTCGGCGTCAATTACACCTGTTCCTCCTTGCCCAGCACTAACCAACTTCTATGAACACACCTGCCTCAGAGTGGCTGGTTTTGATTCGATCCTGAGTGGCTGGTTTTGAACTGATCCGTGACA
>CAZHPC010000252.1:0-2599 GCA_964534685.1 uncultured Opitutaceae bacterium
CCGGGTAAGCAGCGTGAGCGGCGCGACCGGCGTCGCGCTGGTCGAGGTCTGCGACACCCAGTAACCCCCCGTGCCTGGCGCCGTGAGTCGAGCGCCGGCCAGCCCTCCGGGCACCCTTTGTCCTTGGCGGGACCCAGCCGGAGGAATATAAAGGGATCACCCCCAGGGCTTGTGCTCCGCGCCAGCCCCGACTGACGAACGTCCCCGAATCCCCCAAGGCACCCGGCCACCTGAAGCATGGGTTCCTCCGCCAACCCCAAGCGCAGTCCCGCCCCGACCCCGTCGGGAGCTTCCCCTGAGCGCCCCCGCGGCGGCTCGCAGGGGGACGTCGAGGACCTTCGAAGGGCCATCGAGGGGAAGCTCTTCAGCATGATCGGGCGTTTCCCCGAGGTCGCGACGAGGAACGACTACTACCTCGCCGTCGCCTACGCGGTGCGCGACCGGGTGCTCCAGAACTCGGTGCGCACCTCGAAGACCTACTTCAATCACGCGAGCCGCACCGCGGTCTACCTCTCCGCGGAATTCCTCATCGGGCCGCAGCTGGGCAAGAACCTCGTGAACCTCGGGCTCTACGACCAGGCGTCCGAGGCGCTGAAACAGCTCGGCAGGGACCTGGACGACGTGCTCGACCAGGAGGAGGAGCCCGGCCTCGGGAACGGGGGCCTCGGCAGGCTGGCGGCCTGCTACATGGACTCGATGGCGACGCTCGAGATCCCGACGATCGGGTACGGCATCCGCTACGAGTTCGGGATCTTCGAGCAGGAGATCCGCGACGGCTGGCAGGTCGAGAAGAGCGACAACTGGCTGCGCCTCGGGTACCCGTGGGAGATACCCCGGCCCGAGATCGCCTTCGACGTCAAGCTTGGCGGTCACACGGAGCCCTTCACGGACGAGCGCGGCCAGCACGCGGTGAGGTGGATCCCGGACCGGATGGTGGTGGGCACGCCGTTCGACACCCTGGTGCAGGGCTACGGGGTCGCCACCGTCAACCTGCTGCGGCTCTGGAAGGCCGAGGCGAGCAACTCCTTCAACTTCCAGGCGTTCAACGCGGGGGACTACTACCGGGCCGTCGACGACAAGGTCTCCTCGGAGAACCTCACAAAAGTCCTCTATCCGAATGACGAGCCGGCGGCCGGCAAGCAGCTGCGCCTCGAGCAGCAGTACTTCTTCGTGTCGTGCTCGCTGCGCGACATGATCCGCATCTATCTCCAGCAGGAGAAGACGCTCGACCGTTTCCACCTGAAGTACGACGTGCAGCTCAACGACACGCACCCGTCGATCGGCGTGGCCGAGCTGATGCGCCTCCTGGTCGACGAGCACCGGCTGGACTGGGAGCGCGCGTGGGAGATCACGCGCCGCACCTTCGCCTACACGAACCACACGCTGCTCCCCGAGGCGCTGGAACGCTGGCCGCTCCAGCTCTTCCAGCGCGTCCTGCCGCGCCACCTCGAGATCGTCTACGAGATCAACCACCGCTTCCTGGACGACGTGCGCGCCAAGTACCCGAGCGACCTGGACCGGGTGCGGCGCCTCTCGCTCATCGAGGAGGGCTACGAGAAGTACGTGCGCATGGCCAACCTCGCGTGCGTCGGCAGCCACGCCATCAACGGAGTCGCCGCGCTCCACACGGAGCTCCTGAAGCGGACCGTGCTTCGCGACTTCCACGACCTCTGGCCCGAGAAGTTCTCGAACAAGACGAACGGCGTGACGCCGCGCCGCTTCATGGCGCTGTCCAACCCCGGGCTCACCCGCCTCATCACGGGCCGCATCGGCGACCGCTGGATCAGGGACCTCGATGAGCTGAGGCGGCTTGAGGCCGCGGCGGGGGACGACGCGTTCCTCGCCGAGTGGGCCCGGGTCAAGCGCGCGAACAAGGAGCGCCTGGCAAAGGTGATCGCGTCCTCGACCGGCGTCGCCGTCGACCCGGCCAGCCTGTTCGACATCCAGGTCAAGCGCATCCACGAGTACAAGCGCCAGCACCTGAACGTGCTGCACGTCGTGACGCAGTACCTGCGCCTCAAGGCCAACCCCAGGCTGGAGGTCGCCCCGCGCACCGTCATTTTCGCCGGGAAGGCGGCGCCCGGCTACCTCACCGCGAAGCTCATCATCAAGCTCATCAGCTCGGTTGCCGAGGTCGCGAACGCCGACCCGGACGTGCGGGACAAGCTCCGGGTCGTGTTCCTTCCCGACTTCAGCGTGAAGAGCGCCCACCGGATCTACCCGGCCGCCGACCTCTCGGAGCAGATCTCCACGGCGGGCAAGGAGGCCTCCGGCACCGGCAACATGAAGTTCTCCATGAACGGGGCGCTGACGATCGGCACGCTCGACGGCGCGAACGTCGAGATCCGCGAGGAGGTCGGCCCCGAGAACTTCTTCCTGTTCGGGATGACGGCGGACGAGGTTGCCCGGAGGCGGGCCGAGGGCTACGCCCCCCGTGAGCTCTGCGAGCGGGACCCCGAGCTGCGCGCCGTGCTGGAGTCGGTCGCCTCGGGCGCGTTCGCGCGAGGCGACCGCGAGCTGTTCGAGCCCCTCGTCCGCTCGCTGCTCGACCGCGACGAGTACTTCCTGCTGGCCGACTACCGCTCCTACATCGAGGCCC
>CAZHPC010000253.1:0-2596 GCA_964534685.1 uncultured Opitutaceae bacterium
GTGACCGCGTTCGGGCGGCTGCCCGTCCTTTCCGAGGGCCGGATGAAGCCGCTCGACTCGGTGGCGCGCAGCACGCTCCTCGTGATCCAGGGCAGGCAGAGGGTCATGACACCCGACGACAGGGAGATCACGCCGGACGAGTGGCTCCTCGACGTCCTCTTCTTCCCGGAGAAGGCGGACACCTACAGGGTGTTCGTCGTCGACAACACGGACCTGCTTTCACTGATCGGCAAGAACGACGACAACCTCAAGATCCACTATGAGAAGACGTCCGACCAGATCGCGGCCCTGGTCGGGATCATCTCGAGCAGCCAGCGAAGGATGTCCTTCAACGAGATCGCTCCGTACCTTTCCCAGATCGAGGCCCAGGAGAAGCTCGCCGATCCCGTCCCTCCCCAGTCGAGGACCCGCTTCCAGGCGGCCGTGGTCCAGCTCTACGGCAACCTTTCCCATTACCTGAGGCTCAGGCGCGCCCTCATTCCTGAGGGGGGCAAGGACTTCCTCGGCGAGCTGCTCCGCCTGCGCGAGAACCTTTCGGACGGGGTCGCCGCGGTCCAGGCGAAGGAGGCCGGAAAGCCCTACGACGAGGCGAAGGCGTCGGCGCTGATCGCGGAGGGCCAGAAGTTCGTGGCGATGGCCGAGAGCACCGACCTCCTCGCGATTCCGCCGGACGATGACGTCGCCGACCCCAACGAGTGGCACAATGCGGGCCACGCGCTCCTGGAGACGTTCGGCAAGGGGGACATCAACCCTTCGGTCCTCGCCTACGCCGGCATGGGCTACGCCTGGCGGCAGAACCAGCCGGCGAGCTTCGAGCACATTGTCCGGCTGTACGGGACGAGCCTCGAGAGACGCTTTGACAGGCAGGTCCGCAAGACGCGCATCGAGACGGTCTTCAACTCCGCGGAGCCCTTTTACGCCTGCATGATGATCTACCTGGCGGCGTTCCTTTTCGCGGCCCTCTCATGGCTCAAATGGCCCGAGCCCGCGAGGCTCTCGGCCTTCGGGCTCGTGGGCCTCGGTTGGGTGCTCGCGACCGCGGGGATCGCGACCCGCATGTGGCTCGAGGGCCGGCCCCCCGTCACGAACCTCTATTCCTCGGCGCTCTTCATCGGCTGGGGCTCCGTGGGCCTGTGCCTCATCCTGGAGGCGACCCACAGGAACGCGATCGGGAGCGCCGCGGCCGGCATGATCGGCTTCGCCACGCTCCTGATCGCCCATCACCTGGCCCTCGCGGGCGACACGCTCGAGATGATGCGGGCCGTCCTCGACTCGAACTTCTGGCTCGCGACCCACGTCGTCGTCGTCGTCACGGGCTATGCGTCGACGTTCCTCGCGGGGATGCTGGCCGTGATCTACATCCTGCGCGGCGTCTTCACGCGCACGCTCGACAAGGCCACGGCGGACGCCCTTGCCCGGATGATCTACGGCATCGTCTGCTTCGCGACCCTGTTCAGCTTCGTGGGCACCGCGCTTGGCGGGATCTGGGCCGACCAGTCGTGGGGCCGGTTCTGGGGATGGGACCCGAAGGAGAACGGGGCCCTGATCATCGTCCTCTGGAACGCGCTGATCCTGCACGCCCGCTGGGGCGGCCTTGTCAGGCAGCGCGGGCTCGTCTGCCTCGCGATCTTCGGCAACATCGTGACCAGCTGGAGCTGGTTCGGCACCAACATGCTCGGCATCGGGCTCCACAGCTACGGGTTCACGGAGGCGGCGTTCTGGTGGCTGAGCGCGTTCATCGCCCTGCAGCTGGCGCTCATCGGCATCGCGAACCTGCCCCTCGACAGGTGGCGGAGCTTCAGGGCCTGACCGGTGCGCCCGGTCAGTCCTCCCGGTCGGCGGACGTTGCCTCGGGCTGCCAGATCGCGATGGGATTGCCCTCGGGATCCTTGAAGCGGGCGAACCGGCCGTTCGGGTATCTCTCGGGATCCACCTCGACCTCGACGCCGGCGGCGCGCAGCTGGGCTACCATAAGGTCGAGGCTCCGGACACGGAAATTGAGCATCCACTGTTTCGCCGGGTCCCTGAAGTAGTCGGTGTCCGCGGGAAACGGCTCGAACACCGTCGTCCCCCCCTTCTGGCGCCAGCACGGGGACTCGTAGTCGGCCGGCGTCCTGGTGACGCCGAGGTGCCGGTCATACCATTCCTTGAGCGCCTCCGGGTCCGTTGCCCTGAAGAACACGCCGCCAATTCCTGTGACACGCTCCATGGGGGACTACGCTAGCGGCTTCTTCTGAGCATCCGAGTCCTCCTCCTCGCTCTTCATGTGGACGTCCCTTGCGTGCTGCAGGAGCTTCCCTTCGGCCTGCATCGTGGCCAGGGCCTCGATCGACGGGCTCCGGAAGGAATTCTTTTCGCGGAGGCGGTGGTAGGTATCGATCACGAATATCCAGCCGGAATAGGTGTCGTCCTCCACCTTGTCGTTCTTGATCTGCGATTTGACGTTTCCGGCGACAAACGAGGCCGTGAGCATGGACTGGCAGGCGGCTTCGCGTTCCCTTCCCAGGCCCCAGGTCTCGTTGATCCATGGGAGCTGCTCGGGCCCGATGTCGACCATCACGTCGTCGCTCACCTGGGCGTAGACCACGATGAGCTT
>CAZHPC010000254.1:0-2564 GCA_964534685.1 uncultured Opitutaceae bacterium
CTTCTCGTTTGCGATCATCTGCTCGAAGGTTTCCCGGGCGTTGACCTGCTCAAAGGCGCTGTCCTTCACGAGAACCTCCGCCGGGATCGGCCGCGCGTTGTAGCGGCTGGCCATCACGTGCCCGTAGGCCCCGGCGCTCATGATCGCGAGGTATTCGCCCTCGCCGAGCTCCTGGATCTGGCGGTCCTTGGCGAAGCAGTCGGTGCTCTCGCAGATCGGCCCGACGACGTCGGCCACGAGGGCGCGCCTGGTCGTGTCGCGGTGCAGGGGCACAATCTCGTGATAGGAGTCGTACATGGCCGGCCGCACGAGGTCGTTCATGGCCGCATCGATGATAAGGAAGCTCTTGCCCTGGCCGCGCTTCAGGTATTCGACGCGGGAGAGGAGGATGCCGGCGTTGGCCACCATCGAACGTCCTGGTTCTAGCAAGACCTTGAGCCCCAATTGCTTGAGCACTGGCGACAGGGTCGAGCCATAGACCTCGGGAGTCAGGGGCCGCTTCGCCTCGGGCTGCGTCTCCCACCACGAGAAGGGTCCGCTTGCCAAGGCGTCCTTGTAGACGACGCCTATCCCCCCGCCGATCGAGATATAGGAGATCCCATGCTTCTCCTTCAGGCTCGCGGCCAAGGGGGCGAGCTTCTCAAGGGTCTCGACGAATGGCCCGACCGACGTGATCTGCGAGCCGATGTGGGACTGGATGCCCCGGATCGTGATGTTGGGGTACTTCGAGGCCGCCTCGTAGGCGGCCGGGGCCTGCTTCAGGGGAATGCCAAACTTGTTTGCGCTCGTCCCGGTCGTGATCTTTGCGTGGGTCAGCGCATCGACATCGGGATTGACGCGAATCGCAATCGACGCCTTCAGCCCGAGCTTGCCGGCAACGTGGTTTATCCTTCCCAGCTCCGGCTCGCTCTCGACGTGGAGCGAGTAGATGCCGGCCTCAAGCGCCATCCGTATCTCGGACTCGGTCTTGCCGACCCCGGCGAAGACGCTGTCCTTCACGCTGGCTCCCGCCGCGAGGACGCGCCGCATCTCCCCGGCGCTCGCAAATTCAAAGGCGGACCCAAGGTTGCTTAAGTATCTCAGCACCGCAAGGTTGGCATTGGCCTTGACCGCATAGCAGACCCGGACATCGAGCCCCTTCATGCTGGCCACGATCCGCCTGTAGTTGTCGCCGATCGTTGCGGCGCTGTAGACATAGGTCGGTGTCCCGTAAAGCTTGGCGACCTCCGCCAAATCCACCGATTCACAGTGCAGGTTCTGTCCGATGTACTGGAAATGGTGCATGGTCGTGGTCGGTAAAAATCCGTGAAAGGCCGATGTTAGCGAGTTTCATCTTGAAAAAACCACCCCAAAATACGGATAGTGGCTCCCCGGGTCCATGCTTTCCCTGCTTAAGAACCTCTTCCACCGCCCAGCCATCCGCTACGGACTGGCCAGGGACCACCGTGGAAAGTTCCGCGACCCGAGGTTCGTCAGCTTTATTTCCGAGTTCAACCGCAAGACGCTGAACACGGATTTCCAGGACGCGGTGCTTCGCGGCCGCAAGATCGCAAGGTATGCGCTCGTCGCGGCGCTGGTTTGCGTCGGTGCCTGGGTCGTCCTCGAAAGCGCCCACGCGCTTTCGATGTTCTAGGTTCAGGCCGCCTCGTCGAGCTCGGCCCGACCGCTTCCGGTTCCCTCGAAGGGAACCTGCCTGCCCCGCACCCGCACGGGTTTGAGGTCCCGGCCGTAGTCGGCCATCACCACCGCGAGGATCCCGGTAACCGTGAAGGCGACGGCCGCCGCCTTGGCGTCGACCGGAACCATGAGGAACGCGGCGATCATCGCGAGGACCGAGAGGTCCGTTATGAGATTGGATTTCATGCGGCTCCAGGCTTGATGACCCGCGCTAGGGTTTCGTGCGCCTGCGGTCGGGTCGCTCCGGTGAATCAGGCGGCCCGGCGAAGCGCCGCCTTGTTGCCCGGGGCGCCAAACGGTACGATCTCGGCAGCGGCACGGACGGGCGTGAGGTTGCGGCCGTAGTCGGCCACGAGGACCGACAGGAGGCCCGTTGCCGTGAAGGCGATGGCGGCTGCGGCGATGCCGACGGGCAAAACGATGATGGCCACGAACGTGGCGAGGAAGGCGGTGAAGAGAAGCGTGCTGTTTTTCATGTTCGAGTGGAATTCGTTGCTGCCAAGAGAACACGGGCTCCGGAGAAAAGTTACGATCATCCTTGGATAAACGGTCCCTATGCCCCAGCGGCGGCATGGATGGGCGATTCCCGGAGTGCCCGTCAGAAGCATGGGTTGACATGCGGTATGTATCATAATTGGTATATATCTACCAACATGAATACCTCCCAAAAACCCTCCCGGCTGCCCGCCCATCCGCCGCACCCTGCAAAGTCCGTCGAAAGGGTCCAGACCGGCATCCGCCTCGAGAAGCGCATCCTGAAGGTCCTCAAGGGCGTGGCCGAATACCACGACATGTACCTCGGCGACCTGCTCGAGGGGATATGCCTCCACGTGTTCGAGAACAAGGCGCCCTTCTCCGAGGCCACGCTCAAGCGCGTCCGGATGCTG
>CAZHPC010000255.1:0-2543 GCA_964534685.1 uncultured Opitutaceae bacterium
GTGACCGCCACGCTTCCCGCCGCCCTTCTGGTCGTGCTCTGGTGGAAACGGGGCCGGCTGACCTGGAAGGGGGACGTGCGCCCGCTCGCGCCGTGGCTCCTGATGGGCGCCGGCGCCGGCGCCGTCACGGCCTGGGTGGAGCAAACCTACATCGGGGCCAGCGGAGCGGCGTTTGAATTCAGCGCGGCGGACCGCTTCCTCGTGGCGGGCCGGGCGCTCTGGTTCTACTTGGGAAAGGTCTTATGGCCCTCCGACCTGGTCTTCATCTACCCGCGCTGGAGGATCGATGCCGGCGCATGGCCGCAGTACCTTTTCCCGGCCGCCGCCGCCGCCCTGCTTGCCGCCCTCTTCGCCCTTCGAAGGCGCTCGCGCGGCCCGCTCGCCGCCGCCCTGCTCTTCGCCGGCACGCTCTTCCCCGCCCTCGGCTTCATCAATGTCTATCCTTTCGTGTATTCCTTTGTCGCCGACCACTTCCAGTACCTTGCGGCGGCCGTGGCGATTTCGGCCGCGGCCGGGGCGCTGGCGTCCGCCGCCTCCGCGCTGTCCCTTGGAGCCCGCCGAGCCGCGGCGGCGGCCGCCGTAGGCATTGTTGCGACCCTCGCCTGGATGACTTCGCGCCAGTGCTCGTCGTATGCCGACGCGAAGACCCTCTGGCTTGCGACGATTGCAAGGAACCCCGGTTGCTGGATGGCCTGCGAGAATCTCGGCGGCGTCTACCTCAAGGACGGAAACCTGGACCAGGCGATCGCGCAGTTCCAAAGGGCCCTTGAAATCAAGAGTGACGACGACGGGGCTCTGAACGAGCTTGGGGTCGCCCTGCTGCAGCAGGGGAAGGTCGACGAGGCGATCGCGCAGTTCCAAAGGGCCCTAAGGATTGCTCCCAACAGGGTCGAGACACACATCAACATGGGCGTCGCGCTGCTCGGCAAGGGCCGCGCCGACGAGGCGGCGGCGCACTTCCAAAGCGCGCTCAAGATCGAGCCCTCAAATGCGAAGGCCCACAACAATCTCGCGACGGCGTTCGTTCAAATGGGCCAATGGGACGAGGCGGCCGGGCAGTTTCAGAGGGCGGCCGAGATCGATCCCGGCAACGCCGAGATTCTGAACAGCCTGGGGACCGCGCTCCTGCGGTCGGGCAGGCGCGACGCCGCCATCGGGCAGTTCAGGAGGGTCCTCGAACTCGGCGAACGCAATGCGTCCGCGCAGTTCAACCTGGCAAACGCGCTCGCCGAAACCGGAAGGGATGATGAGGCGGCGACCCGCTACCAAAGGGCCCTCGAGATCGATCCCGGCCTGGCCAGGGCGCACAATAACCTCGCAAACCTGCTGCTGAGGAAGGGGGCTGCGAACGACGCGCTCGCCCATTTCCAGAGGGCCGTGGAGCTGGACGGGCAGTACGCCGAGGCCCGCGTAAACCTTGCCAACACGCTCCTGCGGCTCGGGCGCACCGACGAGGCCGTCGCCCATTTCCAGAGGGCGATCGCCGTCCGGCCGGACTTAGCGCAGGCTCGCATCAACCTTGCCGGCGCTCTGCTGCAGGAGGGACGCCTCTCCGAAGCGTCCGACCAGTTCCGTGCGGCCCTCGAGCTCGAGCCGGCCAATGCGCAGGTCCTAAACGACCTTGGGGTGGTCCTCATGAAAGAGGGCCGCACCGAGGAGGCGGCCGCCCAGTACCGGAAGGCGCTGGCGGCCAGCCCCGGCTTTGCCAGCGCCCACATTAACCTCGGCAACCTGTCCCTCCAGCTCGGGCACGCGGCAGAGGCCATCGACAGCTACAACAGGGCGCTCGAAACCGATCCCGACAACGCCCAGGTGCGAAACAACCTGGGGATCGCGCTGCTTAAGCAGGGCCTGCCAGCCGAAGCCGCGGCCCAGTTCCGGAAGGCGCTCGACATCGATCCCGGCTACGCCGAGGCCCGCAGGAACCTCTCCATCGTCACCCGCGGCGCAGGAGCGCCGTGACAAAGACGCGCCCCTTAGAGCTCCGTGTACTTCGCGGAACGCCCCCTCGCCTTCTCGACGGGGTATTTCCGCGCGTTTGCCGCGATCTTTGACTCGATGCTCGCGGCCACGTCGAGGCCTGTGGCATTCGCGAATTCAAGCGCGTAGATCACGATGTCCGCGAGCTCCTCGGCGATCCTGGATCGCTTTTCGGGCTCGGAAGCGATCTTCCGCGACTCCTCGGGAGTCGCCCAGAGGAAATGCTCCATCAATTCACCCGTCTCGGCGGCCAGCGCCATGCTCAGGTTCTTGGGAGAATGAAACTGCTCCCAGTCGCGCTCCTTGACGAACGCGAGAACTCTTTCCCTCAGTTCTGAAACCGTGGTGGTGGAATCGGATAGCGCAGGCATGGGGGAAGCGTGCCGGGGAGACGGCAAATGCGCAATGCCCTCCGGTCGCCTGTCATAACATTTAATTTTACTTGGCACGGGGCCTGCACTGTGCAGTGTGTCCCACCGTTCCAATGGCCCTGACTCTCAAACATCACCGCAGCCTCCGAGGCACTTCGTTCACGAAGGCCGTCGGGTTTGGCTGTGCCGTGA
>CAZHPC010000256.1:0-2468 GCA_964534685.1 uncultured Opitutaceae bacterium
CCCAGCAGGTGACATAGAAGAGGTCCATCTGGTGGCGCGCCACCGGGCCGTTGGGATCGAACGTGGACTGGGGGCCATCCAGCCAGAAGCAGCCTGAGAGGGGCAAGACTGCCGCCATGACGGCGGCGCAGCGGGCAAATCGGGTTAGTTGTGTGGAATAGTTGGACAAACGCATTACGTGCAGTCGGGCAAGAAAGCCGCCCTTGGGCGGCCGTCAAACTCCCGGGTAGAGTCAGGGAACATCCGAGCATTTCAAGCCATATTGCGACACATTTTCACCAACGGCGGGACCCCGTTCCCCGGTGACCGCCCCAAGGACGGCCTTAAATCCTGCCCCGACGGGCGTTAGCGGCCCCCGGCCCTGCGCCCAAGCCCCCAAAAGGCGTGTTTCGATTTGCGAACACGTGCGACACGGGCGAGCTTTTCCGCCCCATGAAAACGCGCCTTCTTCTCATCACAGCCCTCGCGGCCCTCGTCACTTCCGGCTGCGGCCAGAAGGACACCTCAACGCAGGCTTCCGCCGCACCGGCGGGCCCCCGGGTCATCGAGATCACCGCGGGCGACACCATGAAATACGACGTCACGGCCATCGAGGCCAAGCCCGGCGAGGACCTCAAGGTCATCCTCACCAACACCGGCACCCAGCCGAAGGAGGTCATGGGGCACAACTGGGTCCTCCTGAAGGCGGGCACGGATGTCGCCGCCTTTGACGCGGCCGCGCTCACTTCGAAGGACACCGGGTACATCCCCGCGGCGCTCAACGACGAGATCATCGCCCACATCGACCTGCTCGGGCCCCGCAAGTCGGGCGAGGTCGACTTCAAGGCGCCGACGGCCCCCGGCGAATACCCGTTTCTCTGCACCTTCCCCGCCCACTACCAGACGGGCATGAAGGGCTTCCTGACGGTCAAGTAGGTGCCCGGAGCCCCCGGTCCCCGTTCAGGCCCCCCCGCGCGCCTGCCGTCTTCGGTCGATTGCCCATGCGGCGCCCGATTCCATGCCCTTCGCCGTGACGACGAGTCCCCAAGGGCGGGCGGGCGGGGCCGCACTGTGCCGAGCTCTCGCCGTGCTCGTCGCCGGCGTTGCCGTCTCGGCCTGCGGGCCGGGCGATCCCCTCGAGGGGAAGCTGGACGCGGTCGACTACGTCACCTTGTCCATGTGGCGCTCCGGGGCCGCGGGGCGGCTTTCCCCGCAGCAACTGGCCGACCTGGACGAGGCGGTCCAGGAGATCCGGTTCCACGTGATGGCGGAGGGCAAGGTGAGCGGCAGCGCCGCGGTGGAGGAAGAGGCGCTCCATGTGATGGAGGGCCAGACCGTCCGCCACGTGCTCAGGCAGGGCCTCGGATGGGAGCTCAGGAGGGCCTCCGCCGAGAAGGCGGCGCTTGAGGTCTCGATGGCCCAGAACGCGCTCATGCGCACGCGCCCGGGCGACACGGCCTCCGCGGCGTACCTTTCCGACCTGAGCGACCGGCAGGCGGCCCGCCTGAGGGCCGCGACCGACCAGGTCAACCATGCCCGCGAGAGGCTCGCCGCCGCGGGCGGGCCGCTCGAGTCCCTGGACGCCGCCACGTCGGACGCCGCCACGTCGGAGGCCGCCCCGACGGATGCCGCCCCCAAGGACGCGCCCCCGCAACGGATCCCCTGACTAGGACGCGCCCCTGGCCGGCCACCATACGTACAGGAAGAGGTAGACCAGGACCCCGGTCACGGAGACGTAGTACCAGATCGGGAAGGTGACCCGCGCCCACGCGACGTGGCGGTCATAATCCCCCCGAAGCGCGAAGATGAACGTGCGCGGCACGAGGTACGCGATCAGGGCCGCAAGCGGGATGTGGGTCCAGAGGATGACGAGGTAGACCGTCCTGATCGCGCCGGTTCCCCCGAAGGGCGTGTGGGCCCCCCGCATCAGGGCGTGGTACGTCAGGTAGAACACGAGGAACAGCGCCGACGCCACGGCCGCGGAAAGCATGCAGGCCCTGTGGGCGTCGCGCCTGCCCCTCTTGATGTAGATGAATCCGGCCGTGATGAGGCAGGTGGCGACCGCGTTCAGCGCGGCCTCGATCTTGGGAAGGTCGTGTACGGTCATGGTCATCGAATGAGAAGCCGGTCGGCCACGAGGGCGCCGAGGAGGAGCGGTAGGTAGGCGAGAGAGAAGAGAAAGAGCCTTCGCGCCCCGGTGTCGCGGTCCGCCGACCGCAGGAACGCAGCCGCCCGCCAGAGGAAGCAGGCGCCGACCACGCAGGCCCAGGCGCCGTACCACGCGCTTGCAAGCCCGAGGAGCGGCGGAAGGAGGCTCACCACGACCAGGGCAAGCGTGGCCAGGAGCGACCAGCGCGCCACCCGCGCGCCCGACGGGTCCCGCACGGGAAGCATGGGGAAGTTCACGGCCCGGTAGTCGCTGCGGTAGATCCAGGCGATCGCCATGAAGTGGGGTATCTGCCAGAAGAAGAGGACGCCGAAGAGGATCC
>CAZHPC010000257.1:0-2459 GCA_964534685.1 uncultured Opitutaceae bacterium
CGCGTGCAGGAAGCCGGCCTCGCGGTCCCCGTGGGCGGCCTGGTTCAGGTTCATGAAATCCATGTCGATCTCCGACCAGGGCAGGTCCCTGTTGAACTGGGTGTGGAGATGCGCGAACGGCTTGCGCAGGGCGGAAAGGCCGCCGATCCACATGCGCGACGGCGAGAACGTGTGCATCCACAGGACGAGGCCCGCGCACTTGGGCGCCTGGTTCGCCTCGAGGCAGACCGCCCGGATCGCGTCGGAGGTGGTGAGGACCGACTTGAAAACGAGGGGGTAGGGCAGCCCTGGAGCGGCGTTGAGGCCCTTCGCGATCGCCCTTGAGTTGTCGGAGACCTGCTTTAGCGGTCCCGGCCCGTAGAGCTCCTGCGCGCCGGTGACCAGCCAGACTTCGGATTTCGGGAGATTTCTCATGGAAGATGGGGATTCAGGCGCCACGGACCCGGGCCTTGAGCTCTAGGAGCTCCTTCATGACCCGCGACAGGTCGACATCCTTGCGGACACCGCCGAAGCCGTCATGGAGGATCCGGTACTGCTCGTAGAGGAGGTCGTACGTCTTTCGGCGCCCGGGTTTGGGCCTGTAGGAGGTCTTCCTGAGGCTCGTCATCGCGCGCTGCGCCGCGGGAAAGTCGCGATGGGCGCCGGCGAGGACCGCGGCGCTGATCGCGGACCCGAGCGCGCAGGCCTGATTGGAGCCGGAGACATAGAGCGCGCAGCCGGTCACGTCCGCGTAGATCTGCATGAGAAGAGGGTTCTTCTCGGCGATGCCGCCCGCGCAGACGATGCGCCGTATCGGCACGCCGTAGTCGCGGATCCGCTCGATGATCATCCGGGCGCCAAAGGCCGTCGCCTCGATGAGAGCGCGGTAGATCTCGGCCCGCGTCGTGTGGAGCGTGCTTCCGACGAGAAGCCCCGAGAGCCTCGGGTCGACCAGGATGGTCCGATTGCCGTTGTTCCAATCCAGGGCGATGAGCCCGCTCTCCCCGGGCTCCTGGCTCGCGGCCTCGGCGGACAGCCTCGCGTGTAGGTCTGCGTCGCCGCGGCAGACCGTCTCGACCCACCAGTTGAAGATGTCCCCAACCGCCGACTGCCCCGCCTCTATCCCGACGTACCCAGGCAGGATCGCCCCGGGCACGATGCCGCAGATTCCCGGGATGTCCGGGACCCTCTTGCTGGGCGAGACGACGGCGCAGTCGCACGTCGAGGTTCCGATCACCTTGACGAGGGTGCCCTCCCTGACCCCGCAGGCTATCGCCCCGTAGTGGACGTCGAACTCCCCGATGGCGACCGGGACGCCTGCGGGAACGCCGAGCTTCCTAGCCCATGCGGCGCACAGCGAGCCGGCCGCGGTCGTCGCGTCGAAGGCGCGGTCGTAGAGGCGGTCCCTGAGGCTCGCGAGGCGGGGGTCGAGGGCGGCGAGGAACTTTTTGTCGGGAAGGCCGCCCCATTCGTCGCTGTAGAGGGCCTTGTGCCCGGCGGCGCAGATCCCCCGCACGACCTTTGTCGGGTCCGTCACCCCGGAAAGGACGGACGGAATCCAGTCGGCGAGCTCGACCCACGAGTGCGCCGCCCTGAAAACGTCCGGCGCCACCGCCAGGCAGTGCCAGATCTTGGACCAGAACCATTCGGACGAGTAGGTGTTGCCGCACTTCGCGATGTAGCCGGGGCGCATCTTCGCGGCGGTCTCCGTGATCCGGGCCGCCTCGCGCCAGCCGGTGTGGTCCTTCCACAGCCAGCACTGCGCCGCCAGGTTGCGGCGCCATTTCCGGTCCATGGCGAGCGGGCGGTTGGCGCGGTCGACGGGGATGGGGCTTGAGCCGGTCGTGTCGACGCCGACGCCCGCGATCCGCGCGGCGGAGAACCCGCGCGTGCGCCTCGCGGCTGCGAGCGCCCCGCTCACGCACTGGGCCATCGCGAGGAGGTAGTCGCCCGGGTGCTGGCGCGCGAGGTGCGCGTCGCGCGGGTCCAGCAGAACCCCCTGCCTTCCGCTCCTGTAGCCGATGACACAGCTGCCCACCTCCGCGCCGTCCCTGCAGCGGACGACGAGCGCCCGCACCGAATTCGTTCCAAAGTCTATTCCGAGGGTAAACGCCATGTCTTTGGGGATTCGCGGCC
This sequence comes from uncultured Opitutaceae bacterium, assembly GCA_964534685.1. Lineage (GTDB taxonomy): Bacteria > Verrucomicrobiota > Verrucomicrobiia > Opitutales > Opitutaceae > Palsa-1447. Next base: position 2,116 of record CAZHPC010000257.1, read on the forward strand.
GATGCTACGGCGGCGCGACGCCGACACGATCCTGCGTTGACTGGACGGTAAAGTGAATCGAAAGTCGCAACCCTTCGGTGGCGCTTCCTACCTTAACCCCGCTGCCAGCAGGAGCTCCATGAGTCTGCTACCCCCACTCGCTATGGCCACGTCGTCCGCGTCCACGCTAACGCCCATTGATTGGGTCGCTATCGCCCTCTATTTCTGCCTGCTCCTCGGGGTGGCCAGCTGGGTCGTCCGAAAGAACAAGGACACGGCGGCCGACTACTTCCTCGCGGGGCGCAACCTGGGCTGGTGGGTGATCGGGGCGTCGATCTTCGCCTCCAACATAGGCTCCGAGCACA
>CAZHPC010000258.1:0-2420 GCA_964534685.1 uncultured Opitutaceae bacterium
ACCACCTCGACCTCGAGGCCCTCCTCTGGTTCCAGGACTACCTCACGAGGTACCCCGGCGGCCTGGTCGTCATCTCGCACGACCGGGCGTTCCTGAACGTGCTCTGCACCGGCATCCTCGAGTTGCGGGGCGCCACGCTCAACCGCTACACCGGCAACTACGACGACTACATGCTCGAGAAGGAGGCCCGCAAGGAGCAGCAGGCCGCGGCCTTCAAGAGCCAGCAGCGCGAGATCGCGCACCTGCAGCGCTTCGTCGACCGCTTCGGGGCAAAGGCCTCGCTCGCGTCTCGCGCGAAGTCGAAGGAGAAGCAGATCGAGCGGCTGGAGGCCGTCGCCGTCGACGAGCCGGAGGACGACCTGAAGCGGATCCACTTCAAGTTCCCGAAGCCGCCCCGCTCGGGCCTCAAGGTGGTCGAGCTCGAGCATGTCGAGCAGGCCTACGGCGACCATGTGGTCTACAGGGACCTGAACTTCACCGCGGAGCGGGGCCAGCGCATCGTGCTCGTCGGCCCGAACGGCGCCGGCAAGTCGACGCTGCTCAAGATCCTCGCGGGCGTGGTCCCGATAAGGGGCGGCACGATCGAGCTCGGGAGCAGCGTCGTCACCGGGTACTTCGCGCAGAACCGCGTCGAAAACCTCCGGGTCGACGCCACCGTCTTTGAGAACGTGATGGAGCTGCGCACCAACGAGAACCAGCTGACCGAGCAGCAGGCGCGCGCCATCCTAGGGGCGTTCCTCTTCCGAAAGGACGACGTCTTCAAGAAGGTCTCGGTGCTCTCGGGAGGCGAGAAGTCCCGACTCGCGCTGGCCCGCCTCCTCGTGAAGCCGCCGAACCTCCTCCTTATGGACGAGCCGACGACCCACCTCGACATCGCGTCGATCGACGCCCTGGTCGGAGCGCTTAAGACCTTCGACGGCACGTTCATCTTCATCAGCCACGACGTGTACTTCATCCGCGCCCTCGCGAAGAACGTCCTCCACGTCCATTCCGGCCGCCTCACGCCCTACGCGGGCGACTACGACTACTACCTCGAGAAGTCCCGTGCTACGAACGAGCGCGCGGCGCTGACGGCCGGCCTGCAGGACGGGCGGCCCCTCCAGAACGCGGCGCCCGCGCAGGGGAAGGCGGCGGCCGCCCCGCGCCCGAATCCCACCGTCTTGAAGAAGCTCCGCATCGAGGTCGGGCGCCTCGAGGAGGAGGTCTCAAAGCTCGAGGCCAAGCAGAACGAGCTCACCGCGGCGCTCGAGGCGCCCGAGACCTACACCGAGCCGGGCAAGGCCCAGCACCTGAACCGCGAGCTGAGCGCCGTCGTCGACAGCCTGGGCGCGGCGACGGCCGCCTGGGAGAAGGCCGCGGTCGAGCTGACCGAGCTGGAGAAATAACCCCCCGGCGCCGCGCCACGCGTCAGGCGCCGATGATCTCGTCCACGAGCCTTGCAGCCTCGCGGCGCTCGTCCCCGACCGTGATGGCCTCAAGAAGCATCCCCGACGCCTCCTTCGCCGCCCCGGCGCTGCGCGCGTGGATCCTGCACAGCGGGGCGCCCGCCTTCACCGGATCTCCCACCTTCACGAGGCGGTCGACGCCCACGGCGTGGTCGACCTTGTCCTCGGCCCTCGCCCGGCCCGCCCCGAGGCGAAGCGCCGCGAGGGCGACCCCCATCGCATCGACATCGGTCACGAAGCCCGAGCGCGGACTGGCCAGCGCCTTCCTGAGCTTGGCCTGTGGCAGCCGGCCGGGATCGTCGGCGACGCGCACATCGCCCCCCTGTGCGGCCACCAAGTCCCTGAACTTCCCGAGCGCGGCCCCGGAGGAGATGCTCCGCTCAAGCATGGCCCGCGCGTCGGCGGCGCCCTTCGCGGCGCCCGCCAGGATCAGCATCTGCTCCCCCACCGCAAAGGTAACCTCCATCAGGTCCCGAACCCCCGATCCCCTCAGGCACTCCACGGACTCGGCGACCTCGAGGGCGTTCCCCACGGCGTGCCCGAGCGGCTCCTCCATCGCCGTCATCACCGCCGTGGTCGGCTTGCCCATGGCCCTGGCGACCGTCGTGATCACGACCGCGAGCTCCCGCGCCCTGGCCTTGTCCTTCATGAACGCTCCGCGTCCGAACTTCACGTCCAGCACCAGCACGTCGATCCCCTCCGCCAGCTTCTTGCTGAGGATGCTGGCGCAGATGAGCGGGATGCACTCGACGGTGGCCGTGACGTCCCGGAGCGCATAGAGCTTGCGGTCGGCGGGCGCGAGCTCCGCCGTCTGCCCGATGAGCGCGAGCCCTATCTTCTTGAGCTGCCGGCGGTATTCCGCGATCGAGAGGCCCACCCGGAACCCGGGTATCGCCTCGAGCTTGTCAAGTGTCCCACCCGTGTGGCCGAGCCCCCGGCCGCTGATCATCGGGACGACGACCCCGCAGGCGGCCA
>CAZHPC010000259.1:0-2416 GCA_964534685.1 uncultured Opitutaceae bacterium
ATGCCTGTATCACTGATCCACCTACATCTCTTAGGATTTGGGCAACAGCCCCCAATCCGGACGTTACCTAAAGCGGGCATTTCTCGCGTGCGATTGTTGATGGTGTTGCAACAATATTCTTCCAATGGATCCAATAGACTGCAGGCGCACACAATACTGTGCCTTGCTGTGGTATTTACGTAATTTGCCCGTTACTTGGGAAAGTGGGGTTGCTCTCCCGAATTCAGGTGAATCTAAATGAATGGCCTTACCAACCTGATACACCATCAAAATCCCCTTCTCAATATTTGAATTCTATAAAAGATACACAGCCATCCCATAGGTATGGCTAGATTTTGAGCGTTTTTAGCAACTTGTTAAGAGCGACCTGGTTGAACGCTTCCGGGTTGTAGGGGTGTCCAAGCCACTCAAGGAGTTGTTCGCGTTCGGGGTGCTCTGGGTCGGCCATGGCTTCGACCAGGTTTTCATATCCGGGAATACTGCCGCAGTCATCGGGAGGGCCGGCGCGGGCGCCCGCGACGCAGGAGACCACCTTGGTTGTAGCACCGGGAAGTATTTTTTCGACGAGGATCTCGTGCTGCCAACTGTCGCCGAAGTCGTACTCGTAGATTAGAAAGTCGTCTGGGTCATGCAGCAGATCGCAGAGCCGAAACTTCTTCTCGTCATGGCGTTGGCCGGGGCCGGAAAAATCCTGACTCCAGTCGTCGGCGTAGATTGCCTCATACGAGTCCTCCCCCAGGCGGAAGGCGTGCAGGTGGCTGTTGGTCCAGCCGAAGGAGAGCTGGAGCACCGTGTGAAGCTTGGGCAGCTTGATCGTGGCCGGTACGAGCAAGCGGCGCCAAATGGCGGGCTTGATGTCGAGCAAGGCGACCTTCAGCTGCATCTGGACGCCGGTCGGATCGGGCTTGGCGCGGGCTTTGACCATGGGGGAAAGGAAGCGGCTCGGAGGCTTCAGGTTTACCTGCCAGATGGCAGGGTGTGAAAAACAAAAAACAGCCGAGCCGCCGGCAAGCTACCGTGCTGCGGCAATTGGTCGAACTGATTCCTTCGTATCTGGTGCCGAAGTTGGCCCGCGTCCACGGGGTTGACCGGCAGGCACGCACCTTCAGCCCGTGGAGCCACGTCGTGGCGCTGCTCTATGCCCAGATGGCGCACGCGCTCAGCCTGAACGACGTCTGCGATGCCTTGCGGCTGTGGGCGACACCGCTACGGGCCTTGCGCGGAGCAAGGGCGCCCTCGAGAAACAACCTCAGTCACGCCAACAAAACCCGGGATTGCGCCATGGCTGAGGACGTCTTCTGGAAGGTGCTTGGCCACCTGCAAGGCACCTTCCCGTCCTTCGGCCGTGGTCCGACGAAAGGCCTGGCCTGGCGGTTCCACCGGACGATCCACGTGGTCGATGCGACCGTTATCCAGCTGGTGGCTTCCTGTCTGGACTGGGCCAAGCATCGGCGCCGAAAGGCCGCGGCCAAGTGCCATCTACGGCTGTCGCTGCGCAGTCTGTTGCCCGGCTTCGTCGTCATCGACACGGCCCGGGAGCACGATAGCCGTCGTGCCCGACAGCTCTGCGCGGGACTGCGCGAGGGCGAGATCGTCCTCTTTGACAAAGGCTACTACGAACTCGCCCACTTCCGTGAGCTTGCCGAGCGGGGCATCTCCTTCGTGACCCGGGCCAAGGACAACATCGCTTGTCGTGTGAAAAAACGGCTGCCCCGGGGTAAGGATCCGCGGGTCCTCAAGGATGAACTTATCGTGCTTAAGGGCCACTATGCCCGACAGGACTACCCCGGCGTCCTGCGGCGCGTCACCGCCAGGGTGGAACTCGACGGACAGCAGCGCATCCTTGTCTTCCTGACCAACAACCTGGAGTGGACCGGCGGGAGCGTGGCGGACCTCTACCGCTGTCGTTGGCAGATCGAGGTCTTTTTCAAACAGGTGAAACAGACCCTCCAGTTGGCCGACTTCCTCGGTCAGTCGGCCAACGCCGTGAAATGGCAGATCTGGATGGCTTTACTCGTTTATGTCCTCCTGCGCTTCCAGGCCTGGTGCAACCACTGGGCACACAGCTTCTCCCGGCTGCTAACACTCTGCCGGGCTGCTCTCTGGCTGCCTCGCGACTTGGGAGAACTACTCGCATGCTATGGGACAGCAGGAGGGCGTGGCGGAAGTCTGGCCCCACCGCGTCAGAGTGAACTACCCGGCTTCTCCGCATACCTCATGGGACAGCATGCGTGAAACTCGACGAGGAAACGCCACTACCGCCCGAAAAATCCTGCATCGCCGTCTGTCACACTTACTCCGGTCTTCCCTCAGGGATTACCGCGAAATACGCCATTGCTCACCCGCTATGGGATGGCTGTGAAGGTAAATGCATCCTTGCGGGAAGGGAATAGGGTGCCGCCTCCCCATGGAACCG
>CAZHPC010000260.1:0-2388 GCA_964534685.1 uncultured Opitutaceae bacterium
GGGGCTACTTCGTCTGGTCGTTCCTCGACAACTTCGAGTGGAACGACGGCTACACGCGCCGCTTCGGGATCGTCCACGTGGACTTTGCGACGCAGCAGAGGACGCCCAAGCTTTCGGCTCGCTATTATTCCGAGATCATCCGCCACAATGGCCTTCTTCGCGCATGAGCCTCTACGGCGTTGACCTGGGCGGGACGAAGATCGAGGGGGCCGTGATCGACCCGCTCAAGCCGGACCGCGCGCTGTGCCGGCTAAGGGTGCCCACCGAGGGCCGCCGGGGCTACGCGCACGTGATCGGCCAAGTCGTGCGGCTGGTGGAGATGCTCGAGCGCGAGTCCGGGACCCGGCGGCCCGCCTGCATCGGATTCGGAACGCCCGGGGTCATCGACCCGGAGATCGGCGTCCTCAAGAACTCGAACAGCGTGTGCCTGAACGGCCGCAGGCTACGGGAGGACCTCGGCGCGGCGCTCGGCGTCGAGGCCCGGACGGCGAACGACGCCAACTGCTTCGCCCTCGCCGAGGCGCTGTTCGGCGCGGGCCGCAACCGCAGCGTGGTCGTCGGGCTCATCCTCGGAACGGGCTGCGGCGGCGGCGTGGTCGTCGACGGGCGGGTCCTCGAGGGGCTCCACGGGATAGCGGGCGAATGGGGCCACAACCCGATGCGCGGGGAGCGCACCCCGTGCTACTGCGGCCGGGCGGGCTGCGTCGAGACCGTGATCTCCGGTCCCGCGCTGGAGCGCCACTACAGGGAGCGCACGGGCCGGTCTGTGCGGCTGCCCGAGATCGTGAGGCGCGCCGCGTCCGGCGAGCGGCCCGCGCGGGAGACGCTTCGGCGCCTCAGGTCCAAGTTCGGCGAGGCGATCGCCGCCGTCATCAACATCCTGGACCCCGACGCCGTGGTGATCGGCGGCGGCGTGGGGAACATCGACCTTCTCTACGACGACGCGACGCGGCGCGCGGTCCTCAAGCACGTCTTCAACACGAGCGTGCGGACGGAGTTCCTCAGGCCGCTGCTCGGCGACAGCGCGGGGGTCTTCGGCGCCGCAATGCTCAGCGCCTCGTCCAGATCCGAAGCGAAGCCAGCAGGAAGTCCTCGAGCGCGGCCGAGTCGTTCAGGTTGACCCGCAGAAGGCCCGCCGAACGCTCGAGGCTGTCGACCGAGGCGGTCAGCAGGCGCCGCGCGCCGGCGTCGCCGGCCTTCAGCAGCTCCAGGGCATGGGCGCTCGTGGCCTCCTCGATCCCGGCGAACATGCGGAGCCGGAGCCCGACCGATATCTCGGTCTCGATGGCCGCAAGCTCCTCGTCGTCAAGGGCCTCGGAAAGGGCCTCCTTGCGCCGTGCGCCTTCGGCGGCCGAGGCCTTGTCGAGCATGCCGGCATACCTCGCGACGAGCCCGTAGAGCGTGAAGATCCCGTCGGCCGCCGCACGCCCTGCGGCGACGCCCTGTCCGAGGCGCCCGAGCCACTCGCGGTAGTCGCTGAGCCAGGCCTCCCAGCCCTCGACCCGCACCGCGGAGGCCATCCCGGGGAAGCGGAAGTGGAGCACGCGGCTGCGTATCGTCGGCAGCAGGGCGTACGGCCTGCAGGTGAGCAGGAGCAGCGTCGTCGCCTTGGGCGGCTCCTCGAGCGTCTTGAGGAGGATGTTCGCCGCGGCGGAGGTCATGCGGTCGGCGTCGTGGAAGATGACCACCTTGTGCGCCGACACGCTCGACGAGACGTTGATGCGCCCCACCAGCTCGCGCACGGCCGTGGCGGAGATCTGTCGCGACTTGCCGGCGGGCCGGATCTGGAAGCAGTCCGGATGGCGCTCGGGAGGGTAGGGCGAAGGCGCGGTCGAGCCCAGGGAGAGAAGCCTGTCCGCCAGGGCGAGGCCGGCCGCCGACAGGCCCTCCTGGTCGTCGCCCGCCAGGAGCAGGCTGTGCGAGAGGCGCCCGCGCCCGATGGCCCGCTCGATCACCTCGATCGCGGGCGTGCCCACAAGGGCAGGCGGCCATGGGACCGCTGCGGCCGTCATCCGGCGATCCGGACCTTCACCGCTTCCCAGATCCTCTTCTCCGTCGTCGCCTCGTCCTTGGAGCCGTCCACGACGACGAAGCGCGAGGGCATGCCCTTGGCGAGCACGAGGTATCCCTCGCGGATCTTGTTGTAGAAATCGATGTTCTCGCGCTCCATCCGGTCCGGCAGGTCAGAGGCCCGCTGGTGGATGCGGGTGAGGCCCACCTTCGTGGGAACGTCGATGACGATCGTCAGGTCGGGCATGACGTTGCCGACGGCGAAGCGGTTGATCTGGTTGACCGGGTCGGCGGCGAGGTTCCGGCCGACGCCCTGGTACACGGTCGACGAGTCGAGGTACCGGTCGCTCAGGACGATCGCGCCGCGCATGAGCGCCG
>CAZHPC010000261.1:0-2379 GCA_964534685.1 uncultured Opitutaceae bacterium
GGTTACCGCGCCTTAACTGTTTCACACGGCGGGAGACTACGTTGACCAGTATGTTCGGATCGCTGATCGTCTTAAGCGCTTCCTTGATGTAGTCATCTCTCATGGAAGGGTCATTTTAGGGGCGGCCCCGCCGAAATACGACCTATATCGTTGGGGCACCGTCGCATAAGCGGACAACCGCCTCACGGGGCACACGGTTAGAACGATTTTTATCGCAGGCTCCGCACATCGGAGGCGAACGGGCAATTTAGGCCAGTTCCCGAGGTACGCCCAAACGGTCACTTGACGGCATCCACCTGAGCTACATAGTTATCGTATGCCATCTACATATTCCATTACTGAAGGACAAGCCCATTTCCCAAAGATGGTGAAGGAGGTGCAGTCCGGGTACATAACGACCATCACGAAGAGGGACGAAGCCGTGGCGTACTTGGTCGGCAAGGAACGCATGAGCGCGATCGTTGAGACGATGGAAATCCTGGCGAATCCTGCCGCCATGAAGGCGATCCGCGATAATGAGGCCGGAAGGATGAAGTTCTATTCCATAGAGGATATCCCGGATTGACCTTCAAAGTCGAAATCGGCGAGCCCGCAGCCAGTTTCGTCCGGCGTCTTTCACCGGAGCCTCGCCGTGCCGTCAAAAAAGCGCTCAAGGCCCTTTGTACCGAGAGCGGCGACATTCGGTCTCTCGAACAAGAACTTGCCGGTTATTGTCGGGTGCGTGTCGGCAAATACCGAATAATATTCCGATACAGAAACGAAGACACCATTGAAGTTCTCTTTATCGAAGAACGGAGCATCGTCTACGAGGTCTTCGCAGAACAGTTCATTCGACGACTGAAGTCCTGAACGCTCGAATTTAGGCGCGGAACCCCCTTTCAGGGGGCCTAGCGAGGTGTCGACTCAGTCCTCCACCAGCCGGTAGCCAATCCCCGACTCGGTCCTCAGGTGGCGGGGCTTGTGGGGCTCGGCCTCGAGCTTCTGGCGGATGTGCGTCATGTGGACCCGCAGGTAGTGCGTGTTCTCCTCGGCCTTTGGCCCCCACAATTCCCGCAGCATCTGCCCGTGCGTGACGACCTTTCCCCTGTGGACCACCAGCATCCTTAGCATCGCGTATTCCTTGGCGGTCAGGCGGACCTCGGCCCCGGCGCGGCGGACGACGCGCGCGGCAAGATCCATCTCTATGTCGCCAAACTTCACCACGGCCGGCTCGCTCTCGTCCGTGGAGCGCCTCAGGATCGCCCGCAGCCTTGCCGTGAGCTCCGCCGAGCCGAAGGGCTTTGTCAGGAAGTCGTCGGCGCCGGCATCGAGGGCGGCCACCTTGTCGCTCTCGGCGGACAGCACCGTGAGGACGAGCACGGGAACCTTGGACCACTCGCGCAGCTGTTTAAGGACCTCGAGTCCGCCCTGGTCCGGAAGCCCGAGGTCAAGGACGATCACGTCGGGCTGGCCGCGCGCGGCCTCCTCCAGGCCGCCGCGCCCCGTGTCGGCCTCCAGGACGTTCATTCCGGCCGCCTCAAGGGTGATCTTAAGCAGGCGCCTTATCTGCACCTCGTCATCAATCACCAGGACGTTTGTCTTTGCTGCGCTCATAAGGTCATTCGGCGGGCACGTCGCCGTGCTCCTTGAAGGGAAGGTAGACCGTGAGGACCGCGCCGCCTCCGGGGTTCTCGCCTGCCATGACGTCGCCGCCCTGGGCGGTCACGAAGCCCCGGATGATCGAGAGCCCGAGTCCGAGGCCGCCCGCCTTCGCCGCGTCCCCCCTCTGGAACTTCTGAAAGAGGCGCTCGCGCATCGCCGCCGGAAGCCCCGGCCCGCGGTCCGCAACGGTGAAGAAAATCCGCGACTTCGCGCGGTCGACGCCGGCCGCGAGGAAGATCTCGGTCGCCGGCGGGGTGTGGAGCGCGGAATTCAACAGCAGGTTCGCGATCACCTGCTCCATGAGCGCGGCGTCCGCGCGGAAGAGGGGAAGATCCTTCGGGATGTCGGTTTCGAAGGGGTGGCCGTCGAGCTGGTCGCTGACGCCTTCGACGGCGGCATTTATCAGGTCGTGCCCGTCGCACCAGTCAAGGTGCGGCCGAAGCGCGCCCGACTCGAGGCGGGTCTGGTCCAGGAGGTTGTTGACGAGTCGGTTGAGGCGCCGTGTGGCGGTCCTGATCTCGTGCGCGAGGTTGGTCCGCGTCGCCTCATCGGCGGTCGACAGGTTCTCGACCGCCGCGCTCAGGACCGCTAGCGGTGTTTTGAGCTCGTGGGACACTCCGTCGAGGAGGGTCCGATGGAGCTTGTCCGACTCGGCCAAGAGCTTCTCGCGCTCTCCGACGGCCCGCAGCTGCTCGCGCTCGACAAGCTGGGCCAGCTGGGCGGCGAAGCTCTCTGCCA
>CAZHPC010000262.1:0-2366 GCA_964534685.1 uncultured Opitutaceae bacterium
CGACAATCCGATGGATCTAAAGCCGGGTGCGCGAGCGAGCGTCAAGTAGAGACTCATCCAGAGGAGAGCCTACGGCTTCAAATCCTTCGAAAACTACCGCCTGCGCGTCATCGCTCAGTGCGGCTAACCACCACCATCAACCCATCCATCCACGCCTGTTCCCAATCTTTTTCCTAGACCCAAGAAATCGTGTGGGTTGAGCCGGCTGCAAGATCTGGCATGAGGCTTTGTTATAGACCCAAAATTGGCGGCATGGACGGGACTCGAACCCGCCAGGGTCATAGACTCCTCCCTAGGAAGTATTGCTAAAGCACCGGTTTGGTGGCCCGTCAGTGGCTCTTTTCTTGACCATTTTTGACATTGGCTCCCTCTCCGCCCAATTAGCGCACACGCTACTCGAACCGAAGCATAGCCTAAACTTCCGCAATCGGCGTCACCCCGGAGCCGAGCTTCTACCCAGCTCCCGACCTGCCGTGACGATACCTGCCCGCTGCGTTTCTTGTGCTCCTGATCGGCGGAATCTTTGTCACCCTGTTGAGCCGCTGCGGGGCTGGATCGGCCCAGACTGGCGCTGCCCTCTTGTCTTGTCCATTGCACCGGATATGCTGGCAGATGGCGCTCACGCTCTCCGTCCTCGACCTCGCACCGATCGTAGAGGGCTCAACACCCGCGGTCGCTCTTCACAATTCTCTGGATCTGGCGCGCCATGCCGAGAAGTGGGGCTATCGGCGCTTCTGGCTTGCCGAACACCACAACATGGCGGGCATTGCCAGCGCAGCGACCGCAGTGGTGATCGCGCACGTGGCCGGTGGGACCCGGAGCATTCGCGTAGGCGCAGGGGGTATCATGCTGCCCAATCATTCGCCCTTGGTGATCGCAGAGCAGTTTGGCACCCTGGAGGCCCTTTTTCCCGGTCGGATCGACCTTGGATTGGGCCGTGCGCCCGGAACCGATCCCGTGGCTCTGCGAGCGCTCCGCCGCGATCCCAACGGCGCCGATTCATTCCCCCAGGATGTTCTGGAATTGCAGGCGCTGCTCGGTCCCCCGCGCCCTGAACTTCGCATCCGAGCGGTGCCAGGATCCGATTCGCTCGTTCCCCTGTGGATCCTGGGTTCCAGCCTGTTCGGGGCGGAGCTTGCAGCAGCGCTGGGCCTTCCATTTGCCTTTGCCTCACATTTCGCGCCCGAGAACCTGCTTCCCGCCTTCAAGGTTTACCGAGATCATTTTCGGCGCTCGGAAAGCCTGAAGGAGCCCTATGCGATGGCAGGCATCAATGTATTCGCCGCGGATAGCGATGCCGAGGCCCGCCGCCTGTTCACGTCGGCCCAACAGGCGATTACAAAGGTCTACCGGGATGCCCGCGGTCAGTTGCCCCCTCCCATCGACGACATCGACACCTTCTGGTCTCCCGAAGAGCGCGCATGGACTTCAAGCAGGCTAGCCCGCTCCTTTGTCGGCTCCAAAACGACGGTCCGCAAAGGCCTCACGGATTTCGTGGCTGAAACGGGCGCGGACGAGTTGATCGTGGCGGCCGCGATCTACGATCACGAAGCCCGGCTTCGATCGTACGAGATCTTGGCGGAAATAGGCTGAGTCTGCAAGACACGGCGCGGATGTATTCGGCCATAACCGCCCTTCTCCTGGGGAACAAAGGAATGGCGGGACGGACGGGCCTCGAACCCGCGAGCTATGTGGCTTTCCCTAGGCGGCGTTGGTTAAGGCCCCTGTTCAGTGGCTCTTCGGTGGCTCTATTTTGACCGTTTTCCATTTGTTCGCTACATGAGACGGACGGAGCAAATGGGTGATTCAGATTGACATCGGACGGGCCGGTAATAATGTGGTATTACTATGCCTACCATTACGGTCAAACTCGATAAAGTACGTGCCTCGCGGCTGAGCACGTGGGCTCGCCGGCGCAATGTTCCTAAATCCGAGGTTATTCGCGGGCTCATTGATCGCGCTGGTCCGATTGAGACCGGCGAAGACCTTGCGGCCTGGGTCGCCGCTTCAGAAGGTAAGGGACTAGGGTTTGGCGGACGCAAGGCATGAGCCGTCCCGTACTCCTAGACTCTTCATTTCTGGTCGCGATCGACCGGGAAACCGCGGCTAGTGAAAGAGGTCCAGCCACGGCGTTCTTGCCGAGACTCCAAGGACGAAAGATCGTTATCTCTGTCGTCACCGTCGAGGAATTGCTGGAGGGCGCCAAAGATGAAGCAGAAGCCATGCGCTCCCTTCAGCGATTCACAATCCAGGGAATTCATCTGGCGCACGCGCAGAAATGCGCGGGCCTTCAACGCCGGGCGTCACGGCGAATGGGAGAAAATGATGCATGGATCGTTGCAACGGCCGAGTCGCTCGACGCGGAC
>CAZHPC010000263.1:0-2350 GCA_964534685.1 uncultured Opitutaceae bacterium
GCAAGTACCAGGTCCAGGCCCGCCGGAAGACCGGCGACGAGGAGATCGACCTTCTTGTCCACAACCCCGTCTGGCAGAAGGGGAGCCGCAAGCCCGACTTCTTCCTCTTCTCCACCGAGCTGCAGTTCGTGCATCAGGCGGTCGTTTCCGTTAAGCCCTGGCACACGGAGGTGTTCACCCCCGTGATGCTGAAGGGTTCTCCGGAGATATTCGGCTTCCTCGAGCAGAACGTCCTCAAGCAGGCCGCACGGCTCTTTCCCAGCGAGGGGGAGGGCATCGGCAGCGACGTGACGAAGATCCTTGTCCTGCCCGCGTTGCCGACGGCCGAGCCGTTCCGCTCGCAGAGCGTAGAGCTGCTCAAGGAACGGGGCGTCGACGGGATCATCTCGTTCCGCGCCATGCTCCTGGACATTATCGAGAAGATCGAGTCCAACCGAAACTACGGAAAGAGCGACACCCTCCAGGTGATCCGGGTCCTGAAGAACTACGACCTCCTGAAGGACGCCCAGCTCGATCTTCTTTCGGACAGGATGCAGTCGGCCCGCAGGGCCAGGGCCTCGACCTCCGCCGCCCCCCAGGAATGAACCGGCACGGGCTCGACAGATCGTTCTCGCCCTGAACGCCGCCAGTTTTGAGATTCATGCAGATGAAGTCGTCGATCCACCCCACGGCAATAATTGAACCGGGCGCGCAGCTCGGGGACGGATGTGTCATCCACGCGGGAGCCATCATAAGATCCGGGGCTGTCCTGGCCGAGCGGGTTGCCGTCCACCCGTACGCCGTCGTGGGGGGCGATCCCCAGGTGCTGCGCTTCGACCCGGCGACGCCGACAGGGGTGAGAATCGGCGCCGGCACGATCATCCGCGAGTACGCCACGATCAACCGCTCGACCGAGAAGGGGGGCCACACGGTCGTGGGCGCCAATTGCCTTATGATGGCCTGTTCGCACGTCGCGCACGACGCCCTGGTTGGCGACAACGTCGTGATTGCCAACGCGGTCCTTATCGCCGGACACGTGGTCGTGGGGGATCACGCCGTCCTCGGCGGCGGATCGGCCTACCACCAGTTCACCCGGGTGGGCGAGGGAGCGATTGTCGGGGGCCTTTCGCGCATCACGCTGGACATACCTCCCTTTGTCATGGCGGCGGAGCGCGACGAGGTCGCGGGCCTGAACCTTGTGGGTCTGCGGCGCAGGGGCGTTCCTCGCGAGGCGATCAAGGAGATCAAGGAGGCCTTCCGGCTCGTCTATTTCAGCAAGGGGAACATCCGAGACGTCGCGAAACAGGCGCTTGCGAGCGGGCGCTTCAAGTCCGCCGAGACGGTCCGCTTCCTTGAATTCATCACCAAGGGCACCCGGGGGATCGCGCGAGCCAGGCTCGCGGTGTCCGCCTCCGAAGAGGGCGGGGATTGACCGGGCGGGAAACCTTGAGCGAGAAGATCGCCATCACCTGCGGGGATCCGTCCGGGATCGGTCCCGAGATCATCTCGGCCTGGCTGGGAGCCAACCCGTCGGAGGCGAAGGCAACCGCGGTCATCGGGCCGGCCCGGTGGCTCGCGGCGCTTCCCTCCGGACCGCTGAAGATTGCGGTGGGAATGGAGGAGTACGCGGCCGAACCGGGGCGGCCGACTGGCGAGGGCTCGCTCGTGGCCTGGGCCGCGCTCGAGCGTGCGGCCGAGCTCTGCGAGTCCGGGGGTTTTTCCGGGGTCGTGACGGCCCCCATAAGCAAGGAGCGGATGGCCGCGATCGGCTGGAGGTTTCCCGGGCACACCGAGTTCTTTGCAGCCCGCTGGGGCGGGGAGCCGACGATGGCGTTCTGCGGCGGAAAGCTCAGGATGGCCCTGGTTTCCTGGCACATCCCCCTCAGGGAGGTGCCCGCTGCCCTCAACGCGCAGAGCATCGGCCGGGCTGTCGCCGCCGCTTCCGAGCTCGCGCGGTCGGAGGGCGTGGCGGCGCCGCGCATCGGTGTCTGCGGGTTAAACCCCCATGCCGGCGAGGGCGGCCTCATCGGGACCGAGGAGCGCGACGTGATCGATCCGATCCTGGACAGCCTCCGGGCCACGTATCCGGGGCTCTCGCGCAGCCAGCCGGCCGACACCCTTTTCGGCCGGCAGATTCGCGGCGAATTCGACGTTTCCGTGGCCCTGTACCACGACCAGGGCCTGGCCCCCCTCAAGGTCGTCGATTTTGAGGAGGCGGTGAACGTGACCCTCGGCCTCAGGCATGTCCGGACGAGCCCCGACCACGGTACGGCGTTCGCCATCGCGGGCAGGGGCGTCGCCAACCCCCGAAGCTTCTCAAACGCCGTCGCCGTCGCCTGGCGCTTGATTCGCGCGCGCAATGGGCGATAGT
>CAZHPC010000264.1:0-2348 GCA_964534685.1 uncultured Opitutaceae bacterium
CGACCGGCGTAAGTGAGCGCAGGGCATAGCTAAAGTCGGCGCCCTTGACTTGCACCGATTCAGCTGCCTCCCGGAATGCGATGGAAGGACAATCCGGCGTCCTGATCTTTTCGGCGGCCGGGGGCTCCTGCGAGGCCGAGTCAGCGGAACGAGTCGCTAGGAATGCCTTGCAGTACATTTCCCTATCCGCAGCGATCACGAAGTGCAGGGCTTCGGCCTGATCCTTCGGGCTTATGGCCGCGTTGGATTCGGCGGTCGCGTTCGCGGCACCCGTAGATCCCTTCCCGCGATGCAGGCCGGTTTCGATCCTGTACAGGGCGATGTTCGCCAGCACGGCCGCAAGGAGCAGGGATCCGGCAAGCGCGATGAGATGGCGTCTAGTGACGGTCATATTCTTCAGGGTTTACGGGTACGAACCGGCCAAGCTCGCAGGCGAGGATGCGCAGGGCGCCTGAGCGGCTTCCGGACGGGTCAAAATGGATGTCGCCCGTGATCCCTTCGGTTGGAAGCACCGGGGGAAACTGGCGGTAGCCGGCATCCTCTCCCGCCTTGCGCAGATTCTCAACAAGCACGCGCACGGCGTCGTACGCAGCCTCGGCGCTGAAATCCGGCCTCATCCCGTATTTCAGGGTGAATCGCTCCTCAAACCGGTTCGCCCTGCCATGAGCTCCGGAGCCCAGCTTGAACTCCGCCACCAGAACACCCGTGGCCGCAGCGCCCGCGGCCGCCACGAAGTCCGGTGAATCAATCGAGCAGGGTCCGGCCAGTGTGCCGCCGAATCCTGCGCGGCGCAAGGCGGCGACCAACGCCCCTGCCTGCGAGGGTGGCAACCAAACGAGTACCCCGCCCGGAGCCGCGGCGACAATAAGCCGCACCATAGGAGTCACGTCCGAGCCGGGTGCACCCGCCTCAAGCGTGCGGCCCAGCCGGGCGCCGGTCGAGCGGACGGCCCTCGCAAGATCGTGGCGGACGGCGCGCCCCGGGTGCTCCGTAGGCACAATCGCCCACCAATCCGGCGAACCGGGGTCCAGCCTCCGCGCGCCAATAAGCGCCTCGATCTCGAGATCGGCTCTCGGGACGATGCAAACCGCCCAAGGAACTCCCGTCTCCATGACCGACGAATCTGAGCTAAGGCTGGCAACGGGCACCCTCATCCGCCCCGACACTTGGAGCACGAGGTGGTTGGCGGCCCCGTCCGAAGGCGCGATGATGGCGTCGACATGCTTCTCTCCGACCAGGACGACGGCGTCGTTGCCGGCGGTTCCCCATTGGCCGGCCTCGCTTCGCACCTCGAGCGCAACCGCTGCTCCCGGCTCCTCGTTCGCTTCGGCAATGGCCAGGCGGGCCCCTCGCAAAATGCCGGGTGAGTCCGCCTCGTCGGATGGTGCGATGATTCCCAGCCTGATCTGGCGCGGCCCCGCGCCGCAGGCAAGCGGCGCAAGGAGCATCCACGCCGCGACGCGCAGTCCAGCCCTTAGAGGTTGTCTATGCACGATCGACACAATCACGGCGTTTCAGCACCGTGTGGCCGACCTTGAACGCGTCAAGCCTCGGCTCGACCCGCTGAGCGCTCGGCGCATCCCAGGCACCGGGGTACCCGGGGGCTCAGGGCGAGCTGGTCAGCTTGCCGGTCGTGGTTGGCGGCGCGAATTCACCCTGGGGCTCGAAGACGCGGCGTCCTGCCTCGTAGCGCACGATGCGCACCGGCGCCGTGTTGGAGCCTGTCCCGTCAAACCTCATCCAGCCGGTGACACCCTGGTAGTAGTCCAGGTTGTACACCTCGTCTCGTATGCGCCAGCGGTTGGGCCCCGCGATCCGCATCGCATGAAGGAGGATCTCAGCACCGTCGTAGGCATATGCGGCATAGGCGTCCGGCTCGTGGCCCCAGCGATTCTTGAATCGGGCTCTGAATTCGGTCCAGAGCGGGTCCTGGCGGTCAGGATCTGAATAGAACGTGAAGGTCGTGCCCTCCGCCGCATCGCCGGCATTCTTAAGGAATCCGTCTTCCATAAGGAGGTCTGTCCCGAAGAAACGCGCCTTAATGCCGGCCTCGCGGAATTGCTTGGCGAACCGGCCTATGTCGGTCGGCTCCCCAAGAAAGAAGATCGCATCCGGCTGCGATTCCTTGATCGCCGCGATCTGGTACGAAATGTCGGTCGCACCCGGACTGAATAGCAGCTCCTGCACCACGGGACTTCCCAGCCGGCGTGCAAAGTCTGCGAACTGGTGCGCCCCGACGCGGGCAAACCTGTCCCCTGTGCGCAGAACGGCGATGCGCGTGCAGCCGCACTTGCGGACCATCAGTTCGGCGAGCCTTCCCTCCTCTTGCCGATGGTCGGGGAGGACCC
>CAZHPC010000265.1:0-2342 GCA_964534685.1 uncultured Opitutaceae bacterium
GGCTTCACCCTCGATGAGCTCAAGCACGAGCAGATTATGGTGAGGATCACCCCAGGCGGAGGCGGTGTCTGGAAATGCAAGTTCGATGTGATCCTGCACTTTGCGAACGGTGCTGAAGCGCTCCTCGGTTCGGATGACCAGGTTTTCACCAGCAACAACAGGACAATGCTCATACCCCTTTCCGCGGCGATCCTGGCGCCGCCCAACATGATCGGAGGCCTGGAGAAGTTTGGATTCGGATTCTTGAAAAAGATCGGTCGGTAAGCGGCTATTACGCCCTTTCGGCGCTCAATCCCTGCGGCGATGCATTACACGACCAGCGTTGACGATTGAATCGAACTCATCGTCAATACCTCAACTGCAACGTCCGTTGGACCAATCTGATTTAGGCCCAATACTGTTCACTTAAGGATTGACGTCTGCTAAGGTCACGCTCAGCGTGGCGTGGTGGCACGCATAGCCAAACGGATCACAAACGGGCTGCGGATAGCGGAGGCGCTGAGCGTCGGGGTATTGGGTCGAGCGTACCCCAGGTCCCAGGTGCGAGCGGCGCTTGAGGAGACGGGCAAGCGGAGCGTGCGGCAGCGAGATCTGCCGATGGAGGTGATGGTCTATTACGTTATCGGCTTGGGGCTTTTTCTGCCCGTGGCCTATGAAGAGGTTCTGCGGTGCCTGGTCGAGGGCCTTGGTTGGTTGGAGGGGATTGAGCCGGTGCGTGTGGCGGGCAAGTCCGCGATCGCCCAAGCGCGGCAACGGTTGGGTTCGGCGCCCCTGGAAGCGCTCTATGGCCGCTGCCGACCGAGGGCGCAGCCCGGCCAAGCAGGCGCTTTCTTTGGGGGCCAACGGCTTGTGTCGGTCGACGGCAGTACCTTGGCGATACCGGACACCCCGGAGAACGAAAAAGGCCTGGGACGGGCTGGCGCCAGCCGGGGGACGACGGCGTTCCCCGCATTGCGCTTTGCGGCGCTGGTAGAGACGGGCACGCATTTGATCTTCGCTGCCGAGATGGGCCCGTACTCCCGCGCTGAAGCTGATTTAGCCCAGCCCCTGTTGAGTCGGCTAGACGCCTCGATGCTGCTGCTCGCCGACCGGCTGTATGCTACCTACCCGTTCCTCAGCGCCGTGGTCGCATCCGGCGCCTCATTTCTGGTGCGTGCGCGCGACAACGCTGTGCTGCCCGTCGAAGAACGCTTCGCCGACGGCAGCTACCTCAGTCGCTTCTATCCTTCGACCAAGGCCCGGCGCCACCAACGTGATGGGATCGCCCTACGGGTCATCGAGTATCGCGTGCAACCTGGCAACACTGCCTTCCGCTTGGTGACCACGCTGCTCGATCCGGCCAACGCGTCAGCGCAGGATCTGGCCGCCCTTTACCCGCAGCGCTGGGAGCATGAGGGCGTTTACGACGAGTTTAAGACCCATCTGCGCGGTGCGCAGATCGTCCTGCGCAGCAAGACCCCGGAACTGGTCAGGCAGGAGTTCTTTGGCCTCTGTTTGGCCCACTACGCCGTCCGCTCGCTCATGCTCGAGGCCGCTGGCCAGGACACGCTCGATCCCGACGAGTTGTCTTTCACGCACGCTGTGCGCGTCGTCCGCCGCAAACTGGCCGCTCCGCCAGTTTTTTCCCCCTCGGCTGCGCCGAAACCGACACCTAAGTCTCCTTGATGAACTGACCCGGGGCCGCGTCGTCTCCAGTCGCGGCCGACGGGTACAGCGCGGAATCAAGCGCAAGATGTCCAACTATCCCCTCCGATCCCGCCGTCATCGCAAGATTCACAGGCCGGACTTCCGGGTGGTGCTCACGCGACTAAGACCTTAAGTGAACAGTATTGGGGCTAGCCTTCCATCGACAGATACGGTCGTATAATGGCGCGAAACGGATAGGTTGCCGATGATGAGCGCAATCGGTGGGCGAAACCACGCTCCACTTCAACTCCTTGTGAAAAACTTACGGCATTGGGTCCGCAACTTTTGCATTCTCGCAAAGTACTGGCGGGGTTTCCAAGCCATTAGTCCAAGAGCAACGCGACAACTGCCGCTTAGTCTCGCTGCAATCCTTCCCTCTCCATCCCACTCAGCCAACACTCGCATCTGGCGTCCCAATTCACCCAGCATAGCTTCGGGGCTAAAATGTTCTTCCCATGAACGCCGAGCGTTGACAGCCATTTGTACCCATCGGTCCGAATGGGCCCGCAGGATTTGCGGTATTCGCGAAATGTCGCGTTCCCGGACTTGAACAGAACAGGAATCCCAATCGACGGCCTCAGGCAGAGTTGTCCAGTCGCTAATGATTACGGGAACACGCGCTTACTGCATGGTTTCATACAGCCTCGAACCAACTC
>CAZHPC010000266.1:0-2341 GCA_964534685.1 uncultured Opitutaceae bacterium
GACGTCCGGCCAGAAGGCCACCGTCATGTCACCGTAGGACGTCTTGATGACGGCCCGTTCGCTTGGAGTTTGGTTTTGGCTCATTTGAAATTCGTTTCGATCAGCTCGCAGAAGTAATGAATGAGAAAAAGATGAGCTTCTTGGGCGGACGCTCCTCGGCCTCCCGGTGGCACGAGCTCGCAGGTCGCAAGGCCCTTCGCCTTGCCGCCTCCCCGGCCGAGGAACGCGACGGCCTTGATCCCGAGGCGTTTCGCCTCCTTGAGGGCCTCGACAATGTTGGGCGAATTTCCGCTCGAGGTGATCGCGATGAGCAAGTCGCCGGGCTTCGCGAGGGCCGCAATCTGCCGGGCGAAGACATGCTCGAAGCCGAAGTCGTTCCCGATGCAGGAGAGGAGCGAGCCGTCTGGGGAAAGGGCGATGGCTGGGAGCGGCGGCCTGTTCCCGTCATAGCGGCCCACAAGTTCGGTCGCAAAATGGGACGCCTCGGCGGCACTGCCGCCATTGCCGCAGATAAGGAGCTTCCCGCCGCCCCTGAGCGTCCCGATGATCAGCTCCGCCGCGGCGTCGATTGCGGGTCGGATTCCGGCAAGGGACTCAAGCGTGCGGAGGGTGTCAGCCAGCGACTTCTCGAACGTCATAATGCAATCAAAGTGGGCTGCGGACTTGCCCGCGACAGAAATTTTCGACGTTTTGGTCTAATTCCAATACCCCGCCACAAGGCAGCCCGCCGCCCATGCTCCTTCGTAAGCTCACGCTGAGGCACTTCCGCAACGTGCCGCACGCGGCGCTCGGATTCGAGGGCAAGCGCCAGTTCTTCACCGGACCCAACGGGCAGGGCAAGTCGAACCTGCTCGAGGCGGCGGGCTTCCTCACGGCGCTGCGCTCCTTTAGGGCGCCCGATGGCCGGCACCTCATCATGCACGGTCATCCAGAGGCCGGGATCGCGTGCGAGGTGGAGCGCGGAGGATCGGGACCGGAGCGGGTGACGATCAAGATCCGGCGCGACGGCAAGGAGCTCTGGTACGACGGGAACAGGGTGACGCGGCTGGCCGACCACGTCGGGCGCTATCCGACGGTCGTCTTCTCCTCGCACGACCTGCAGCTGATACGCGGCGCTCCCGCGCTCAGGCGCCGGTGGCTTGACCTCACGCTCGCCGCCATGGACCCCGACTACCTCATGGCCCTGCAGACCTACAGCCGGGCCCTTGCGGGCAGGAACAGCCTCCTAAGGCGGGCCGGGGGGGCAAGGGAGCTTGCGGCCTTCGACCGCGTGATCGCCCCTGGGGGCGCAAGGATCGTGGCGCTTCGGGCCGAGCGTGTCGCCGAGCTGGCGTCGGAGATGGCCTCCTTCTACGGGCGCCTGAGCGGCGGCTCGGAGGCCGCCGTGCTCCATTATGATTCCTCGCTAAAGGGGGCGTCGAGCGAGGACCTCCTCAGGCTCCTTGAATCGGGAAGGGCGAGGGACCTTCAGATGGGGACGACGCTTGTTGGCCCCCACCGCGACGACCTCAGGTTCGAGGTGCGCGGCTCCGACGGCAGGGATTTCGCCTCGGAGGGCCAGCAGCGGTGCGTCACGCTCGCGCTCCGACTTGCCCAGGCCTCCTGGTTCCACCGGTGCGGCCGGGTGAGGCCGGTGCTGCTTGCCGACGACGTCCTGGGCGAGCTCGATTCGGCCCGGCGCGAGCGCTTCTGGGCCGCCCTTGACGGCGAGTCGCAGGTGATTGCGACTGGGACCCGGCGCCCCGACTCCTCCCTTGGCGAGTGGCAGGTCTTCACGGTTGCCGAGGGTGCGTTCTCGCCCGAGACTGGCCGCATGGGGGATGCCGTTTGAACTTCAATGCGTGGGATTGGATTCTCGCGTCGTTGGGTGCCCTCCTTGTCGGCGTCGCGAAAACAGGAATCACCGGGCTTAGTCTCCTCTTTGTGGCCATTTTTGCGGCGATAATGCCCGCGAGGCGCTCCACCGGCGTCGTCCTGCCGCTCCTCATCCTTGGGGACGTCGTCGCGTTCCTGGCGTACCGCAAGCACGCGCACTGGGGGCACGTGTGGCGCCTGTTTCCATGGGCCGCGGCAGGGGTGATTGCGGGCTACTTTGCCATGGGCCGGATGAACGACCGGCAGACGGGCCTTGCGATCGGGGCGATCGTGGTCGCTCTCACCTTCCTGCACATGGCGCGGCGGGCGCGACCGGGACTGCCCGAGGAGGAGCGTGCACGGTGGTTTGCCCCGCTGATCGGGATCTTGGCGGGCTTCACGACGATCGTCTCCAACGCCGCCGGCCCCCTTATGGTCATTTATCTGCTCGCGATGCGCCTTCCCAAGATGGAATACATGGGCACCG
>CAZHPC010000267.1:0-2320 GCA_964534685.1 uncultured Opitutaceae bacterium
CGGGCTACGTCTTCATCCAGATGCGCCTCTTCGGGGAGGACGGCACCCTGAGCAACAAGCCCTGGTACTTCGTAAGGGAGGTCGCGGGCGTCATCGGATTCGTCGGAGGGGAGCACCCCGCGCCGCTGCGCCAGTCGGAGATCGACGAGATCCGCGCGCGCATCGAGGCCGCCAACGGCAAGGAGGTGCCGAAGGTCCAGTACACGGTCGGCGAGGAGGTCAAGATCAACGACGGCCCCTTCGCGAACCTGAACGGCCGGATCGACGAGATCGACCCGGACCGCGGCAAGCTGAAGATTTCCGTGTCCATCTTCGGCCGGTTCACGCCGGTCGAGCTCGAGTACTGGCAGGTCCAGAGGAGCACCGAGTAGGCACCCCCGACCGCAACCCCCCTTCACAATGGCCAAGAAAATCCAAGGCTACATTCGACTTCAGCTGCCCGCAGGCGCGGCCAACCCCGCGCCGCCGGTGGGCCCCGCCCTGGGTGCCCAGGGCGTCAACATCATGGCGTTCTGCAAGGAGTTCAACGCCAAGACGAAGGACCAGAACGGAATGATCCTGCCGGTGATCATCACGGTCTTCGCGGACAAGAGCTTCTCGTTCATCCTGAAGTCGCCGCCGGCATCCGTCCTCCTCAAGAAGGCGGCCAACATCGCGAGCGGCTCGCCGCGCCCGAACCAGGACAAGGTCGGCAAGGTGAACAAGAAGCAGCTGCTGGAGATCTACAGGATCAAGCACAAGGACCTGAACGCCAAGGACGACGAGGCGGGCATCCGCATCATCGCAGGCACGGCCCGCAACATGGGCATCGAGGTCGTCGACTAAACCCGGCAAGAACGAATTTGAAGCGGGAGTCCCACCAGGGACGTTCGCACCGCAAGGAGCAAAACATGGAAAAACACAGCAAACGTTATCGCAGCGCCGTCCAGGTCGCCGATCTTGGGAAGGATTATCCCCTGACGGAGGCCGTGGACCTCCTGACGAAGTTCCCGAAGGCCAAGTTCGACGAGACGGTCGAGCTTTCCGTCCGGCTGGGCGTCGACCCCACCGCGGGCGAGCAGATGGTCCGGGGAACGACCCCGCTGCCGAACGGATCGGGCAAGAAGGTCCGCGTCCTTGTCTTCACCGACAACCCGAAGGCGGCCGTCGACGCCGGGGCCGACCATGCAGGCCTCCAGGACATGATCGCAAAGATCAACGAGGGCTGGCTCGACTTCGACGTCGCGATCGCGACGACCGAGGCCATGAAGACCGTGCGCACGATCGCGCGCGTCCTCGGGCCGAAGGGCCTCATGCCGAACCCGAAGAGCGGCACCGTGACCGACGACGTGGCCGCGGGCATCAAGGCGGTCAAGGCCGGGCGGGTGGAGTTCAAGATGGACAAGACCTGCAACATCGGGGTCGGGATCGGCAAGCGCTCGTTCACGCCCGCGCAGATCCTCGAGAACGTCCATGCGGTGCTCGAGGCCGTCGGCAAGGCGAAGCCCGCCCACTTCAAGGGCCACTACATCAAAGCGGTCGCAATTTCCTCCTCCCAGAGTCCGGCTGTGCGGATCGCGTCCACAGAGTACGGCAAATACTAACCCACGAGACCCGACCCATGAGAGCCGAGAAGAAATACCTTATCGACGAGGTGGAGATCCACCTCAAGAAGTCCGACTACGTCATCCTCGCGAACTACAACGGCATGACCGTTGCCGATGCCGCGGAGCTGCGCCACAGGCTCTCCGCCGAGAAGGCCGAGTACCACGTGGTCAAGAACAGCTCGCTGCGCGTGGCCGCAAAGTCACTGGGCCTGCCCGACATCGAGGGGGCCCTCATCGGGCCGACCGCGATCGTCGTCGGGGGCAGGAATTCCGCCGGCGTGGCGAAGGTCCTCAAGCAGTTCTTCAAGGACAAGCAGAAGATCGAGGTCAAGGCCGGCGTCCTCAGCAAGAAGCTTATCTCCAAGAAGGACGTCGAGCGCCTTGCCGACATGCCGTCGCTGGACGCGCTTCGCGCCCAGTTCCTCGGCCTCCTCAACCAGCCCGCGAGCATGTTTGTCCGCGTCATCAACGCCGTCCCCCAGGGGCTCGTCAACGTTCTCCAGGCCAAGGTCCGCGCGGCCGGCCAGGGCTAACCCACCACTTTAACCAACCATTTCATAGGGGCCCTCCCGGCGTTCCGGGTCCCCGACGAAAACCAAAATCAAACGCAGCAGGCTAGGGGATACGTCCCTTAAACGCGCCCCCGAATCCGGGCCGCTAGCCGGCAGCCAAAGATCATCATGAGCAACATCACAAAAGACCAAGTCATCGAGTGGCTTTCCAGCCAGTCGGTC
>CAZHPC010000268.1:0-2310 GCA_964534685.1 uncultured Opitutaceae bacterium
TTGCGATCATGGAGGCTGCTACCCACATCCACATCAAAGGAGCGCGCGAGCACAACCTAAAGAACCTGGACCTTAAGATCCCCCGGGGGAAGTTTGTTGTGCTCACGGGCCCCAGCGGATCGGGCAAGTCGTCGCTGGCGTTCGACACGCTGTATGCCGAGGGCTACCGCAAGTACATGGAGAGCCTCTCGACCCAGGCCCGCCAGGTTCTCGACCAGCTGAAGCGCCCCGACGTTGATTTCATCCACGGGCTTTCGCCGGTGCTGGCGATCGAGCAGCGGACGGGCGGAGCGTCCCCGCGCACCACGATCGCGACGGTGACCGAGGTGTCGGACTACTCCCGCCTGCTCTGGGCGATCGCCGGCGACCAGCGCTGCCCCAAGGACGGCGGCCGGGTCCTGCGGCGCTCCCTCGACGACAATGTGAAGCGGATCCTCTCGGAATGCCCCGGGGAGCGGATCATGATCCTGGCGCCCGTCCTGCGGGCCAAGCCGAGCGTTCTGCGCGACGAGCTTCCGAGGCTGCGCCAGCGCGGGTTCCAGAGGGTGAGGCTGGCCGGCGCCGTGAGGGAGCTGGACGAGGCGAACCTCGTCCCGACCGGCGCGGCGGAGGTCGTGGTGGAGGTGGTCATCGACCGGCTCGTTGCGGCGCCCGAGCAGCGCAGCCGGATCGCGGACTCTCTCGAGCTGGCGTTTCGGGAGGGCGGCGACCGCGCGCTCGTCCTCTCCCAGAAGGGCGCGGAGGCCCCCTGGAGGGAGCTCGCGCTAAGCCAGCATCTCTCGTGCGAGATCTGCGGCGACATCTTCGAGCGGCTCACCCCGCGGCACTTCTCCTTCAACCACCCCGAGGGCGCCTGCCCCGAGTGCGGCGGGCTCGGCCGCAGGCTTCGGCCGGTCGCCGAGCTTGTCATCCCGGATCCCGAGAAGTCGGTCCGTGGCGGAGCGATCAAGCCGTGGCGGATCGGAGGGAAGAACCTGATCATAAAGCACAACGCGGTCCTGAAGCAGCTTGCGGAGCAGCTTCCGTTCGACCCCGACGTGCCCTGGAAGGAGCTTCCCGAGGAGACGCGCTCGGCGCTGCTCCACGGGACGGGCGAGCGGCTCTTCGCATTCAAGCTGCGCCGCATGCGCGAGGCGAAGGCGATGCCGTTCGCCGGGATCCTCCCCGACATCGAGCGGAGCTTCCGGGACACGGACAGCGAGGGCTTCCAGGCCCGGCTTTCGACCTTCATGATCGCGGGCCCGTGCCTCGCGTGCGGCGGGGCCCGGCTCAACAGGCGAAGCGCCGCCGTCCGGATCGGGCCGCCCGACGCCCCGATGGGCTTCGCGGGCTTCATGGCGATGGATGTCGCCGCCGCCCACGACTTCGCGGGAGGGTTGGTGAAGGCGCTCGGCTCGAGCGAGGCGCTCCGGGAGGTCGTGGTCGGGATCGAGCAGCGCCTCCGGTTCCTCCTGAACACCGGCCTCGGGTACCTCAACCTGGACCGCGACTATGCCACGCTCTCCGGGGGCGAGGCCCAGCGCGTGCGCCTCGCCACGCAGCTCGGGATGGGGCTGATCGGGGTCATCTATGTCCTCGACGAGCCGAGCATAGGCCTTCACCCGGTGGACAACGAAAGGCTCCTTTCGCAGCTGCGCGGGCTAAGGGACCGCGGCAACACCGTGCTGGTGGTCGAGCACGACGAGGAGACGATGCGCTCCGCCGACGAGATCATCGAGCTCGGCCCGGAGGCAGGCGTCGAGGGGGGGCGCCTGCTCTTCCAGGGGACGCCCGAGGCGTGCGCCGCGCAGCCTGCGCGCGTCTCGCAGACGGGGCCGTTCCTCGCCCGGAAGATGTCCGTGCACAAGGACGCGGCGACCAAGGTGCCGGATGGCGCATGGCTCACCGTGCGCGGGGCCGCGGAGCACAACCTGCGGGGCATCGACGCCCGGTTCCCCGTCGGGCTCCTGACCTGCGTCACCGGGGTCTCCGGCTCGGGCAAGAGCACGCTCGTCAACGACATCCTCGCAGCGGCGGCCGCGCGCAAGCTGAACGGGGCCAAGTCGGTGCCGGGCAGGCACCGGAGCATCGAGAACCTCGAATTCTTCGACAAACTGGTCCAGGTCGACCAGGACCCCATCGGCAGGAGCCCGCGGTCGAATCCCGCGACCTTCGTCGGCCTGCTCGACCTCCTGCGGGACCTTTTCGCACAGGTTCCGCTCGCGCGCGTCCGCGGCTACAAAGCGAGCCGCTTCTCGTTCAACGTGCGCGGCGGGCGCTGCGAGCGCTGCCAGGGCGACGGGGTGATCAAGCTCGACATGCAGTTCATGG
>CAZHPC010000269.1:0-2269 GCA_964534685.1 uncultured Opitutaceae bacterium
CCTTCTTCTACCAGGCGTACTTCCCGGCAGCCATCCTCACCGGCAGGAAGGGCCTTGATTTTGCTGTGCAGGGTCTGGCGATCCAGGCATTCTGGGCTTTCTTCCTGGTCTGTCTCGCCGAGGTGGTGTGGAGGCGCGGCCTCAGGCACCACACCGCCGCCGGGGGCTGAATCGCGAGACAATGAGCTCAATCTCCCGCTACCTCCAGATCTGGCTTGCGAGCGCGCGCTACTCGCTCGTGCGGGCGACCATGTTCAGGGGTGACCTTTTCATCTGGGCCTCGGTCGAGCTCCTTTGGATCTCGGTGAACGTCGTCATGGTCGCCGTGATCTACAGTCACACGCGCACCGTCGCCGGATGGAGCCTCTACGAAATGCTGATCCTGGTCGGGACCTCGATGCTGATTCAGCGCTTCCTGATGGGTTTCTTCTGGAGCGGCATATTCGAGATGGGGCGCAACGTGCGCAACGGCTTGTTTGACTTCATCCTCGCCCAGCCCGGAGACCCGCTCTTCATGGCCTCGACCCGGAAGCTCGAGCTCGACGGGCTCCTCAACTCGGTCGTGGCCGCCGGGCTTGTCATCTACTCGGCCCGGAAGCTCGGCCTGCATCCCGGCGTCGCCGACCTTGCGCTCTACGCGTTCATGGTGGCCTGCGGGGTCGTCATTCATTACAGCGCACTCGTGATGGCGATGTCGCTCTCGTTCTGGATAACGAGCTCACAGGGTGTCGAGGGGAGCTATTTCACGGTCATGGAGTTCTCCCGCCTGCCGAGGGAGGCCCTCAAGGGCATAGCCGGCGTGGTATTCGTGTGGATCATCCCGGCCATCGTCGTCAGCAACGCGCCGGCGCGGGAGATCCTGCACGGGTTCGAGCCCATGTGGACCCTCGGCCTTTGCGCGGCGACGGTCGTCTGGTTCGCGCTTGCAGTCGTGGTGTTCAGGTGCGGCCTGAGGCGCTATACTAGCGCCAGCTCGTGACCGCCGACCTCAAGGCTCTCCAGGAGAGGATCGGGTACGCGTTCCGCGACCCGGCCTATCTCGAGCGCGCGCTCACGCACGCCTCTTGCCTGCAGGACAATCCCGCGTCGCCAGGCAACAACCAGCGCCTTGAGTTCCTCGGGGACTCGGTCCTTCAGCTGATCCTCACCGAGGCGCTCTACGCCCTGTACACCGAGGGCACCGAGGGCGAGCTGACCAAGAGGCGCGCGATCCTTGGCAAGGGCAAGTTCCTGTCCCGCCTCGCCCGCGAGATCGGGCTCGACACCTGCCTGCGCCTTGGCGCGAACGAGGAGGCAAGCGGCGGCCGCGGCCGCGACGCGGCCCTTGAGGACGCATTCGAAGCCATGGTTGGGGCCGTGAACCTTGACGGCGGATTCGAGTGCGCGCGAAAGGCCGTCCTCGCGATCTATGGGGACCTACCGGCGCGTCTGGCGGCGGGCGAGAGCGGCGCGAACCCGAAGGGGCGGCTCCAGGAGATCGTACAGCCCGCGCACGGCAACAAGGCCCTGCGCTACGAGGTGCTCGCGACCGAGGGGGCCGACCACGAGCGCAGCTACGAGGTGGCCGTCTATCTTCTCGAGCGCAGGATCGGCTCCGGGAGGGGCCCCTCCAAGAAGGTCGCGGAGGAGGAGGCAGCCAGGGCCGCGCTTGCAACCCTGGACCCGGCCCCGCCCGCAAAATGACCGGCGCCGCAAGGCACAAGATCGTCGGCATATGCCCGGCGGCCCGCGGAGCCGTCCTCGCCGAAACCATGAGGGCGCGGCCGTCGGCCGTCTGGCTGGTCGTCAACCCGGACCTCAAGGCCGCCGAGCAACTGGCCGAGGACACCGGATTCTTCTGGAATGCGACCGGTCCCGGCCCCGCGCTCGAGACCCTTGTATTCCCCGAATCGATACCCGACAGCCGCGATATGCGAGAGGCCTTCGCCGCGTCGGGCGACCGTCTGACCGTCCTCTCCAGGCTGCGCGAGGCGCGGGCGGCCGCCGGGGGCGCCTCCGCGGGCGCGGTCCTTGCCGTGTTTGCGACGCCGACCTCCCTGCTGCAGTCGGTCCCGGCGATCGAGCAGTATGCCGCGAGCGAAGTCGTCCTTACGCGCGGCAGCAGGCAGCCCTTCCAGGACCTCCTCGAGAGGCTCCGCGGCCTCGACTACGACAGCGAGGCGGTCTGCGAGTCGCCCGGCCATTATGCCGTGCGCGGGGGCATCGTCGACGTGTACCCCGTGACGGCAACTGAGCCCTACCGGCTCGACTTCTTCGGCGACGAGATCGA
>CAZHPC010000270.1:0-2267 GCA_964534685.1 uncultured Opitutaceae bacterium
TTAAATTATTCGTCTGAGATGAATTGCGTCAATACTTATCACCAAAAAACGTGCCTGATCCGAATGAGGTGAATTTCATGTTCGGCCGGATAGCCAGCCGGTACGACCTTGCGAACCGGGTCTTGAGCTGCGGAATCGACATTTATTGGCGACATCGCCTCGTGGGCGCCGTGCGCCAAGCCCGCCCCGCGAGCGTCCTCGACCTGGCCACGGGAAGCGGCGACGTGGCCTTTGCGCTCGAGCGCGGCCTTTCCGCCGGGGTGCGCGTTGTCGGCATGGATTTCTGCGCCCCGATGCTCGAGCAGGCCGAGGCCAAGAAGTCCGCTCATCCCGGGCGCCACCCCTGCCTTGATTTCCGGCTCGGTGACGCGCTCGCCCTTCCCTATGAGGACGGGGCGTTCGATGCGGTGACGATCGCGTTCGGGCTTCGCAACATGGCCGATCGCGTCCGCTGCCTCTCGGAGATTCTCAGGGTGCTCAAGCCCGGGGGCCGCCTCTTCGTCCTCGAGTTCTCTAGGCCGTGGCCCTGGCTGCGGCCCCTCTATGGATTCCACCTGAGGCACATCGTGCCCGCCGTTGCCGGCCTCATCACCGGCGACCGCGAAGCCTATGAATACCTTGGGGATTCGATCGGGGCCTTTCCGGGCCGCGACGCCCTATCGGCCGAAATCCGCTCCGCCGGTTTTGCCGGCGTGTCGGCGCGGGCGATGACCCTGGGCGTCGTCGCCCTGCACGTGGCGCAGCGGGCGTCGGGCGTCAGTTGAACGACTTGCCGCACCCGCAGGTCGTGTGCGCGTTCGGGTTGCGGATCTCGAATCCCTTGCCGTGCAGCCCGTCGTCGAAGTCGACCGTGGTCCCGTCAAGATGCTTAAGGCTCGCCGGATCCACAACGATCGCGACGCCCTCGCTCTCGAAGGCCGAATCATCCGGCTTCGGCTCGTCGAACGACATCCCATACTGCAGGCCGGAGCACCCCCCCGTCTCGATGAAGAGGCGAAGGCGCGTCCCCGGCGCCTCGGCGCCGGAGCGCATCGTGCGCACCTGGTTTGCGGCCCGTGGCGTCAGTTGGATCATTTCACCCAAGCTACGGCCCGGGAATCCCGTGTCAAATGGCGCCCCTTTGGGGCAGGAACGGCGGCCTGCAGCAGAAACCGGGCCGAAATAGAGGAATGTTCACTTGCAAGCGGCGAATCCCGCCGCTTCCATTCCGGAACGGTGGCCGCAATCACCCACATTTTAAACGAGATCAACTACGAGATGGTCCGGCAGCTTGCCGAGGGCGGGATGGGCGTGGTGTACGAGGCCCACCAGCTCGGGGCGGGCAAGTTCAGGAAGACGGTCGCCGTGAAACTGATCCGCGAGGAGTACTCCGCGATCCCCGAGTTCCAGAAGAATTTCATCGGTGAGGCGAGGCTCGTGGCCGACCTGATCCACACGAACATCGTCCAGACGTACCACCTCGGGCAGATCGGGGGCCAGTACTTCATGGTGATGGAGTATGTGGGCGGGCAGAACATCGAGCAGTTCCTGGATAGGCACCGCCACCTCGGACGGAAGGTGCCGATCGACCTCGCGGCCTTCATCGTCTCGCGCGTCGCGCGCGGGCTGACCTACGCCCACCAGAAGAGGGACCGCGAAGGGCACCACCTCAACATCGTGCACCGCGACATCGGGCCGAAGAACATCCTGATGGGATACGAGGGCGACGTGAAGCTGACGGACTTCGGCATAGCGAAGGCCTTCAACCTCATGTACAACGAGGAGGGGAAGGTGATTGCGGGCAAGGACGAGTACCTCTCCCCCGAGCAGGCGAGCTATGCCGTCACCGATGCCCGCTCCGACCTCTTTCCGCTGGGCATTGTCCTGACCGAGATCCTGCTGGGGCGCAACATTTTCAGGCACGTCGACCGCAGCCAGTCGCGCCGGAACATCCTGACGATGCCGATCCCGCAATTCTCCACGCTGCGGCCCGACATCGACCCCCGCCTTGAGGCGATCATACAGAAGGCGCTGCGTCGAAACCGCGACCAGCGCTACCAGTCGGCGGCCGAGATGCTCAACGACCTGGAGCTCTACCTTTACAGCGACGGCTACGGCCCCACCAATGAAAAGCTGGGCACGTACCTGAGGGAACTTTTCGGCGTCCGCGAACCCCAACCCTCCGGCGCGCCCTTCTCGCCCCCCCGCCCGCCGGAACCATGAGGCATTCATTGCCTCAACGCCGATGAGCACGGGAGGATTCAGCCAGGATCTCCGCCAGCGCCAGA
>CAZHPC010000271.1:0-2266 GCA_964534685.1 uncultured Opitutaceae bacterium
CCCGCCACTTGTAGTGGTCCCCCCCGAGCCACATCTCGGAGAGGTCCCCGAACTGGTGGTTGTCCGCGATCTGCTGCGGCGGCACGTGGCAGTGATAGTCGTAGATCGGCTCCCCCTCGGCGAAGCCGTGGTAGAGCTCCCGCGCCGCGTCCGACTGCAGGAGGAAGTCGTCGTTTATGAATGCCTTCATTTTGAAATCTCGTTGAGGAACCCATCGTACGATTCGATGCGCGCAAGGATCCGCCGCACGGCTGCGCACCGCTCCGCAGGGACGAGGCCCGTGTGCTCGGCAAGGAAGACGATGTAGGAGGCGACGCCCTTCGCGTAGAGCAGGCGCGCCTCCTGGCTTATCGAATAGAACCGGGCGCGCTGGGCGTAGCCCGCCGCAGAATGGTCGCCCAGCGCCGCCTTCTCGGCCCGGCCGCCGGCCGCGAGCACGTACAGGAAGTTGTATTCAAAGAAGAACATGGCGTCGGGGCTCGGCGGAAGCGCCTCCACGGCGGCCCTGCACGCTTGCGGGCTCGCGAACACGTCGCTCCCCTTCCCCGCCTTAGAAAGCGCGTCGCAGATGAAGGTTCGCGCCATCTTGCTCTCGGTCGGGTCGGCGCTGAACGCCCCCGCGAGAGCGAGCTCCACCGTGAAGCGGTACCAGTCGCCCCAGAGCGCATGGTCGGAGCGCTCCTTCGAGCGGAAGAGCGCCGCGCCCATCTCGTAGGTGTAGCGGCCGCTGGTCTTGATCTCGAGGCGCCCGCCCGTCACCTCGCCCATGACCCGGTAGTTCTCGGCCGACTTCCCGGATCCGGAGTGGAAGCCGATGCTGGCCCCGAACTTCCGGGCCACCGACCACTGCCGCTCGATCAGCCCGCGCAGCGCGCCGTTGTCCGGATAGGGCATGTTCTTCTGGAATCCGAATGCGGGCGCGATGAAATTGACAGGCATCCCGAGCGCTTCGCAGAGGGCCAGCATGACGGCGGTCGTCTCCGGCGTCGTCAGGCCGGGAAGCTCGTCGATCGAGAGCTCGCGCAGGTACCGCCGGCCGGCCTCAACCGTGAACGCGCGCTCCCTGGCGGCGCGGTATTTCTCGTCGCGGAGCTTCATCTTCTGAAGGGCGGGCCAGACCGCGCACAGGAGGGAGTTGAAGGCGCCCGGCTCGAGGACCAGCCCGGCGGCCGCCACGCGGGCCCGCACGGCGTCCATCACGGACCGGTCCACCTCCCCGAGCTGCGCCGGCCGCTTGAGGGCGAGCTCCGGCGACAGGTCAAAGGTGATGTAGCTTGCGAGGAGGCAGCCTTCGACCAGCGCGTCTTCGCGCGCGTCAAACGCGCCGCCGATCGGCTGGTGGTCGGCGTTGAAGCTCCAGGCGATGCGGCGGCGGTGAAACCCGTGCCTGAGCTTCGAGAGGACACATCCGTGGCTCATCCCCTCCACGCTCTGGCCCTGGTGGCCCTCGGGAACATTGGTCCCGATGAACGGGAAGGGAACCTTGTCCAGCCGCCCCTCGAGCATGGCCTCCACGTCATAGACCAGCTCCCTCGGAATGCTGTTCTGGTTCGCGGTCACGCCGATCCCGAGCGCGCTCATCGCCCATTCCACGGCCGGCCAATGAAGCGTCGTGAAGCGGGCCCCGATGCCGAGCGTGCTCGCGCCGAGCTTGCCGGCGGTCGACGGGAAGATGGTGGAGTCCGGATCGTCCTCCTGGACCAGGTTCTTCAGCTGGATCAGGTTCTCCCAGGTGGCCGGGTAGTACGAGCCGTCCCCGGTGACCACTGCGTCCCGGAGCGTCTGCCTCGCGCCGCCGGAGCCCGAGGGCTTCAGCTTCCACGCGCAGTCGCCCGTTTCAGGGTCCTCAACGAGCGCCCATGAGCCGTCCTTGGTCTCGAAGGCCGACTTCGCATGCTGAACCACCTTCGCCCCTCCTGCGCCCGAAAGCCGTTCCCTAAGCGCGGGCCAGTCCAGGCAGAAATCCGGGCTCACGCAGGGGTTGCTGGCGATGCGCAGCCCGTTCTGAAGCAGAAAGAGGTTGATGCGGCTCACGGGGGTCAAAGGCTCATCGCGTTGAAGCCGCCGTCCACCACGAGTTCGGTGCCCGTGATGAAGGAACCGGCACGCTCGCTGGCCAGGAGCAGCACGGCGCCGACGAGCTCATTCGCGCTTCCGAAGCGCCCCATGGGCGTGTGTCCCATGATGCTGGCGACCCGCTCAGGCGTCAGCACCTTCCGGTTCTGCTCGGCGGGAAAGAACCCGGGCACGAGCGTGTTGACCCGCA
>CAZHPC010000272.1:0-2216 GCA_964534685.1 uncultured Opitutaceae bacterium
AATGAAACGGGCCGCCTACCCCAGGCGGCCCGTTTACTGTGCTGACTTACCCTATTTTACCCTAAGCGACGTGTTCCAGCTCTGAGTTTGGACACATCAGCTTCAATCAGGGCAGACGGTCGACTGGGGCAAATGGTTTCACCCGTTCCGTGAATAATTCACATTTCATTTACTGATATCATCTTAGGAACGCACAATCCCCGGATCCTCCGGCCGTCAGGAGCCGGCTTCCGGCACGGTAGGGGCAGGTTTCCTGGGCTTCGGATCGGTCCAAAGCCGCACCAGGAGCTCCGCGAGGTTCTTCATGCTGGTGCGTTTCAGGCCGTAGGAGCCGGCGGCGGCAACAAAGACAGGCGCCACGGCGCTTCTTTCCTCGAAGTACCGCCAGAGCTCGGCATCGATCCGGGCGACGGCCGCGTGGGCCTCCACCGATGCGGCCAAAATTGCCCGAACCTTATTCTGAAGATGCTGTCTCTCATCCTTATGGAAATGGATGTAATCGTACAGAATCTGCTCGCTCCGGTTGAGACTCATGGGAGCAACGTGCTGCAGTTATTGTAAAAAACAACCGTAATACCCATAGTCAGCATGGCATTGCATTTGCTGGCTATTCGTGGTTAGCGTCTTATTCCGCAAAAGTAACATACCCCAACCCATGTGGCAAAAACTTAAAGAACAACTCCCTGCTATCATCCTGACCGCCATCCTGATTTCCGGCGCGGCGTTCTGGTTGCACACACAGACTGTCTCCGAGATGATTGCCAAGGAGGAAGCGGACCTTGTCCCGCTCCGTGAGCAAAATGACGCCCTGAAGGCCTCCGCGGAGGAGAACAGGCGCACGATCGAGGCGACAAACAAGCTGCTCAAGGACGCAATTTCGAAGCGCGAGGCGGATATGTTCCGCACGGACGAGGAGATCCAGAAGCTGAACGGCGAGCGCATGGACGCCCTCGCTGAGGCGATCGCAAAGAAGGTGCAGCCGTACAATCCCCTTCCGAAGAGCCCGGAGGAAGCCGAGAAGATGCAGAACGAGCAGGTCGACAAGGTCTCCTCAAGGCTGCAGCTGAAGATCCAGCCGATCCTCACCGAAATGGCGAAGGATCAGAACCTCACGCGCGCATCAATAGATAAATACTCCCAGAGGATCTCGGACCAGGTGGGGACCGCCCTCACCGGGGAGATGGCGCGCAATCAGAAGCTCAACAACAATCTCCAGGAGACGCAGGCCGCCGCCGATGACGCCCTCAAGCTCAACCACGAACTGACCGCGCTTTACCTGAGCACGTTCAGGGACGAGGGCATCGTCACCCGGCTCCTCATGCTCCCGGCCAATGTCGTCAAGGACGCCGCGAGCTTCAGCATCATCACCAGCAACGACCGCAAGAAGGTCGAGCAGGACCTGGTCAACAAGGAGAACGAAATCGAGAAGCGGCTCTCCGACCTCCAGGCTCAGGCGCCGAAGAGCTGATCGGATTGGCGCAGCGGTCTTCCTAGGCCGGCCGCACCCGGGTCGGGAGCAGCGCCGCGTCCTGCATCCCGTGGATTATCTTCTTGTCCGGCGGGCAGAATGTCGCGAGCGCGCCGGAGAGGCGCGCCTTCCCCTCGACAACGAAATAGTACGGACATAGGCGAAGGCGGCCGTCCGCCTCGCGTGCCTCGTGCGGCGCCTCGGCCCCGTAGAGGCTGTGCCGGACCCTGCGCGGCTTGCGGTAGGCCTGCAGGACATGGAGGTTCGCCGGGGCGAGTGCCAGGGCGCGCTCGACGCCCTGCTGCCACTCCTCGCGCGAGCAGTCGCTTCCCAGGACAACGCTTTTCGCACCCCAGGCGGTCTCGTGAAACCCGCTGATCTTTATGATCAGGTCGCGCTCCTTCTGCGACGCGGAGATGAGGTCGCGCCAGTCGCCAAGCTCCCGACCGCCCGCCCTCGGCCCGTCAAGGACCGCGCCCGGCGGCAGCGGCGCCGGGTCCATCACCCAGGTGGGCGGGATAAGCGCCCGAAGGAGCTTGAGCGGGCGCGGGCCAAGCGCCTCCTCCCAGTAGTCCTGGAGCAGGTGGTGGTGGAAGAGGCCGAATGCGAGCTTCTCCTCTTGGAACGTGCGCATCGGCGGCGCAACCGAGACGTCCCCGGATTCCCAGGCGTCAAAGATGAAGGACGAGGCCTTTATGCTCGGGAGGTCGAACAGCTCGAAGAAGCGGTAGATGACGTCGATCTTCTC
>CAZHPC010000273.1:0-2209 GCA_964534685.1 uncultured Opitutaceae bacterium
TTGTCCGCCATCTGCAGGAGTACCTGGGGGACAAGGCCGTGGAGCTGAATCCCGCCCTGAAAGCGGGCCTCGCCGCCTCCTCCTTCGCCCCCGCGCTCATCGCGGGCCCGGTCAAGGCGCAGATCGTGGACATGGCGGGCCAGTTCGTCACGGGCAAGGACACCGCGGACCTGATAAAGCAGATTCGCAAGAACGCAAAGCAGGGCCTCGCGGTCACGATAGATCTCCTGGGTGAGGCCGTGGTCAGCGAAGGGGAGGCGGACGTATTTCTTAACCGCAACCGCGAGGTGCTGGACGATGTCTCGGCCTTCTTTGCGAAGGAGAAGGAGCCGGCGGCGAGCGACCTGGGGCCGAAGGGCCCTCTGCCCAGGCTCAATCTGTCGGTCAAGATCTCGGCCCTTACGCCGGAGGTTCATCCTGCCGATCCGGAACTTTCCGTCGATGCCCTGAAACAGCGCTTGCGTCCGATCCTGCGGAGGGCCGCGGAGGTCGGGGCACTGATCAACTTCGACATGGAAAGCTACAAGCTGAAGGACCTCACCCTTGCGCTTTTCAAGTCGATCATGGAGGAACCGGAGTTTCGCCAGGGACCCGAGATCGGCATAGCGCTCCAGGCGTACCTGCGCGACTGCGAACGCGACCTGAAGGATCTCGTTGCCTGGGCCAAGGCGCAGGGGCGGCATCTGAATGTACGACTTGTTAAGGGTGCCTACTGGGACTACGAGACTGCGGCCGCGCAGCAGCGCGAGTGGCCGGTTCCCGTCTGGTCGCGCAAGCCCGAGTCGGATGCCAACTACGAGAAGCTCACGGCATACCTTCTCGACAACATCGACACGGTGACGCCGAACTTCGCCTCGCACAACGTCCGCTCGGTCGCCCACGCGATCGCCCAGGCCGAGAAGCGGGGCATCGACCGGAAGGCCTACGAGTTCCAGGCCCTGTACGGAATGGCGGATGATCTGAAGGCGGCGCTCCTGCAGGGCGGGCACCGGGTGCGCGAGTACTGCACCATCGGCGAACTGCTCCCGGGCATGGCCTATTTGGTGCGCCGCTTGCTCGAGAATACGTCCAACGAAGGGTTTCTGCGGATCAAGAACACCGGCGAGGCTTCCCTCGAGGAGCTGCTGCGCAATCCGATTGAGCTCATCGCCTCGGCCCCCGAGCCCATGGCCCGAAAGCCTCGGTCGAGCGCCTTTGTCAACGCCGCGAATCTCGATTTCACGCTCGCCGCGAACCGTGAGAGGCAGCGCGCGGCTCTCCAGGCGTTCGAATCCGGCCGCCTGGGCAGGAAATATCCGGTCGTGATCAATGGCCGGAGGATCTCCGACCGTCCGTTTCTGCCCTCCGTCAACCCGGCGCGCCCCGACCAGGTCGTGGGCTACTGGGCCAAGGGAACGATTGCCGACGCCGAGGCGGCGGTGGCGGCGAGCGTCGCCTATTTCCCACGGTGGCGGGCGACTCCGGTCGACGATCGCTCCAAGATGCTCGAGCGGGCGGCCGACCTCATGGAGTCGCGCCGCCTCGAGCTCAATTCGCTCCTCATTCTCGAGGCCGGCAAGCCGTGGATGGAGGCCGATGCCGACATCTCGGAAGCGATTGATTTCTGCCGCTTCTACGCCCAGGAAATGCGCCGGCTCGGCCGTCCGGTCGTCACCCAGTCCGTGCCAGGCGAGGCCTGCTCCCAGGTCTGGACCCCCAGGGGGGTGGGCGTTTCGGTGGCGCCATGGAATTTTCCCCTGGCGATCCTCACCGGACTCACCGTCGCGCCCCTGGTCG
The DNA here is from genome assembly GCA_964534685.1 of uncultured Opitutaceae bacterium. GTDB lineage: Bacteria > Verrucomicrobiota > Verrucomicrobiia > Opitutales > Opitutaceae > Palsa-1447. The sequence goes on from CAZHPC010000273.1 coordinate 1,777, forward strand.
CCGGAAACTGCATGATCATCAAGCCGGCCCGCCAGACTTCGATCATCGGGGCGTTCCTGATGGAGATCCTCACCGAGGCGGGGATCCCGGCCGGGGCGATCCACTATTTGCCGTGCTCCGGTTCAGACACCGGCGCCCATCTTGTTGCCCATCCAAAGGTCGATTTCATTGCCTTCACAGGCTCCCGCCAGGTTGGCTGCAACATCTGGGAGGAGGCGGGAAGAACCCGCCAGGGGCAGCTCAACTTGAAAAAGGTGGTGTGCGAGATGGGCGGCAAGAACGCCCTCATCATCGACGTCGATGCGGACCTGGACGAGGCGATCCCGGCCGCCCTTTACAGCGCCTTCGGCTACGCGGGCCAGAAGTGCTCGGCTCTTTCCCGACTGATCGTGTTGGAGGGCGTCTATGACAGGTTCGTCGAGCGTTTCCTCTC
>CAZHPC010000274.1:0-2205 GCA_964534685.1 uncultured Opitutaceae bacterium
TTGTTGAACCCGTGGTCGTGGACGCCGATGTGGCTCACGTGGCTGGCCATGTGCCGGATCGTGCCGTCGCGCCCGACGGCAAGGGCCCGCCTGTCGCCCGTGGCGGCGAACTGCAGGATCGCGGAGCCGTACTGGAAGCCCTGGGTCCATTCCGTCCAGCCGCGCGACGTGTACTTGCCCTCCACCGTGACGACGGGCGAGCCGGCGAGCGGGTTCCAGTGTTTCTCGAGTGCGAACACTTTCTTGCCGGACACCTCGAACAGGCGATCGATGTCCCTTCGCAGGGATCCGGGGGTCAAGGAGCTGTCGATGTGGATCATTGGGGCGGCGTGGTGCCCGCGTGCGGGGGTGACGCGGGGCGCTCAGAGTCTGCGGATGTGGAAACCGCCGTCGACGGCGATGACCGAACCGGAAGAGAAAGGGAGGTCGCCGGCGATGATCGAGCGGACGGCCAGGCCGACGTCCTCGGGCGTCCCCCAGCGCCCCTGCGGCACGAGGCCCTCCGAAAGGAGCTTGTCGTATTTCGCCTTGGCGCCTGCCGTCATGTCGGTCGCCATGATGCCCGGGCGCACCTCGACGACCTGGATGCCGTCCTTCGCAAGGCGCGCGGCCCAGAGCTGAGCGGCCATCGCGAGGCCCGCCTTTGAAATGCAGTAGTCGCCGCGGTCGACCGACGCCGTGTCGGCCGAGATCGATGTTATGAAGACCACCTTGTGGCCGCCGGGCAGCGCCGGCTTCGGCCCCTTGTCGAGCCAGTGCCGCGCCACCGCCTGGGTGAGGAAGTAGGGGCCCTGCAGGTTGATGCGGACAAGCTCCGCAAAGGATTCCTCGGTGGCCTCGGTGAGGTCGGCGCGAACCCGGGGCGCGACGCCTGCGTTGTTCACAAGCGCGTCGATCCTCCCCATGCTCGAGAGCGTCTCGGACACGAGACGGGCGCGGTCCGGCTTGGAGCCAATGTCGGCCTGGATCGGCGTGAACTCCTGGTTGCGCGTCCTCGACGCCTTGCGGCAGAGCGCCGCGGTCTCCTCGGCGGCGGCGCGGTTGCCCACGAAGTTGATCGCCACGGAGCAGCCCTCGGCAGCCAATTGCACCGCGATTCCGCGGCCGAGGCCGCGGCCGGCGCCTGTGACCAAGATGACGGGGGTGGTTGTCACGACGGGATAGCTTATTTGAAAACGGGCGCCGCCATGAGGATTTTCCCGGCGCGACCTAGCACTTTTACGACATTGTTTATGTACGCTTCAGGCCGGGCGTTCGAGTCCATATTCATGAGGGGAGGGGCGGGGGGTCAACCCAGGCTGCGCGGGCTCCAGCGCGACGGCGGCTGGCCGGTCTGCCTCCGGAACCAGCGCGCGAAATAGCTCTGGTCGAGCACGCCCACGGCCTCGGCGACGTCGGCCACCCTCATGCCCTGGGACAGGAGCTCCTTGGCCCTCGCGAGTCGGCGCTGGGTGCGAAGCTGCCCGAGGGTGAGGCCGGTCTCGTGCTTGACCAGCCGGTTCAGGTGGTCGCGCTGGTAGCCGCTGCGCTGCACGACCTGCCGCAGGGGCGTGGCCGGCCCAACCGTCGAAAGGAGCCGGCCCATCACGCCCGCCCCTCCCGCCGACGGCTGCGGGATCCTCTCCAGCCAGTTCGCCGCGCGCAGAAGCGTGATGAGCGTCTGCAGGATAGCGGCGGCGCTCTCCCACCTGAGCACGCCGTTCGAGCCGGCCTGCAGCCTGATCAGGTACGCCAGGTTCTGGCGCACCTGCGCGATCTCCGAGCGATTGAGGCTGCAGACCGCCGCGGGGCACTGCCGCGCCCTGGGCAGGCGGAAATCGATCATGAGGCACAGGGGCGGCCGCTCGGTCGTGCGCCGGAAGGCATGAGACACCCCTGGCGGCATGACGACAAGGGTCCCCGGCTCCACCCTGGCCTCGCCGCTCGCGAACTCCTGCTGCCCGCGGCCGCTCAGGTACAGGATGATCTGACACCAGCGGTGCCGGTGCTGCTCGATCGAGGCATGCTCCTGAAGATGCCGGTGCAGGGCAAACGTCAGCACGCGCAGGCCGGGCAGCCGGATGTCGGCCTTGTTGATAAGGAGTGAGCGGAAATGGCGCATCTGGCTCGATTCGCGCTTCAGGCGCGTCCCGGGGGATCTTCACGTCTGGCCTACCGCGCGTCGGCGCGCGGGTCGAAGCTGAAATTCCGGCGGCGGCCGGCCGC
>CAZHPC010000275.1:0-2192 GCA_964534685.1 uncultured Opitutaceae bacterium
CGGTCCTCCAGTCGATCAGCTTCTCCTTCACCATATCGATCGAGAACTTGAGCGCCGCCATGGCGGTGCGCTTTCCGTTCCGGGTCTGGAGCATGAAGAGCTTGCCGTCCTGGATCGTGAATTCGATGTCCTGCACGTCCTTGAAGTGGTGCTCGAGCGTCGAGCGGACCTTCAGGAGCTCGGCGTAGGACGCCGGCATCTGGTCCTTAAGCTTGAGGACGGGCTCCGGCGTGCGGACGCCCGCCACGACGTCCTCGCCCTGAGCGTTGATGAGGAATTCGCCGTAGAACTCATTGGTGCCGTTGGCGGGGTTGCGCGTGAACGCGACGCCCGATCCGGACAGGTCGCCCGTGTTGCCATAGACCATGGCCTGCACGTTGACGGCGGTGCCCCATTCCGTGGGGATATTGTACTTGCGGCGATAGACGATCGCGCGGTCGTTCATCCACGAGCCGAAGACGGCGCCCGCGGCGCCGCGCAGCTGCTCCCAGGGATCGTTCGGGAAACCCCTGCCCGTGCGCTCGAGCACAAGGGCCTTGAAGCGCTTGACCAGATCGCGCTGGTCCTCGGCCGTGAGCTTCGAGTCCTCTATGTTCGTGTGGTACTTCTCGTGCTTGTAGCCCTCGATCACCGTCTCGAACGGCTCATGGTCCTCGCCCTCCTTCTTCTGCACTCCCAGCACGACGTCGCCGTACATTTGGATGAAGCGGCGGTAGCAGTCCCAAGCGAAGCGCTCATTCTTCGTGGCCGCGGCGAGGGAGAGGACCGTCTGGTCGTTGAGCCCCAGGTTGAGGATCGTGTCCATCATGCCGGGCATGGAGTCGCGCGCACCCGAGCGGACGCTCACAAGGAGCGGAAGGCCGACGGCGTCGCCGAACTTCGTGCCCATGATCCTCTCCATGTTGGCGAGACCCGCCTCCATCTGCGCCTGGAGGGCGGCCGGGTAGGTGCGCTTGTTGGCGTAGTAGTAGGTGCACACCTCGGTCGTGATCGTGAATCCGGGAGGAACGGGCAGCCCGATGCGCGTCATTTCGTGCAGGTTCGCCCCCTTGCCGCCGAGGAGATTCTTCATGCCGCCGTCGCCGTCGGCCTTCTTCGCACCCCACTGGTAAACGTACTTGGGAGCCCTCGCGGGAGCTGATTTCTTCGAGGAAAGCGCGCGCTTGGCGCGGCTCGCCTTGGTTTTTGATTTTGAGGCCATGTTAATGGGTGTGAGTTTGGAAGCGCCGATATGCGCCGTGCGCAAAACGCTTATTCAATCTTGTCGCGAGCGAGCGTGTCAACCGTCCAAGTCGGATGAAAAAAATATCGCTTCCTCGGGCCGCCCATTCCAACACTTCGGGCCGTGCTTCCTGACGCCGATCCACGTATCAAGCTGCAGGTCTTTGAGGGACCGCTCGACCTTCTGCTCTTCCTGATACGCAAGAACGAGATAGATATCTACGACATTCCGATCGAGTCTGTTACAAAGCAGTACGTGGCAGTTCTTAGGGCGATGCAGCAGCTCGATTTGGAGGTAGCAGGGGAATTTTTCGTGATGGCAGCATCGCTAATGGAGATAAAGAGCCGGATGCTCCTGCCGAAGGGACTGCACGCCGTCGATCCCGACGCGGAAGGCGACGACGACATGGATCCGCGCTGGGAGCTCGTCCACCAGCTCCTGCAGTACAAGAAGTTCAAGGATGCGTCCCTGGGGCTTGCCGAGATGGCGCGCCTGCAGCGCGACCTCATGGAGCGGCGGATCTCCGGCCGGTCCGCGGACTCGCTCGACCGCCCGCTAAAAGGGGTCAACCGGATCGAGCTTTGGAACACCTTTAACCAGGTCCTGCGGCGCCTGGCCGAGAAGCTCGTGGTCGGGGAGATCCACGACGAGACCGTGACCGTGTCGGACCAGATGGAGTGGCTCCTGGAGCGGATGCGCGGGGAGAAGTCCTTCGTGTTCTCAAAGCTCTTCGAGGAGGGGGTGTCGCTGAGGAGGCTGATTGCGACCTTCCTGGCCGTCCTCGAACTCACGCGGCTCCGGAAGATGCGTCTCAGGCAGGACGAAATGTTCGCGGACATCGTATGCGAGGCCGCCGATGAAAACCCGCTTGAAACTCCGGCCGACACGGCCACGGTTCAGCTGTGACCAAGAGAAAGCCCAAACGCGGACCAGGCGCCCTTCTCGGGCTGGGCCTCGACAACGACGACGG
>CAZHPC010000276.1:0-2148 GCA_964534685.1 uncultured Opitutaceae bacterium
GTTTCGCCTCCCGGCCGCAACATCAGGCTCGCGACCGGCGCCGGCGGCTGAGTGCAAGCGGCACCACGGCAAGGAGCCCCGATCCCAACAGCACCCACGTGGACGGCTCGGGAACAGGCGTGAAATTGAGGAACAGATTGTCGCCGCTTTCGGTGAAGCTGAAGCTGCCGCCGGCGGTGCTGTTGGAAAAGCCGCCGGTGACCAGGTGAAAATCGCTGGCGCTGAATCCGGTGATGGCGGTCGAGGACGTGGCAAACATCCATGAATATGAGTTCGCCGGGTTGAAATTGATCGCCGCCGCCGGGTTTCCGCTGGAATCAATCGAGACGAGATTGAAGGTGAGCGTGTTTGCGCTCGCCGTCAGGCTCAGGCCGCCATTTGCCGTAATCTCGCTGTAGCCGGTGCCCGCGGCCCCAGTCGCATCGTAGAGGTCAAAATGAATCGCGCCGCCGGACGCGAGCGTCAGCGAATTGGAGAAAGTGAGGTCGCCCGGGCCGTTCCCGGGCGAGGCGTTCGGCGACAGGACTACGGAGCTGTTGACGGTGACCGGCGCGGACGCGATCGTTCCGCTGCCCGAGAGCACGTTGGCCGCGCCCGAGAACGAAAGCGGATTGCTCACTGCGACGCCGGTCATCACGTTGAGTCCCGCGCCTCCGGTGAGGCTCACGGTTTCGCTGCTGGCGCCGAGAGCGTTGTTGTTGCCGGCGATCACCGTGCCGCTCGCGATTGTGAACGGGCCTGTCAGGCCGCTGTTGTTGGCGGTGAGTGTGAGCGTCCCGCTGCTGCCGCCTGCATAGGTGGTGGTGGACGTGCCCCAAGAGGACATCACCCCCGAGATTGTGATTTTGTTGTTGTCGTTATTGCCCAGGGTTGCCGACGAGCCTACCATGGTTATCGCGTTGGGGATCACCCGAGTGGCTCCGGTGCCTTGCGCCGACAGGGTCGTTCCCGTGTCGAGCAGGATCGTGCCCGTCCCGGCAGCCGTGTCGCTGCCGAGGAGGAGCATCCCGTCGCGCATGTCGATTCCGTACTGGAACGTGTTGTTGCCCGTGAGCGTGAGCGTGCTCCAGGTGCACCAGGCTATGCCGTTGGTGCCGGAAATCTGGCCGTTGAGCGTGAGATCGTTCGATCCCCCGTCATCGTTGTCGATGTAGCCGGTGCCGTTTAAGACGATCGGGTTGGACAGCGTGACGCTCGCGGACGGCGAGAACTCGGTGTCTTGGTCGAATGTCAGCGTCCCGCCGCCGACCGCCGAATTGCTGCCGACGAACAGCTCCCCGGTGGACACCGTAGTGCCGCCTGTGTAGCTGTTGTTCCCCGAAAGCGTGATGGACCCGATGTTGCTTCCGTTCAGCGTGCCCAGGACGGTGACGAAGCCGGAGCCCGAGATGACGCCTGAGAATACCGAGCTGTCCGTGCTCGAGGGTGCGAATTTCAGTTGGCCGTTGTTGACGACATTGCCGGAAAGCGATGCGCCTGTGGCCGTGCCATCGCCGATGGACAGGGTCGCCCCATTCCATATCGTCGTGCCCCCGGTGTAGGTGTTGGCGCCGTCGAGAACGGTTGTTGCTCCGGACCCGGTGATCGCGAGGCTGCCGCCGGCGCCGGAGATGTTGCCCGCAAACGTCTGCGATCCGCTGGTGGCCGCGACGGTGAGGGTCTGGCTCCCGAGGAGGATGGAGTTGCCGGCGATGCCGTAGATCGAGCCCACGGTGTTGCTGAATCCGTTCAGGTCGAGGGAGGCTGAGTTTGGGAAATACAGCTCGCTCAGGCCCGTCGCCCCACCGAAGGCGCTCGCAGAACCCGCCTTCATCGTGCCCCGGAAGATTGTCGTCACCCCGGAATAGGTGTTGTTGCCGGAAAGAGTGACCGTCCCGGTTCCGTACTGGCCGACGCCTCCGGTGCCAGTGATGTTGTTCGCGAAGGCAAAGCTGTCTCCGCGTGAGAAGCTCACGGAACCCGTTCCGTTGACGGTGATGTTTGAGGTCGGGTCGATGTTCCCGCTCGAATCGTTCGAATTCCCGATCTGGAGGGCCCCGGAAGACACCGTGATGTTTCCAGTACCGGTTGCGTAGCCGGAAGCGTTGTCCGCAAGCAGCGTGCCGTTGCTGATCGTTGTCGCTCCGGAATAGGTGTTGGAACCCGTGA
>CAZHPC010000277.1:0-2145 GCA_964534685.1 uncultured Opitutaceae bacterium
TTCGGCGACAAGCTGGTCGTGTTCGGCGACCTTCTCTACGGTTTCGACCGCACCGAGTCCTCGGTGGCGGGGGAATCCCTCTCGCCCTACATCTCGGCGCCGTTCACGGATCCGTTCATCTACGGAAGTTCGCCGCCGCCGCCGGGCGCCGGGGCCTACGTTCCCTACGTTCCCTACCTGCAGCCCAACAGCCCGCTCTCGCCCACGTGGCTCTTCCAGCAGAGCGCCCAGGGCTACAACATCAACCTGGTCAACGTTAACAACCAGTTCTCCAATTACCCGCTCCTGTCCATAGACCAGTCGGAGTTCTACCGCTTCGCGGGTGGCCTCAAGGGCACACTGAGCTCCAATTACTCATGGGAGGTCGGCGTCGACCTCAATCGCTACCACCTGGGGCTCACGAGCCCGGGCCAGATTGACACCGCCAACCTGAACGCCGCTCTCGCCGCAGGCACAATCAACCCGTTCGCCTATCAGCAGGCCTCGGGGGCCCTGCCGTCCAGTGTCATTGGGACCAAGACCAACAACATGGTGAGCACGCTCGCGTCGGAGGATTTCGTCTTCAAGGGGACGCCGTTCGAGCTCCCAAATGGGAGTCTGAGCTTTGCGATCGGGGCAAGCCACACACGCGAAACGCTGTCGGCCAGCCCGGACCAGACAAGCCAGCCGATCGAGCCCGGCGTGTCGATCGCCGGATGGCTCAACTCGGAGTCGCTCTCCCCGTTCGGGGCATCACGCGAGATCTCGTCGATCTTCGGCGAATTGAAGGCCCCGATCATCGGTCCCAAGCAGGATATCACCGGCATCCACCAGCTCACGATCGACATGGCCGAGAGGTACGACGACTACAGCCTTATCGGCCATTCGGACGTGCCCGAGGCCAGCCTCAACTACGAGCCGATCGACGAGCGCTTCACGCTGCGCGCCTCCGTGGGCCGGTCCTTCGGGGCGCCCGAGTTGGCGCAGCTGTTCGGCCCGCCGATATCGGGCCCCATCCCGCCGTTCACGTACCAGGGATACTACGGTAACGTCGCCTCGAGCGCCGGTTTCACAGGCATCGGCGGCCCCAACCCCTCGCTCCAGCCGTTCACGGCGAATACCTGGTCGACGGGCTTTGTCCTGGCGCCACGCGAGGTCCAGGGACTGGACCTGTCGTTCGACTTCTTTGAGGCAACTGTCAAGGGCGCCATTGGCTTCCTGAACCAGGTGAGCATCGTGCAGAGCGTCGAATCCCTGGGGCCGAAGTCCCCGTTCGCCCAGTATGTCCACGTGGGAAGCCCGGCCGGACCGGGGGTCACCGGGCCAGGCCAGCTCAGCACGGTCAACCCGCAGACCATCTTCGTCCAGGTGCCGCTGATCAACCTCACCTCGCAGGCCGACAAGGGCTTCGACGCCACGCTTGAGTACGCGGTCAAGACCCAGGCGGCAGGACACGTCAGGGTCGCCTCCACGGTCACGGTCTGGAACAGCTACCTCGTCCAAGAGATCCCGACGGAGAACTACTATCAGTATGCAGGGACCGCGTCCGGAGGGGGAAGCAGCAGCCAGGGGACCATTCCGCGCTGGCGCACCTACACGACGTTTGACTGGAAGTATGACGCCATGGAGCTGGAGATCGGCCATACCTACATCCCCTCGGTCGTCGACATAGGGCCGGGCGGCTCGGCCTCGACGGCTCCGCAGCATGTGGGCGATTACCAGCAGTTCGACCTCATGGCGGGTTCGGACCTCGGCAAGGCCACCTCGCTGAAATGCCTCGGGAGGACGGAACTGAGGCTCGGCGTCAACAACGCCTTCAACAAGATGCCGCCCGTGGCGCAGAACGCCTTTCCGGCCACCAATGCCGACGTCGGGGACTACAACGGGCCGATCGGCAGGCTCTACTACGTCGAAGCGCGGTACCGGTACTGATCGGAGGGAGGCCGCCGGTCGTCCGGAGGCCTCACTGACCGTCCTGGGCGACGACTGCCGAATCCCTGGTCGCGATGGCGATGTCGACCTGCTTCAGGAGCTCCCTGCTCCGCTCCTGGCCCTGAAGGGCGGCCGTATGGCCGAGTTCGGCCTCCAGGCTGTCGCGCGCCTTCACGTAGTCGTGGTCGCCTGTCGCTGCGCTCAGATTGAGCCACGCCAGGGCCTCGACGTCAT
>CAZHPC010000278.1:0-2139 GCA_964534685.1 uncultured Opitutaceae bacterium
CATGACGGCGCCCTCGGTCATGGACTGGTCCTGGCAGTGGTCCATGACCGGCAGGTCGAACATCCTGGCGTACTCGATCGCCCGCCGCATGAGCTCGTTGGACTGCACGCAGTCGCCGTCGTCGGTGATCGCCACGACCCCCGCACGCTTGAGGGACCCGATCGGCGCCAGCGTCTCCCCCTTCATCCCTATCGTGATGCACCCTGTCGGCAGCACCTTGACAAGCGAGTCGCGGCGGACGGCGTCCAGTATGTACTGGATCGTCCCGGCGTTGTCCGCGGCCGGCGAGGTGTTCGGCATGCAGACCACGGTCGTGAAGCCCCCGGCCGCGGCGGCCCTGGAGCCCGTCGCAATCGTCTCCTTGTGGGCCTGGCCCGGCTCGCGGAAGTGGACGTGGATGTCGACGAGCCCCGGCGAGGCCACGAGGCCGCGGGCGTCGATCTTCCTCGCCCGCCTCCTGTCCGCCGCCGAGAGCCTCGCGACGATCTTGCCGTCAAGCGAGAAGAGGTCGCCGACGGAGTCGCGCCGGCTGGCGGGATCGATGACGCGTGCGTTCCTTATCCAGAGTGCGGGCATGGTCGCGTGTTATTCGGTGGAGGAAATGACCTGCTCGGGCTGGTTGCCCGCGCAGAGGTAGAGGACCGCCATGCGCACGGCGATGCCGTTGGAGACCTGCTCCAGGATCACGCTGCGCTCGCCGTCCGCCAGCTCGCTGTCGATCTCGACGCCGCGGTTGATCGGGCCCGGGTGCATGATGATCGCCTTGGGATTGAGCCACGAGGCGCGCGTCTTGTTCAGGCCGAACATGCTCGTGTACTCGCCGAGCGACGGGAAGTGCCGGTGGCCCTGGCGCTCGTGCTGGATCCGCAGGAGCATCACGACGTCGGCGTCGGCGAGCGCCGACTTGAGGTCGTGCGAGACCTGCGCCCCGATGGCGGTGAAGCCGTGCGGGACAAGGGTGGAAGGGCCGACCAGGGTCACCGCCGCCCCCATTTTCGTGAGTGCGTAGATGTTCGAGCGCGCCACCCGGCTGAAGAGGATGTCCCCCAGGATCGCCACCTTGCGGCCCTTGAGCGACCCCAGGTGCTCCTTCATCGTGAACGTGTCGAGAAGGCCCTGCGTCGGGTGCTCGTGCGCGCCGTCGCCCGCGTTGATCACCGGTATGTCCAGGATCTTGCTCAAATAGAGCGGGGAGCCGGCGGCGGAGTGCCGGATCACGATCATGTCGGCGTTGAGCGCCTGGATGTTCTCGGCCGTGTCGCGCAGGGTCTCGCCCTTCGTCGTCGACGAGCTCGCCGCGTCAAACGCGATGACGTCGGCGCTCAGGCGCTTTGCGGCCATGTCGAACGCCATGCGCGTGCGGGTGCTCGGCTCGAGGAAGAGATTCACGATCGTCTTGCCGCGCAGCGCGGGCACCTTCTTGACGCTGCGCTTGAGGATCTGCTTGAACGCGGAGGCGGTGGCGTGGACCTGCTCGATCTCCCGCAGGCTCAGTTCCTCGATCGTGATGAGATGTCGGCGTGTCCAGGTCATGGAAGGGAGGCGGCGCGCCTTTCCCGGGCCGCGCGCGGGCGGATCTCAATCCGGTCGAGCGAGGGGTCGTCGCGCAGCGACACCAGCACCTCCTCGTCCTCCGCGGCGCTGATCGCCGTTCCCGTGAAGTCGGCGACCACGGGGAGCTTGCGGTTGCCCCTGTCGACGAGCACCGCGAGCTCCACCTTGGCGGGCCGGCCGTGGTCGAAGAGCTCGTCGAGCGCGGCTTTCACGGTGCGGCCCGTGAAGAGGACATCGTCGATGAGCAGGACGGTCGCCCCGTTGACGTCCCCCGGCAGGAGCGTGGGCGTGAACTCCTTCGGTATCGGGTGCCTGCCGAAGTCATCCCTGTGGAAGGAGATGTCGAGGTCGCCGACCCGCTTTATGCCCAGGCGCGCGCCGAGGCGCCTGGCGAGCGGGATCCCGCCGTTCGCGATGCCGAGGAGGAGGAGACTCTTGGTGTGCCTGTGGCGCGCCTCAATGGCGGCCGCGAGCCGTTCTATGGCGGCGTGAACCTCCCGGAAGCCGATGGTCTTGGGCGGAGTCACCAAGCCAAGTACTGCATGCCGGGCGAGCTCCGGTAAAGCGAAATAGAAACTACGGGCC
>CAZHPC010000279.1:0-2132 GCA_964534685.1 uncultured Opitutaceae bacterium
GCGATGAAGGAGCAGGATTTCGCCAAGAGCGGCCGCGTGGCGGGGGGCGACAAGGCGCCCGCCACGGGCTTCATGACTCCGGCACAGCTGCTGATTAAGGGCGAAATCACGAACTTTCAGACCACCTCGGGCCAGCACGGGGGCGTTGCCTTCGGAGGAATCAGGGTGGGCGGGGGCGGGGACGAGGCGGAGATCAATGCCGTCGTCTACGTCGTCGACTCCACGACGGGCCAGGTCGTGGCCTCGAAGAAGGTGCTCGGAAAGGTCAAGAGCAGCGGGCTTTCGGTGGGCTTCACGGACCGCAACTGGAGCGGCGACATGGGGGGCTTCAAGAAGACGAACGTCGGCACCGCGATGGAGCATGCGATTGACGACGCGGTGGCCTTCATCGTGACGCAGATCCCGAACCTCCACTGGAGCGGGAACGTCATCCTGGTCAAGGGACAGCAGGTCTACGTCAACCGCGGAACGCGCGAGGGAGTGGCGGTGGGCCAGACCTTCAAGGTGGGGACCTCAGAGGTCCTGCGCGATCCCGCGACGGGCGAGACGCTCGACGTCGCTTTCACAGAAAAGGGCCGCATCAGGGTGGACTCGGTCAAGGAGAAGATCGCCATCTGCACCGTGACTGCGGGCGACGGGCTCGCGCCCGGCATGTCGGTGGCCCCTGTTACGCCCTAACCCTCTTCCTGGGCCCCGGGCTCTTCAGTACGAAGGGATCCAGGAGGCCGCCCTGCGACGGCGGGAAGCGCCCTGTGACGAGGACGCCGTCGTCGCGGTGCTCCTGCGCCTGCACGTGCCCGAGCGCGTGCAGCTTCGCGACGATGTCGTAGCGGTCGTGCGGGACCAATAGCTGCACGGTTCCCAGCCCGTGGGCGATCATCTCGCGGCAGCGCTCCTCGAGCGCCCCGATCCCCTCGCCGGTGCGCGCGCTCACGAGAAGGGCGTCCGGAACGCTGTGCTTCGCCGCCCGCTTCTCCAGCAGGTCTGCGAGATCCACCTTGTTGAAGACGTTCACGGCCGGCTTGTCGCCGGCGCCGAGCTCGGCAAGCACGCTCAGGGTCGTGGCCCGGTGCTTCTCGAAATGCGGGCTCGTGATGTCGACCACATGGATGAGGAAGTCGGCGACCAGCACCTCTTCGAGCGTGGCCTTGAACGCCTCGACGAGGCCGTGCGGCAGGCGCCTGATGAAGCCGACCGTGTCGGTGAGGAGGAGCTTCTGGTTCCCCGGGAGCACCAGCTGACGTGTCGTCGGATCGAGGGTCGCGAAAAGCTTGTTCTCGGCAAGGACGGCCGAGCCCGTGAGCTTGTTCAGGAGGGACGACTTGCCCGCGTTCGTGTAGCCCACAATCGAGGCTGTGGGGACGGGGACGCGCACCCTGCGCGTGCGCTGGATCCCGCGCTGGCGCACGACCTGGGCCAGCTCCGCCTTCAGGTGGGCGATCCGGTCGCGGACGACGCGGCGGTCCTGCTCGAGCTGCGTCTCGCCCTCGCCGCCCATGGCTCCCTTGCCCCGCTGCCTCGAGAGGTGCGTCCACGCCCGCGTCAGGCGCGGCAGCGAATACTCCATTCGGGCGAGCGCCACCTGCAGAACGGCTTCCCTTGTGTGGGCGCGGTCGGCGAACACCTCGAGGATGACCTCCTGGCGGTCGATGACCGCCATTCCTGCAAGTTCCTCCCAGTTGCGCTGTTGCGCGGGCGACAGGGCCGAGTCAAAAACGATCACCTCCGCTCCGTCGGCCTTCGCGAGGGCGGCAAGCTCCTCTGCCTTCCCCTTGCCGACATACAGGGCGGGGGACGGTGCCCGGAGCTTCACCAGGGTGGTCCTGACAATCGACAGGCTCAGGTTCTCGACAAGCTCCGTCAGCTCCGCCAGCAGTTCCTCCCCCTCGCCGACCGGCATTTCAGGAGTCTGCACTCCGATGAGAAACGCGCGCTGCGCCTTGGGGAGGGTCGGGAGGAAATCGGGCATTTAAAGGATTGCGGAGAAGGGTCAAGGCACATGGGCTTGGCCTAGCGTCCGGTCAAACCTACCATCGTCCACATAGTTGGCAACCTAATGCCCTCCTGCTCGATACTCGTCGTCGATGACGAACCCGGAATACGGGAACTGCTCTGCCTGATGCTCGAGGCGT
>CAZHPC010000280.1:0-2114 GCA_964534685.1 uncultured Opitutaceae bacterium
GCTGTCCTCGGCGGACCAGGTCAGGTCGATCGGGTTGAGCTGAACATAACTCTCCCGCGAATCGGGCGGCCGGTTGTAGATCACGATCTTCATCGGCGTGGGGAGATCCCCCCAGAACTCCGCGGGAAGAAAGGCAAGCCGCGCGGCGGTCGCCTTCTTAAGCGCCAGCGCGTAGGCCTCGTTGAAGGCATTTGGGCAGCGCGAGATGACCTCGTATCCCGGCGCCGCGAAATACTGCCACGGGATGCCGGCGGCTCCGGACGCGACAGGGGAAGCCTCCACAAAGACGGGATCAAGCACGGTGACCTTCCCGTCACCAGGCGCAGCGCCCCTCGCGTTCGAGAGCAAAACGATCGAGCCTAGGAGAATCATTGCTCTCGTCTTGTGCCGCCTGCGTTTCGTGATCATTCGAAGCATCGAAGGTGTTTAACGCAGAACGCGCGATTGGGATAAGGCAATCCGCGGTTCCTGCTGAAGTTGCTGTGTCAGGTTCGGAAGTGATTCGGTTGGCCAGACGAAGGGATGCCGTATCCGAATGCCTCGAGGATCGATTGGGCTGCCGGGCTGTGCAAAAAGGCGATGTAGCGCGCCGCTGCGGGATTTGAGGCGCCGCGCGCCGTGATGACCGCACATTGTTCAAGCGCTTCGTGGAGGTTCGCAGGCACTTCAACCCAGCGACCGTTGCCCTTCAGCCTAGGGGAGACGACGATTGAAAGCGCCACAAAGCCGGCATCGGCGTTCCCGGTTTCGACGAACTGCGCCGTTTGGGAGATGTTCTCTCCCATCACCAACTTGGGCTTGGCTTCGTCCCAGGCGCCCAAGGCCTTGAGCGCCTGTTCCGCCGCCCTGCCATAGGGAGCGGTGTCGACGTTTGCCACGGCCAGCTTCTGCACCAGCGGGCTGCGAACAGCCGCCGCAATATCCGAGACATCAACCCCCGCCCTCGTGGTCCACAGCACGAGCCGCCCCACGGCGAACGTGCTCAGGCTCTTGTCGTCGGCCTGACCCGCCTTGATCAGGGCCTGGGCGAAACCCCGGTCCGCCGAGAGAAACACGTCGTACGGGGCGCCGTGTGTGATCTGGGCTACCAGGCTGCCGGAGGCGCCTGTCGCGCTCGTAACGGTCACCTCCGGGGCGGTCCTGCCGAACTCAGCGTTGAGCGCGTCCAGCGCGTAGACCAGGTTGGCCGCGGCGGCGACGGACAGTGAGGCCGGCCGCCCTGGTTCCGCCGCTACCGCGTGGCTGCAGAACGCCGGAGCCGCGAAGGCGACAAGCGAAAGCAGGTGGCTGGGTCTCATTGAGTCACGGGGCCGCCGCCGGGAAAGGCACAACCTCTATTGAGGTTACCATACGTGCCCAGCGCGCGGCGCGCTTGTCGCCCGACGCTACGATGAACAGGGGGCCGAGATTCGGGGGCAGCGGCGCTCCATCCTCGCCATCCACGAGAAGGATTGTGCGATTGCTCAGGAGTTCGTCGAACTCTGCAAGGGCGAAGAGCGTCGTATAGCCGTCCTTGGAATGAACGATGACAGCGAGTCTGAGCGCGGCGCCCCGAAGCTTCTCGCCGAAGGGCACACCGACCCTTGCCAACAGATCGTGCACGGCCACGCCCGAGTAACGGTGCTCCTTCTTCTCGTGCGGATTGAAGGCCGAGATTTCGGTGTGAGGAAGCGCGGCCAACTCCTGCGCGGTTAACGCGAGGGATTGCCCGGGCGCCGAAACCCTGAGCGCAGGATCGACAGCCCATGCGCTTGGAGCGGCCGCACACGCCGCAAGGGTAACCACGGCCACCTTAAATGTCCCGGCCGCCGGGTTGAGGCAATTTCGGAAATGTTCAATGATCCGCATAGGAACGGCGCCAATTTCTGCCAAAGGATTAGCGCTGGTCGACACCTAACTCGCCGAATCATACAGCCGGGCGCCAACCCTTGGCGGCGCGCACGGCAGCGAGCTCCCGCCAGTCCCTTCGTACGCCCACGGCATTGCTATACACAACGCCATAAGTCATTATGTAGGATTCGTGATCTTGTTGGACGCAGCGCATGATTGGTGCGTCATTGGGACAAGCGAAGGAATTTTGCGTGGGCCGCTTTTTTGGGCTTGATACCGTTCGG
>CAZHPC010000281.1:0-2108 GCA_964534685.1 uncultured Opitutaceae bacterium
AAGAACATCCTGGCGAAGCGCAGGCTCGTCGAGGCGCTCACGGTCTGCGAGGAGACGCCGGGCCCGGTGGCGGCCGTGGTGAAGGCGGCGCTGCTCCACGCGGACGACGACGCCGAGTCGATGAGATTCCACGTTCAGGAGGCCGCCGTCGTCGAGCTTCCCGCCCTTGAGCGCCGCATCGGCGCCATCAGCGCCATCGCGCAGGTTGCCCCGCTTGTCGGCCTTCTCGGGACGGTCCTCGGCATGATCTCCACGTTCGCGGCGTTCCAGCATGACTACGCCACCGCGAGCGTCCTGGCGAAGGGGATGTGGCAGGCGCTCCTCTGCACGGCCGGGGGTATCATGCTCGCGATCCCGGCCCACCTTGCGCAGCATTTCCTCAACGGGCGCGTGCGCGCGATCGTGCGCGACATGGAGTGGTCGGGAAACGAGATCATGAAGTATCTCAATACCGAATACAGGGCGGCCGGCGCCCCCACGAAATGATCGCGCGCCCCCTGGACCTGGCCTCGAGGCTGCGGCCGCCTCCGCACGGCACCGGGGCCCTGCACTACGTCAACGTCGGCCTCCTCGGGCTCTTCTTCTCTCTATTCGGGTCGCGTTTCGTCCTGGCACCCGGCCTCGGCGTCGATTTCCAACTTCCCCAGTTGGCGGGGGCCCAGGCGGGCGCGGCCCAGGCGACCCATGTGATCAGCGTGCTGCGTTCGGGCCAGATCTTCTCCGAGGAGGGGATTGTCGACATCGGGCAGCTGCGCGAATGGCTGAGGTCGAGGGCCGGGCACGAGCCGCGGCCGACGCTTCTGGTGCGCGCGAGCTCCGGTGTGACCCTTGCCGAGCTTATGGAAATCGAGGGTGCCGCGCACGACGCGGGCTTCAGGATCCTTTTGGGCGCGGAAGAACGTGGCGCCGGCCCGGGGCCGGTTGAGACAAGGTGAAGGCGCCGGAAAAACGCAGGGGCAGGGCGTGGGCCTGGGCGTTTATTTTGGGAGTCATTGTTCTTGTGTTAGTTGCGTTACTTGTTAAGGTCCCTGGACCCAGCGTTGCCCCGCCGGTTTCATCCGCACCGTCTGTCGGCCTCGTCGATCCGGGCGTGATCATGAGCACGATGCTTCGTGACCCGGCACCCCTGTTCCTGCCGACGGATTTCAACAGCTCGCGAAAGGATTACATTCCCAAGGAACCTGGGGGCGCCTTTGGAGGTTTCCAGCCTGATTATGTCTTTGATCCGTCGCAACTTGTGCTTCATCTTCCTCCTCCCGTGGCCATTCCGGCGTCGCCTGCGGAGGCGCTCTCGGACGATCCCCCGGGCGCTCCGTTTATCGGATTTGACCGGGCCAACCCTGTTGTGGAACCCCTTAGTCCGCGAAGGGCCTACGTGGAAGTCGTCGACGCCAGGACCGGCAGGAGCGTTTTCGGGGAGGCGGTCAGCGATGCCCATCCCCCGCAGGCCTCGGTGCCCTGGCAGCCGATGGAATTCATCGCCGCGGTGGACTCCGCCGGGCTTGTCGGGCCGGTGGTCCCGACGGCACGCTCAGGGGTCGATGAGGTGGACGCCTATTTTGGCCGTTATTTGGCCGAAACTCTGAGGGTCGGACAAAGGCTTGCACCAGGGTTCTATCGGATTAGCGTGGGACCCTGAAAATCCCCTGAAACAGACCGTTGCGCGCAGCTGCTGCGGATTTATAGCCGTCGGCGCAAATTTCTGTTGACGCACCAAAATCGAACCTGCACTTTCTTCGCTCTTTTTCGTTTCTTGCAACGCAGTCTTGGTCTGCCCAGATAGCTCAGTTGGCAGAGCACATCCTTGGTAAGGATGAGGTCGCCGGTTCAAATCCGGTTCTGGGCTCCATGCAAGAGGCAATTTAGGCCGCAGTCACTCTATCAGAACCCACATACACATCTAGCTCCGGAATCGTCATGGCTAAAGGAACATTCGAACGCAACAAACCGCACGTCAACGTCGGCACCATCGGTCACGTCGACCATGGCAAGACTACGCTCACGGCCGCCATCCTTAAGGTGCAGTCGGACAAAGGGCTGGCCGAGTTCAAGTCGTACGCGGACATCGCGAAGGGCGGCACCATCCGCGATGCCTCGAAGATCGTCAC
>CAZHPC010000282.1:0-2099 GCA_964534685.1 uncultured Opitutaceae bacterium
CGGAGCCACGGAATCGGTGACGTCAACAAACCTTCCGCCGCGATTTGCGAGCAGCGCGCTCTGGGGCACGGCGGGGTAAAGTCCAGGCGAGACTCTCCCTCCGATGAACACTCCCAACCGTCCGCTGTGCTCAAAGTCGGCGGCGCAGGCCGCGCCGGCGCTGATCGACAGCGGCGGAAGCGTGCCATCCGGAGCGGGCTTGAAGTGCCCGCGCCCGTCATTGAGGAAAAGGCGAGGTTGGTACTCGGGCGCGCCGGCGGGCTGGCTGGCCCCTCCCGCCGTGACGAGCAGGTCCGCGCGGCCCTCGCCGGTGGCGTCGAACAGCAACAGGGGGCCGTCATCCACCTCGGGAGGCGCCCCCAGCGCCGGCGAAGCCTCTTGCGCCCACGTCTCCGGTCCCCGTGGCAGGAGGACTCGCCGGGCCTCGCGCGTGGTCCCTCCGATGCACACTCCGTCCCGTCCGCTGCCGTCGAGGTCGCCAACGGCTATCGCCGGGCCTCTGCGGTTGAGCCCTGCCGGGAGCAGCCGCTGGTCGAGGAACTCGTCAAACGGGTCCTCCGGCGCCGTCCAGGAGAGATTGGCGGCCCGGCTCGTCTCGGTGAACTGGGGCTCAGGCCGCGTTGCCGGCGCCGGCGCACCCTGCGGCGAAGAGGGTTCGGTGATGATGAACCGGCGATCGGCGGTCAGGTTGGAAAAAACCTGCACGGCGCCGCTTGGCCACGACACAGTCAGGCGCCGGACCACAGCATCCTCGCCCAGGCCGAAATGAACAATCGGCTCGCTGCTCGACATGAACCCGCGCCCTAGCGCCAGGGTCCGGACCTGGATTCCCGCCGCGCTTTCGAGCGTCACCTTCGCGCCAACGCCGAAGCGGTTGGACCTGGTGCCTCGCAGCGCACAGATGATCCGGTGCCCTGTGTCGCTGCCGTTGCGCAGGAGCGTCACCCCCCCTTTGTAATTGGTGTACACGAGGTCCATGTTGCCGTCGCCGTTGAGGTCTCCCAACGCGGCGCCAAAGCTCACGCCATTCTGGTCAAGGCCCCAGGCGCTTGACGCGTTCTCGAAGCGCAGCCCTCCCAGGTTGCGATAGGCGACGTGCGTTTCGGCGAATACCGGGCTGTTGCGTGCGATCTGGCCGCGTGCGATCGGGCCGTCGGCCATGGCCCTGCGCGCGATCAGATCCTGGTTGTGGATCTCCCGGTACATCCCGTTCGTCACAAACAGGTCCGCTCGCCCGTCGTTGTCTAGGTCCTCCCAAAGAGGCGCCCAGGTCCAGCCGGTCGCGTCGAGCCCGGCAATGTGCGCCGCCTCCAGGCACCGCCCGGTGCCGGTGTCCAGAAAGAGGGCGCTGCTGGGAAACTGACGCACCTCGTTTGAGCCCTCCTCCGGAACACGCATCCGCGCCCTTGACTCCGCCATCGCGCGCTCGTCCTCGATGTGGCCGGGTTCCGCCATGTCCGCGACCAACAAGCCGAGCCGGCCATCGTTCATCACATCGCCGAGGTCCGAGCCCATCGACGAGTAGGGCGTGTGGGGAACGGTGTGAGCGGCTACGTCCGTAAACGTGCCGTCGCGGTTATTGCGGTAAAGGGCATCGGGAACGTCGAAGTCGTTCGCGACATAAAGCCCCGGCCAGCCGTCGCCGTCGAAGTCCCACCAGACTGCCGAGTTTCCATGCGCCCGTCCCGGGGACACCCCCGCCCGGTCCGTGACATCGGTGAACGTGCCGTTTCCGTTGTTGTGGAAGAGATAGCTGCGCTGGCCCTCCGGGTGCGCCGCCGCGTCGAGTACATTGGTCTGGATGAATACATCGAGTTTGCCGTCGCGGTCGTAATCGCAGAAGTAGGCCATGACGCTGCCGTCCGCCACGTCGAGCCCGTATGCGTGGGCCTCCTCCTTGAAGGTACCGTCGCCTTGGTTGATGTAGAGGAGGTTCGGCGCATTGAACCGGCAGACATAGATGTCCAGCAGCCCGTCATTGTTCACGTCGACGAATGTCGCGCCCTGCTTCCAGATCTTCGCGGACGCGCCGTGGTCGCCCACACCGGCTTTTTCCGTGACGTCCTCGAACTTCCAGTTACCGAGATTGTGAAAGAGCC
>CAZHPC010000283.1:0-2077 GCA_964534685.1 uncultured Opitutaceae bacterium
GAGCCAACAGGAATTCGAGGCAGGCGAGGTCCCTGGGCGAGGTGAGCTTCTGGTTGGGATGGGTGTTCTCGAGAAGCGCCACCGGATGGCCGAGGAGCTCCACCGCCGCAGCGTCGTCGGTCACCCTGAGCCGGCGTTCTGCGAGCCGGGCGTAGGCGCGCGTGATCAGGGCCTTGGAGAACACCTGCGGGGTCTCCATCGCCCAGAGGTGCGAGCGGTCGACATTGCGCAGGCGGCCGTTTCCGCGGTGCTCCTTGATGGTGTCGGTGACCCGGTGCGCGAGGACGACCGCGTCCTCGCGCCGCACGATCTTGTTGAGGGCCACAAGCTGCTCCGGAAGGATCAGGGGGCGCGCGCAGTCGTGGATGAAGACGTAGCCGATGTCCCCGGGGAGCGCGGCCAGGGCCGCGGCGACGGAGTCCTGGCGCTCCCGGCCTCCGCGCACCAGGAGCGTGGGCGTCGGCGCAAATGCCGAGAGGGCCGTCATCTGCGAGCGGTCCCGGTAGACCACGACGTAGAAGTCGGCCACGCCGCTTGCGGCGAAGGCGGCTGCGGAATGTGCGAAGACGGGCCGGCCCGCGAGGGGGGCAAGCACCTTGTCGGGTACGGCCCCGGCCATGCGCTTTCCGGCGCCCGCCGCTAGAAGAATGACTGCTGTGCGCGACATAGGCTTCTTATACGTTATTCGTGGAACGGTAAGCCTGCGTCTTTTGGCGCCAAGTGCGACACGGAAAATCATGGCGCGCAGAGATTTTTTGACAAGGATCGGGGGCGGTTTGAGCACCCACAACCTCCCAGCCCCGGCCAAGATAAACCTGTTCCTAGCGGTCACGGGCCGCAGGCCGGACGGCTATCACAACCTCGTTTCGGTGGCGGCGCCGCTTGTCTGGGGCGACTCGGTCGGCGTCGAGGCCACCGGGGAGTCCTTTGCCGTGGAGTGCGACAGCCCGGACGTCCCGACGGACGGCTCGAACCTTGTCATCAAGGCGGCGGCGGCCTTCGCCGCGGCGACCGGCTGGGCCGGCGGCGCCCGGTTCACCCTATCAAAGAGAATACCCTCCGGTGCGGGACTGGGAGGGGCGAGCAGCGATGCCGCGGCGGCGCTCGAGGCGCTCAACGCGATCGCCGGCCGCCCCCTCGATCCCGCGGGCCTGGCCGCGGTCGCATCGGCCGTCGGCTCGGACTGCGCGCTCTTCCTTTCGAAGGGTCCGGTGATCATGCGGGGAAGGGGGGAGCTCATCGAGGCCCTTCCGCGGGAGCCGTACAGCCGGATCCGCGGAATGAGGGTGCTTGTCTTCAAGCCCGGCTTCGCGATCTCGACGCCGTGGGCGTACGGAAGACTGGCGGCCGAAGCCCCGCGCAGCTACGTCGAGCCCGGGCGCGCCGAGTCGCTGCTCGAATCCTGGGTGCAGAAGACCGGCGCGCCGGCCAAGGACCTCTTCTTCAATTCGTTTGAGCGGCCTGTCTTCGCGAAGTTTGGCGCGCTGCCGATCGTCCTGGACCGGCTCAGGGACCGGTTCGGGATCGAGGCGCGCATGAGCGGCAGCGGCAGCGCCTGCTTCGCCCTTCTTAACGAGAATGCCGACGCGGGCCCGGTCGTGGCGCTGATCCGCGAGGCCTGGGGGGCCTCCGCGTTCGTCGTCGAGACGCGGGTCGCCTGATCGCCTGCGCCGCAGGCGGCCTGCGCGATGATACGCGGTAAATCGCATTGACCGATTCGCCTCGCGGGCCCGTTATCGGCTCAAGCCTACGGAACCCCTTCCAAACGGCAACTTTGCCATGGCGACGGATTCGAATCCCAAGGAAGAGATTGTGGTGCAAGGCATCTCCGCCTCGCAGGGCATCGCCTATGGCCAGATCTTCGTGTACCTGCAGAGCGAGGTTGAGATCCCGTCCTACCAGGTGGACCCGGACAAGCGGATCGACGAGATCGCGAGGTTCGACAAGGCGCTCCTCGTGACCCGCCAGCAGATCTCGAAGATCCAGGCCGAGGTCGAGAAGAACCTGGGGAAGAACGAGGCGCTGATCTTCGACGCCCACCTGCTCGTCCTCGAGGACCAGGCCCTCATCTCGGAGA
>CAZHPC010000284.1:0-2073 GCA_964534685.1 uncultured Opitutaceae bacterium
GCTTCGTCATCATCGCCACCTCGCTCGCCCGCGACTTCCTGCCCTCGAGCTGGGGGTACTACAGCCCGTCGATCGTCGAGATCTTCACCTTCTTCGGGACCTTCGGCGTCTTCTCGGTCCTCTTCCTGCTCTTCGTGCGCTTCCTGCCGATCATGGCGGTCGCGGAACTGAAGGCCGTCACTCCCCAGGCCGACCCGCACGCGGGCGAGGCGCACCACACCTAGGGCAACCGCCATGGCCGAACGACCCTACGGACTGATCGCCACCTTCGCCACGCCGGGCGCCGTGCTGCGCGCGGCGGCCCAGGTGCGCGACGCCGGCTACAAGCACTGGGACTGCATCACGCCCTTCCCGGTCCACGGGCTCGACTCGGCCATGGGCGTCGGGCGCTCGCGGGTCCCGCGGATCTCGCTCATCGGCGGCATCACCGGCTTCTGCACCGGGATGTCGATGATCTGGTTCATGGACCGCTTCGACTACCCGCTGACCGTGGGCGGCAAGCCCTTCTTCAGCCCGCTCTTCGCCTTCCCGGTCTCCTACGAGCTGACGATCCTCTTCACGGCCTTCGCGACCATCGGGGGGATGTTCCTGCTGAACGGCCTGCCGATGCACCACCACCCGGTGCTCCACTACGAGAACATCCGGCGCGGGACGGACGACCTCTTCTTCATCGTGATCGAGAGGTCCGACGCGAGGTACAACCCCGAGGCCACGAAGGCGCTGCTCGCCAAGGTCGGCGGCAGGGACATCACGGAGCTCGAGGCCTAGGAGCCATGCGAACCCTCTACATCATGACCGCCTTCGCCGTGGTGCTCACGGTCTCCCTCCTCGGGTTCCGGGGAAGGACCTTCACGCACCCCCCGATGGACGTGTTCCCGGAGTGGGCCTTTCCCGGGATGAAGTTCCAGCCGAAGCTCACGCAGCAGACCGAGAGCAGCTTCTTCGCCGACGGGCGCTCGGACCGCGTGGCGCCCCCCAACACGGTCGCGTCCTCGTACGGGCCCGCGGGCCAGCCGCTTCGCAACGACTCCTTCCTCTACCAGGGCAAGCTGCCCGACGGCGCCTACGCCCGGGGCTTCCCGCCGGCCGTGAAGGTCGACATGAAGCTCCTTGTGCGCGGCCGCGACCGGTTCGCGATCTACTGCTCCCCCTGCCACGGCCTGGTCGGCGACGGCAACGGGATCACGAAGAAGTACGGGATGGGCGCGGTGCCGACCTACCACGACGACCGGCTGCGCCAGATGGCCGAGGGGGAGATCTTTAACACGATCACGAACGGCAAGGGCCAGATGAACTCCTACGCCGACAAGCTCGCCCCGGCCGACCGCTGGGCCGTGATCGCCTACGTGCGGGCGCTCCAGCGCGCCCAGACGGGCGCCGTGGCGGACGTGCCGGACGACCGCAGGGGGGAGCTCGGAATCAAATGACGAAGCCCGACACAACGAAGGCCCTTTGGGTCGGACTGGCGGGAATCGCCGTCACGGCGCTCGGCATCCTCGTGTCCGGAGCGCACGTCGTGGCGACGGCATGGCTCGTCGGCCTCGGGTTCTGGTCCGCCATCGCGATCGGGATGCTGATGATGATCCTCATCCACCACATCTTCGACGCGTCGTGGTCGGTTGTCCTGCGAAGGCAGTACGAGCACGGGGTCGCGGCCTTCCCGTGGCTTCTCCTCATGTTCCTGCCGCTCGTCGCGGCCTCGTTCTTCGGCACCCACGACCTCGTCTGGCCGTGGATGAACCCCGCGCATCAGATTGCGGGGGGCCACCAGGTGAAGGACGACCTCCTCTACGTGAAGAAGAGCGCGTTCCTGAACGTGCCGCTCTTCACGACGCTCACGATCGGATTCTTCGGCCTGTGGATCTGGATTTCGGCGCGGCTCAGGAGGGCCTCCTTCTCCCAGGACTCGGACGGCGACGCGAAGTGGACGCGGATGAACGGCAAGACGGCGGGCTTCGGCATCCCGGTGGTCGCCCTCACGCTCACGGCGGGGGCCATCTACTGGTTCAAGAGCCTCGAGTACCACTGGTTCTCGACCAT
The DNA here is from genome assembly GCA_964534685.1 of uncultured Opitutaceae bacterium. Taxonomy (GTDB): domain Bacteria; phylum Verrucomicrobiota; class Verrucomicrobiia; order Opitutales; family Opitutaceae; genus Palsa-1447. The sequence continues at coordinate 2,041 of CAZHPC010000284.1, forward strand.
GTACGGCGTCTGGTACTTCGCCAACTGCATGCG
>CAZHPC010000285.1:0-2040 GCA_964534685.1 uncultured Opitutaceae bacterium
ACGAGCACGGTTCGCGCCGCTACCCGGCGCACACCTGCATCTCGGTCAACGACGAGGTGGTGCACGGAATCCCCTCGTTTAGGCGCATCCTGCGCGAGGGGGACATCGTATCGCTCGACATCGTCCTCGAATTCAACGGCTACATCGGCGACAACGCGTTCACGGTGCCCGTCCTGCCTGTTTCGCCCGGGGTGCAGAAGCTCCTGCGCGTCACCCGCGAGGCGCTCGACCTTGGCATTCACGCCGCACAGGTCGGCAACCGGATAGGGGACATTTCGCACACGATCCAGACGTACGTTGAGGGAAACGGCTTCAGCGTGGTCCGAGACATGGTCGGCCACGGCGTCGGAATCGAGATGCACGAGCCGCCCGAGATCCCGAACTTCGGGAAACGCGGGTCGGGCGAGCGCATCAAGCCGGGAATGACCTTGGCGATCGAGCCGATGGTCAACCTCGGCGGCTATGCGACGCGGATACTTCCCGACGGGTGGACGGTCGTCTCAGCCGACGGTTCACCTTCGGCGCATTTCGAACACACGGTGCTCACGACAGAAAAGGGTCCGGAAATCCTCACGATTCCCGGACTGGTTCCGGCCAAGTCGGCCTGAGCCCCAAAATAATTCACTAAACCACAACTCTCCATAACCCACACACAATGCCTCGTCTCCTAGGTGTAGAAATCCCAGCGAAGAAGAAAGTCGCCTACTCACTCCGTTACATCTACGGCGTGGGTCCCACGCGCGCCGACCAAGTCGTCAAGGAAGCCGGCCTCAAGCCTGAGATGCGCGCCCAGGACCTCACCGAGGAGCAGCTCAACAAGATCCTCCACGTCATCACCGAGCACAAGTGGGTGGTCGAGGGCGACCTTCGCCGCGACATTGCCGGGAACCTAAAGCGCCTGCAGGCCATCAACTGCTACCGCGGCGTCCGCCACCGAAAGGGCCTGCCGGTCCGCGGCCAGCGCACGAGCACGAACGCCCGCACACGCAAGGGCCCGCGCAAGACGATCGGCGTCACCAAAGTCAAAGAATAATCACTCCAAGCCATGGCCGAAGAAAAGTCCGCTCCCAAAAAAGAAAAGGCGCCGAAGGCCCCCAAGGCCGGAAAGCCGGCAGACGCGCCCGAGGGTGCCGTCCACGCTGCGGCGCCTGCCGCGGCCCCGGCGGCGCCCGCCGCAGACACAAAGCCCGTCGAGCTTATCGGCGGGGTCGCGAAGCAGCCGACGGCCGAGGATCTCCTCAAGGAGGAGCTGGGCGCGGTCAAGGTCCGCAAGGCCAAGGGCTCGAAGAACGTCACGTCGGGCTTCGCTAACGTGCTCGCCTCCTTCAATAACACGATCGTGTCGATAACGGACCCCAAGGGCCAGGTGATCGCGTGGTCGAGCGCGGGCAAGTGCAACTTCCGCGGCTCGCGCAAGTCCACGGCCTACGCCGCCCAGATTGTCGCCCAGGACGCGGCCCGCAACGCGATGTCCCACGGCCTCAAGGACGTTGTCATCCGCGTCTCCGGGCCCGGGCTCGGCCGCGACAGCGCCATCAGGGCCCTCCAGGCGATCGGCCTTGAGATCACCTCCATCGTGGACGTGACCCCCATTCCCCACAACGGATGCCGGCCGCGCAAGCGCCGCCGCGTCTAAGACCAACCCTTTTCACCTTAAGACAATGGCTCGTTACACAGGTCCCTCTACCCGCATCAGCCGCCGCTTCGGCGTCCTCCTGATCGGCTCCGGAAAGGCGCTCGAGCGCCGCAACTACCCGCCGGGCCAGCACGGCCCGAAGTCTCGCCGCAAGTCGTCCGAGTACTCGGTCGGCTTGAACGAGAAGCAGAAGCTCCGTTACACCTACGGGCTCCTCGAGAGGCAGTTCCGCCGGATGTTCGAGATCGCCAAGCGCGAGCGCGGCGTCACCGGCGAACGCTTCCTGCAGCTCCTCGAGACGCGCCTCGACAGCGTCATCTACCTGCTCGGCTTTGCGAAGAGCCGCGCGGCGGCCCGCCAGTTCGTGAACCACGGCCACATCCGGGTGAACGGGCGCAAGGTGG
>CAZHPC010000286.1:0-2020 GCA_964534685.1 uncultured Opitutaceae bacterium
CGATCTGCTCGCCCTTCTTGCCGTAGGTCTTGGCGATCGCCTGCTTGATCTGCGCAACGGCCTCGTCGGGCGGAAGCACGCCGGAGAGCGCGAAGAAGCACGTCTGAAGGACCGTGTTCGTGCGCCGGCCCATGCCTGCCGCGTGGGCGACGCCGGTGGCGTCGATGACGAAGAGCCGCAGTTTCTTGGCGATCAGCGTCTCCTGCCACTCGCGGGGAAGCTTGCTCCACGTCTCCTGTTCCGAATAGGGCGAATTCAGGAGCACGGTGCCACCCGGGGCCGCGTAGCCCAGGATCTCGGCCCTTCCGATGAAGCTGAACTGGCTGCAGGCCACGAACTCCGCCTGCCGGATCAGGTACGGCGCGCGGATCGGCCGCGGCCCGAAGCGAAGGTGCGACACGGTCACCGAGCCCGACTTCTTCGAGTCGTAGACAAAGAACCCCTGCGCGAAGTTGTTGGTCTGCTCGCCTATGATCTTGATGGAATTCTTGTTGGCCCCGACCGTGCCGTCGGCGCCGAGCCCCACGAACACGCACCGCCGGACATCCGGCCGCTCTAGGTCGAATTCGGCGTCGAACGCCAGCGACGTGTGGGTCACGTCGTCGAAGATGCCCACGGTGAAGTGCGCCGGGCCGGCGGGGTCCGACAGGCGCTCGAACACGGCGCGCGCCATTCCCGGCGTGAACTCCTTCGAGCCCAGCCCGTAGCGCCCTCCGCACACGCGCACGGCAGCGGCCCGGGCCCGGTCGCCCTCGGTCAGCGCGCCAAGGACGTTCATGTACAGGGGCTCGCCAAGGGAGCCCGGCTCCTTCGTGCGGTCGAGGACGGCCACCTCCCTCGCCGTGGCCGGCAGGGCCGCCAGGAACGCCTTCACGCTGAAGGGGAGGAAGAGGCGCACCGCGACGACCCCGACCTTCTCGCCCCGCGCCACCAGCCAGTCGACGGTCTCCTCAATCGTCTCGACCGCGCTGCCCATCGCAACCACCACGCGCTCCGCCTGCGGATGGCCATGGTAGTCGAAGAGGTGGTAGGAGCGGCCGGACGCCGTCGCCAGCATGTCCATGGACGCCTGCACGGCCTCCGGAAGGACGTCATAGAACCGGTTGACCGCCTCGCGGCCCTGGAAGTAGACGTCGGGATTCTGGGCGGTCCCGCGCAGGGTCGGGTGGTCGGGCGTCATGGCCCGGGAGCGGAATTCCGCGATGTCCTTCTCGTCGACGACGGAGCGAAGGACCCTGTCCGAAAGCAGCGCCAGCTTCTGCACCTCATGGGACGTCCTGAAGCCGTCGAAGAAGTGGATGAAGGGCACGCGCGTCCTCAGGCTCGCGGCGTGCGAGACCAGGGCGAGGTCGTGGGCCTCCTGGGCCGAGTTGCTGCAGATGAGCGCGCAGCCGGTGGCGCGGCAGGCCATGACATCCTGGTGGTCGCCGAAGATCGACAGGCCCTGCGCGGCGAGGGCCCGCGCGCTGACGTGCACCGTGAACGGGAGCAGTTCGCCCGCGATCTTGTAGAGGTTCGGGATCATCAGCAGCAGCCCCTGCGAGGCCGTGAAGGTCGTCACGAGGGCGCCGCCCAGGAGCCCCCCGTGGACCGCGCCCGCCACGCCCCCCTCGGACTGCATCTCGACGATGCGGGGCACCTGCCCCCATAGGTTCGGCCGGTCGGCCGCCGCCCATTCGTCGCAGAACTCCGCCATCGGGGACGACGGGGTGATCGGGTAGATCGCGACCAGCTCATTCAGCCTGTAAGCGACCGAGGCAACGGCTTCATTGGCATCACACGTAACATACTCCAGGGCGGAAGGCATTTTTCCCATGCCACCATGATGCCACTCCAAAGGGGCGCCCACTACGCAGTTATTGCCAATCGCTAGGCGAATATTGCCGGGGCCAATTTTTGGATGTCCAATAACTGCACAGCAATGCGCAATTCATGCGCAGTGCGGCCCCCGGCCTGTTGGTAACGTAGGGCGTCATGAAAACGATACTCGCACCGATCGACCTCTCTGACGCGGCGGCCG
>CAZHPC010000287.1:0-1954 GCA_964534685.1 uncultured Opitutaceae bacterium
GGGGCCGGCTCATGATCCCCATCCGGGACCACCAGGGACGCGTCGTCGCCTTCACGGCGAGGCAGACCGCGCTGACGCCGCTGGACGACCCCGCGCGCGAGGCGAAGTATGTCAATTCCCCCGAGACGCCGATCTTCACGAAGGGCAACCTGCTCTTCAACCTGGACCGGGCCCGAACGGAGGTCGGCGAGGGCAGGCCCTTCGTCATGGTCGAGGGCCAGCTCGACGCGCTGCGCTGTTGGTCGGTCGGACTTAAGACGGCCGTCGCGCCCCAGGGCACGTCGCTCACCGAGGGGCAGCTTGCGCTCCTTCGCCGCTACCATGCCGAGGTGGAGTGCTTCTTTGACAGCGACGCGGCGGGGCAGAAGGCGGCGCTTCGGATGCTTCCGATGGCGCTCAAGGCGAATGTCGAGGTCCGCTTCCTCACCCTCGCCGCGGACGCGAAGGTCGATCCCGACCTCCTGTTCCTCGAGAGGGGCATCGCGGCCTACGCCGACGTCCAAAAATCCTCGCTCTCTGCGATGGCGTTCGCCTGCCGGGCGCTCCTGCCCTCGCCCGCCACGGCGTCGTCGGAGCTGCGCTCCCGTGCAGCCCAGGGGGTCCTGGGGATCATTGCCGCGGCCGAAAGCGAGGTGTCGCGCGCGGCGTTCATCTCGGAGGCGGCGGCGCTCCTGCACCTGCCGGCCTCCGCCCTGCAGAGCGATCTGAGGAGGCTCCTAGGGCGGGCGGATCGCGCTTCGGCGCACGCGACGGCCGCGCCGCCGGCCCAGAGCCCGGGAGGGGTCACTCCCGAGCAGGACCTCCTTCGCCTGTGCCTGCATTTCGAGCAGGTCGGCCGGCCGCTCAGCGCCGCGGTTCCCCACGACTGGATCGACCAGCGCCAGCCGGCGGGAGTGCTCCTTAACCGGTTTCTGGGCGAGCTTGAGAACGGAAACTGGCCCGGCCGCGACCATCTGGAGGCACTGATGGAAAATGATGATGAGAAATCACTTGTGGCATCCCTCCTCTTCGATGTGCCCATCCTCGATGATCCGTTCAAGGTCGCCCGGGAGGGAATCCGCCGCCTCAGGGACCGCGCCCTTGGCCCGCGGATACGTCAAATAGAACTTGCATTAGCCAAGGCCCCATCGGACTTTAACGATGACTCATCGTCGCTCCTAAGGGAATTGTCCGACCTGCAACGCCAGCTCCGGCAACCGGTCATTCTGACCGAGGCCGGATAAGGTGTTCTATTCGCAATTCCCTAATCTCCATTTCATGCCTCGCAAAGCCAAACAAGCCGACAACCACAATTCCGAAGCTGTTGAGAACGCATTAGCAAGCGTCCCTCAGGCGCCTGTCGAGGGCGGCGACCCCGCGGTTCCGATCGGCGGTATAAACGAGAAGATCCGCCAGCTCATACGGCTGTCCAAGGAGCAGGGATACCTGACGTTCGACGACATCAATGAGGCGCTTCCCGAGTCGATTGAGAACCAGGAGGAGATCGATAACGTCCTTTCGATCCTCCAGAACCTCGAAATCGAAATCCTGGAACCCGACCAGGTCGAGGACTACAAGCAGAGGCAGGAGGAGGCAGAGGAGGAGGAGTCCCGCTCGTCGCAGAACGACATCCTCGACGACCCGGTGCGGATGTACCTCAAGCAGATGGGGCAGGTCCCCCTTCTCACCAGGGAGCAGGAGGTCGAGATCTCCAAGCGGATCGAGAACGCCGAGCTGAAGGCCCAGGAGGCCCTGTTCCAGGCCTCGGCCGTCGGCGGCCACATCGCCGTCCTCGGCGCGAAACTGCTCAACCGCGAGGAGCGCTTTGACCGCATCGTCATCGACAAGAAGATCGAGAGCCGCGACGCGTATTTCAGGTCGCTGCCGAAGCTGGTCGAGTCGACGCAGAAGTCCGAGGCCGGCACCGCGGAGGCGTGGCTCGAGCAGGCGAAGGCGCGCTCGGAGCCCGAGCGCA
>CAZHPC010000288.1:0-1945 GCA_964534685.1 uncultured Opitutaceae bacterium
GCTATTGGACCAAGCTGCAGCTCAATGACATGGTCGAGTATTTGAAGACACTCTAACATTCCCATGAAAACCCATCGCAGTCCAAGGTTTGCGATCATCCTCGGCCTGGCGTCCGCATTATCGCACGCCCAGGGCAATACCCCCCCCGCGCCGGTTCCCGGCTCCGGCCCACTGACGATTCCCGTCATTTCGCGGTTCGAGAATTTTGGCGAGAAGGACGGCCTCCCCTCCCACAAGGTCCATTGCCTTCTGAAGGCGAGCGATGGGCGTCTTTGGATCGGCACCCCGAATGGCCTGTGCGTCAGGCAGGACAACGGCACTTTCCGCCGCTTTGGGACGGAGGACGGGCTGAGCCATCTGACCGTGCTGAGCATTGCCGAGGACCCCTCAACGGGGGACCTGTGGATCGCCACGCTTCAGGGGCTTACCCGGCTCAGCGGGGGAAAATTCACGGCCTTTACCCAGACCAACAGCGGTCTTCCCAACAACGTGGTCTACGGAGTGGCCGTGGCGGAGGGCACCGTCTGGGCCGCGACTGCGGCGGGGACGGGGGCCTATGACCTGAAGGCCAAGGCCTGGAAGCCCTACGACCAGACCAACTCCGTCATGAATGAGCCCTGGTGCTATGCGGTCGCTCCGGGGAAGGGTGTCATCTACCTTGGCGTCTGGGCCGGCGGCGTCGTGGAGCACGATCCGCACACCGGATCGTTCAAGGCCTATCGCGATCCCGACGGCGAGTTCCACATCGCGTTTGCGGCCGACAGCGGACCCATCGTGGACGTCACCTCCTGGGTGGCCTACGACCAGGGAATCCTCTGGCAGGCCTCCTATTTCGGGCTCGCCCGCTACAATACGAACTCCGCGACATGGCGGACCTGGGTCCAGGACAAGACGCCTCTGCTCTCCAACTTCATCAACACCATCTTTGCCCACGGACGCCTCGGGTGGGCCGCCACCGACCGCGGCGTCTCGGTCACCGACGGGGACAATTGGGTAAACTACCTTGTGGACAAGGACGGCCACGGAGTGGTCCAAATCTACCGCCCGGGCAAGCCGACGGAGACGCGAACAATGGCGACGGCGCTTCCCGACGGATTCATAATGGCGGTGTGGGCCGACGATCACGAGGCGTGGTTTGCCACGTCAAACGGGCTTAGCCACGGCGTCTTCACCATGTCTGCCGATTCACCGGCGCTAACCTCCAACCCGTAGGCGCATCCATGAGAATCACCCTCTCTTGCATCCTTGTTGCTTCCTTCGCCGCGTCTTGGGCCGTAGGCGCCGACGCCCCCACCGTTTGCTCGGCTGGAGGCAAGGACGATAGGGTGCCCGGTGCGCCGTCGGCGGCCCAGGCTCCGGCCACAGCGGCGCCCGCGGCGTCGCGTTTCATCTATGCCAAGCCTGGGGAGGAGTATCCGCCCTACGGCGAACTGCCCAAGGAGCTCTGGCCATTTGCCAACACGGAGCCCTATTACAGGTATTTCGTCACCCGCATGCCGTTCCGTGGACCGGGTCGCGACTACGCCCCCGAGCCCGGCCTGAATTCGCTCAGGATCGGTCTTGTGGATGCCCCGAAGGTCGGGCCGAACTGGGAGCGGAGCGTCCGGACGCGGGAGGGCATCGTCCTTGCCATAGAGGAGGCGAACATTGAACGCCGGCCGGGCGAACTGCCTTTTGATCTCATCGAGCACGAGGGCATCGCCCAATGGGGAGGAGCCGCCAACCTGGCGGCGCTCCTCGCCGACGAGAAGGTGCTCGGCTATCTGGGCACCATTGACGGAACGGATGCGCACGTCGCCCTGCGCGTCACTCTGAAAACAGAGATCGTCATGGTCAACACGTCGGACCCGGACCAGACCCTCACGGAAACGCAGATACCGTGGCTCATCAGGGTCCTCCCCGACCATCGGCAAGAGGAGGGAAGGCTCGCCGAACTGATGGTCCG
>CAZHPC010000289.1:0-1920 GCA_964534685.1 uncultured Opitutaceae bacterium
AGCTCGACATGGCGGTCGGCGAGGGGATGAAGATGATCATCTCGGGCGGCGCCGTGGTCCCGAGCTGGCCCGCGGCCGAAACTCCAAAGAGTCGCGAGGCAAGGTAGCCCGCGCCCCCTCACCAGGTGCCCGGCCAGACGCTCACGACCGAGGCGTTCGTAATCGAGAAGCGCCCCCCCTCCGACGCGTTCCAGACCTTCGGGCTCTTCTCGGCCGAGCACGGCAACCTGCTCGTGCTCCAGCGCGTCCCGAGGAGGCCGTCGGCCTCGCACGTCTCGCCGGACCTCTTCGACGAGATCTCGGCGATGCTCGAGTCCTCCAATCAGGGCCGCACCTGGTTCGTGAGGGAGGTCCGGATAGCCGCACGGCGCGCCGCTATCGGCGGAAGCTACGACGCGCTGCGCTTTGCCTCCGCGCTCGTCGCGGTCATCAGCCGCAACCCCGTGCACGAGGAGAGCCGCGAGAACGTGGCCCAGCTCCTTCGCACCGCGCTCGATGCCTTCTGCACCGGCGGCCGCCCGGATGTCGTGCACCTTAAGAGTCTCTACGTCTTCGCGCGCAACGAGGGCTACGCCGTGAAACAGGAGTGGATCCCCTCGCTGCCCGTTGAGGACCGCCGGGTCGCGACGGCCCTCCTCAACCGCCCGGTGGGCGCGCAGGACTCGGGCGCCGACCACGTCTCCCGGATCAGGCAGAGCCTCGAGGACTACCTGCGCGCCAGCACCGATATCGTGATCCCGTGAGATTCGACCTCGACCACCGCCGAATCCAGCTGAGCGTCGGGGACTTCTCCGACTTCTCCATAGGGCCGCAGGGCTCCGCCGGCGGAGCGGGCGGACTCTGGCGCGCGCAACTGGGCACGCGCTGGCACGGCGAGCTCAGAGCTCAGGCGGTCGCCGACGGCGCCGACGCCGACTTCGAGGTCCCGGTCGAGGGCGAGATCGCCCGGCGCGGGTGGATCGTCGCGCTCTCGGGGAGGATAGACCAGGTCGTGCGCTCGGGCGGCCGGACCGTCCTGCGCGAGATAAAGACGGTGAGCCGCCCCCTGCCCGCCGATGAGGCGGAGCTCAGGGGCGACTACCCGGGCTATTTCGTCCAGGTGGCGGCGTACGCGGCGCTGCGGGGCGCCCGCGAGAGCTGCGAGCTCGTCTTTGTCGAGACGGATACCGGCCTCGCGCAGACCGTGGGGCTGCGCCCGGAGGACGAGCGCCTCCTCGACGCCCAGCTCGACAGGATCGCCGAATTTCTGGACCTGCGCCTGCGGGCCCGCGAGCGGCTGCGCGACCTCAGGTTCCGCCCGGCGTTCGCGGCCCCGCGCCACGGCCAGGAGGAGGCGGCCGCGGAGCTCGGCGGCGCCGTGCGGAACGGGCAGTGCGCGATCCTTCTCGAGGCGCCCACCGGGTTCGGGAAGACGGGGGTCCTGCTTGAGCGCGCGCTCGGCGAGCTCAGGGACGGTGCCTTCGAGCGGGTCCTGTACCTGACGGGCAAGTCGACCGGCCAGCTCCACGTGGCCGAGACGCTGCGCATGATGACGGAGCCGGGGGCGGACCTGGGCTCCGGCGCGCCGGTCGCCGCGTGGCACGTGCGCAACAAGGCGGAGCACTGCGTCAACTCGGTCTTCCAGTGCGTCCGGGAGGCCTGCGCCTACCTGGACGGCGCCGAGAGGCGCTGGCCGGGGAGCGGGCTGTCGAGATTCTACCTTCTTGACGGGCAGCCGCGGGACCTCGCCTCGCTGCGCAGCGCCGGAGTCGGCGCCCGGATCTGCCCGTACGAGATCACGCGGGCGGCCCTCACCTTCAACGACGTGTGGATCGGCGACTACAACTACGTCTTCTCCCCCGAAAGCCGCGGGCTCTTCTACGACCGGCCCGGCTTCGACCCGGCGCGGACGCTCCTGGTGATCGACGAGGCCCACAACCT
>CAZHPC010000290.1:0-1892 GCA_964534685.1 uncultured Opitutaceae bacterium
GATTTGGTCTTCTTCAAGCGCTGAATCAACATTTCCATCGACTCGATGGGCCCGAGGCCCTGCATCGCGCGCCTGAGGCCGTAGATGCGCTGGAGCTCCTCCGGGTGGTAGATCAGCTCCTCCTTGCGGGTGCCTGATCGGTCGATATTGATGGCGGGGAATATCCTGCGCTCAACCAGGCCGCGGTCAAGGTGGAGCTCCATGTTGCCGGTGCCCTTGAACTCCTCAAAGATGATCTCGTCGGCCCTGCTGCCGGTGTCGACCAGCGCGGTCGCGATGATCGTGAGGCTGCCCGCCCCCTCGATGTTGCGCGCGGCGCCGAAGAAGCGCTTCGGCTTCTGCAGGGCGTTCGACTCGAGGCCTCCGGACATGATCTTGCCCGAGCTCGAAGCGAGCGCGTTGTAGGCGCGCGCAAGCCTCGTTATCGAGTCAAGGAGGATGACGACGTGCTCGCCCTGCTCCACTAGGCGGCGGGCTTTCTCCCCGACCATCTCGGCGCAGTGCACATGGCTTTCCGGTGCCTCGTCGAAGGTCGAGGACACGACCTCTCCCTTCGTGTGGCGCCTGAAGTCGGTGACCTCCTCGGGGCGCTCGTCGACGAGGAGAAGGATAAGCTTCGCAAAGGGGCTGTTCTCGGAGACCGAGTTGGCGATGTTCTGCAGGAGTATCGTCTTACCCGTCCTCGGGGGGGCGACGATGAGACCGCGCTGGCCAAATCCGATGGGTGTCAGGATGTCGACCGCCCGCATCGACACGTCCTTCTGGATGTCGGGGTCCTCGAGCAGGATCCGCTTCAGGGGATAATACGGGATAAGCTCCTCAAACGGGGTGACCTTGGAGATCTCGTCGGGATCATGACCCATCACCTTGTCGATCCGGATGACCGACGGGCATCGCTCGCCCTCGCGGGGCGGTTGGATCAGGACCTCGACCTGGTGGCCGCGCTTGAGCCCGTAACGCCGGATGAGACTCTCCGGAAGGAACGGATCCTCCGGATAGAGCCGGTAGTTGACGAACTCGTGAACGATGAACGATCCCCGGTCGGTGATGTCGACGTAGCCGCGGTCGGCAAGGGCGCGCTGCTCCTCTGTCGCCTTCACGAATATCTGCGAGAGCAGCTGCAGCCTGTTGGGTGCGCCCTCGAACGAGACCTTCATGCCCCGCGCAAACGCGGTGAGGTCGGCAAGGTTCAGCGAATAGAGGTGGTCAAGGTAGAGCGCCTCCCCCTTGCCCGAGGAAATCTCCTTCGCGAGGGCGTCAAGCGCGGCAAGGTCCGCAAACCGCGCAGGGTCCGGTAGGTCGCCGTAGACCGGCGGAGGCGCGGGCGGCGGCGGCTGCTGGGGATAGCGCGGCGGCCCGCCCCCGGGCCCCGGCTGCCACTGGCCGCCGTGCCGGCCGCGTTTGCGCTTGTTGCGCTTCCAGGAATTGCGGTCCTGCCACTCGCCGCGCCCCCCGCCCTGCCCGCCTCCCTGGCCGCCGCCTTGGCCATACCGGCCGTCGTTTTCTCCGGCGGGCTCTCCCCCGACATCGCGGCTCTCTTGGGCGGCTGCCGGGAGCTGCGGAGCCTCCTGCGGCACCGGTGTTGGCGCGGCCGGCGGCTCGGGCTCGGGCCTTTTCTCGGGCACAAAGACGGCAGGCTTCGCCTCCTCCTGGGCGGGTTCCGTTTCAACGTTCGCCTTGCGGCCGCGCGGCCGGCCGCGCGGCTTGGCGGCCTTGGCGCTGTCGCTAAGTGCGGAAGCCTCGTCGTCGGACTTGGGAGGAAGGGACATCAGTGTGTTCTGTGAAGGGTGCGCCTGCCTTGGATCGGTTCAGTGAGGTAACGATGCGGTCGACCTGTGACTTGAGAAATCCGGTTGAACCATCATTCCAAAGGACGAAATCGGACAGCTCGA
>CAZHPC010000291.1:0-1885 GCA_964534685.1 uncultured Opitutaceae bacterium
GCGTCGCCCGCCGAGACCGCGAACTCCATGGTCATCGCGGGCATGTAGCCGGCCACCTCGTCGTGCCGGACGACAAGCACCTTCCTGGCCGGATCCGACGAGACGACGACCCCGGTGAGCGCGAAGCGCCGCTCCCCGTTGGCCGAGGCGGCCGGGGAGGCCGGAGCGGCGGTTTCCCTTGCTCCCCTGCCGCAGCCCGCTGCGGCGAGGACCGCTCCCAGCACCGCGAAGGCGGCCATGCGGCGAACGGGATCAATTCTCATGGTATCACCAATCCGCCGGAGGAAAAAATTGTCAAAGTGTTTGGTGAGGGCACCATGTTACCCTCTCCCACCCGTCCCCTCCCCCATGGCACCCACCCACAATCCCGGCCGAACCGCGGCCCACAAGCCCGCGCTCGCCGCCTTTTCGGTGCTGGCGGCCGGCTGGGTGTTCGTGCTCGTGACCCTCGGCGCCTTCACGACGAGCATCGGGGCCGGCATGGCGTTCCCGGACTGGCCCCTGTCGAACGGGTCGCTCAACCCCGCCGGCTGGCTGACAAACCTCGCCATGTTCGCGGAGCACTCGCACCGGCTGAGCGCGGGCCTCATGACCGTCCTGACGGCTGTCCTTTCCTTCTGGATCTTGCGGAGCGAGTCCCGGCCTTGGCTTCGCGGGCTCTCCCTCTTCGCGGTGGGCCTCGTCGTCGCGCAGGCCGTCGTCGGGGGGCTGCGGGTGCGGCTCGACCCCGTGCAGGTCGCCGCGGTCGACACGAGCCTCGGCCGGCTTTTCGCGATGCTCCACGCCTGCCTCGCGCAGGCCTTCGCCTGCACGCTGATCGCCATCGCCGTCGGATGCAGCCGGGGCTGGATCACCCGGCCGATCGGCACAGGGAGCGGCGTGCGCAGGGCGGGGACCGCGTGCTGCGCCCTCATCTTCCTGCAGCTCGGGATCGCCGCCGTCATGCGCCACAGCTTTGCGGGGCTCGCGATACCGACGTTTCCGTGGTCGACGCCGGACGGCGGCCTCCTGCCCGCCCTCTGGGACTTCCGGGTGGGGATCCATTTCGCGCATCGGCTCATGGCATGCGTGGTTGCGGTCGCCGTGGCCGTGTTCGCGGTCGCCCTCTGGCGCGACCGCGCCTCGACCCTCGCGATGCGCTGCGGAGCGGCGGTGCTGGTCTGCCTTCTCGCCCTCCAGATCCTCCTCGGGGCGGAGATCATACGCACCCTGCGCGACCCGGCGGTCACGACCGCGCACGTGCTCGTGGGGGCGCTGACGCTTGCAACCGCCTTCTGGCTCGCGTGGCTCGCCCACCGCGACGCCGTCGAGGGTCCGCCTGGAGCATGACCGAGGACACACCCAAGAGCGCCCGGCTCGCGGACTACCTCGAGCTCACGAAGCCGAGGCTCAGCCTTCTCTCGGTCGTCACGGCCCTCGTGGGCTACTTCGCGGCCAGGCCCGCGCACGGCCCCGCGCGCATCGTCTTCCTGGCGCTCGGAGCCTCGCTCGCGGCCGGGGGGGTCGCCGCCCTGAACCAGTGGATTGAGTGCGACACCGACGCCCGGATGAACCGGACGGCGCAGCGGCCCATCCCGACGGGCAGGATCGCCACGGGCTCCGCGTACGTCCTCGGCTGGGGGATGTGCTTTGTCGCCCTGATCGTGCTCTTCACGCAGGTCGGCAAGCTCTCGGCGCTCTTCACGCTCCTGACCATCGCCTCCTATCTCGGCTGCTACACGCCGGCCAAGCGCCTGAGCCGCTGGAGCACGGAGATAGGAGCCATTGCCGGGGCGTTCCCCCCTCTTATCGGATGGTCCGCCGCCGAGGGCGGAGTCTCCGCGCTGGGCTGGATCCTCTTCGGCGTCCTCTTCTTCTGGCAGATACCCCACTTCATGGCGATCGC
>CAZHPC010000292.1:0-1844 GCA_964534685.1 uncultured Opitutaceae bacterium
GAGCTTCCCCCCGCGACCCGGCGCTACATCGCGGAGGTCGAGTCAAAGCGGAAGGCTCACACCGCAGGCGTCGTCGATCCGCTGAACCCCGTGTTCGGCGCCGAGACCCTTGGGCCCCTGGAATGAACCTGGACCCGGCGCGCAGGGAACCCTACTTGGACAGCGAGCGGACGTAGCCCACGAGGGCCTTGATGTCGTCGTCCGACAGCTTGTCGCCGAAGGCCTTCATCTTCACCTTTCCGTCGGCACCGGTCTCGCCGGCCTTCAGGTTTTTGAAGAGCTGGTCGTCCGTGAAGCTCTTCTGGTAGGCCGGATCGGCCAGGTCCTTTACGCCCAGTTTCTTCCCCATCTTGGTCTGTCCGGCACCGTCCTCGCCGTGGCAGGATGCGCAGTGCTGCTTCCAGCTGTCCGGGGCTGCGGCGCGGGCCGCGGGGGATGTCATGATAAGGGCCGCCGCCCCTATCCCGATGATCGCGAGAGATTTCATGATGAGCCTTCTGGGACGAGCTTCGGCCCCGATTGCGGGCCGACGCAAGGCTCATCTTTTGCACTTGAGCTCCGCTGGGGTGGGATAAAAGCGCGGCAACTATGCCAAAATCCGCGCAGCCGAAATTTCCGGCTTCGGGCAGCATTGGGGATGCCGGGCGGCACGGGCCGCCCCGCAGTCATGCGTCACCCATTCCATCTCAACGCCTTGCTCCGGATCGCGGGAACCGGACTGGCCGCGGCTGTGCTCGCGGGGGCCCTGCGCGCCGCCGATGCCGGCTCGGACCAGGCCTGCCTTTCCTGTCACGGGAACGCGCGGCTCTCCGTCTGGCGGGACGGAAAGGCCGTGTCGCTTCACGTCGACACGAGCGGGTTTGCCCGGTCGGCCCATTCGACCCTCGGCTGCACCGACTGCCATGACGGCATCGACCTGAACCTCCGGCCGCACCACAAGCCCGCGGCGGCCGTGGACTGCAGGGCATGCCATGACGGCACCGCCAAGACCCATGCGTTCCATGCGGACTTTGCGGCGACACCCTTCGCGGCCACGGTGGAGACCGACTGCACCTCATGCCATGGCACCCACGGGATACTCGAGGCGTCCGGCCCCAAGTCGTCCTTTGCGGGACCGAAGCTCGTGGCCGCCTGCGGCGAGTGCCACTCCGACGTCACCGAGCACTTCATGAATTCCGCGCACGGCGCGGCCTTTGCCGCGGGCCGCGCCGAGGCGCCGAACTGCCTCACCTGCCACCTCAAGCCGGTCGCTGTGGGGACCGACAAGCTGAAGCTCAAGCGGGAGCAGACGGACCTCTGCCTTAGCTGCCACCGCGACGAGAGTCGCGTGCTGTCGGCCTCGAAGGTGAGCCGGGGCTTCATCGTCTCCTACGGCGAGAGCGTGCACGGGAAGAGCCTTGCGCATGGCAACGCGGCCGCCGCCAACTGCGTCGACTGCCACGGAAGCCACGAGACCGCGGGCCCGCTCAACGCCGGGTCGCGGTTCAATCCGCGCAACATCCCGGACACGTGCGCCAAGTGCCACGCGGCCGAGGCCAAGGAGTATGCGCTGAGCGCCCACGCCGCCGCGCTCCGCAAGGGGTTCCCCGACACGCCCGTCTGCACCACCTGCCACGGCGAGCACCAGATCCTCGATCCGAAGAACCCGAGCGCCGCGGTGTCGGCGCGCAATGTCTCGCAGATGGTGTGCGGCACGTGCCACGGCTCGGTGAAGATGAACGAGCGCTACGGCCTCGCCCCCGACCGCTTCCAGACCTTCGCCGACAGCTTCCACGGCCTTGCGACCCGCGGCGGCGCCGTGGTCGCGGTCAACTGCTCGAGCTGCCACGGGGCGCACGCGGTGC
>CAZHPC010000293.1:0-1807 GCA_964534685.1 uncultured Opitutaceae bacterium
GAGCGCAGCAGCTGGATCCTCAGGTGGTCCTCCTCGTTCACCATGACCGAGAAGGCCTGGTCCTTGCTGATCACGACGCCGCTGCCCTGCTTCGAGCCGCTGAGCTCGCGGCTGATCAGGTGGCGCTCGACCAGGATGCGCTTCTCGAGCTCGCCGAGCTCGCCCACCCCGACGGAGACGCCGCGCTTCATCTCGGAAGTGCCCACAACCGCCGCCACGCAGTCCTCCAGAATCTTCTCGCGCTGCGCCGGCTTCGCCCAGCCCGGGAAGGGCTGGCCGGCAAGGTTCCTCGCCAGGCGGATCCTCGTCATCAGGACGATGGCCGTCTTGCTGCTGGCCGAGTCGGTCAGCTCCGAAGGCGCGTCGATCAGCGACTTGATGGTCATCGGTTCAGCGCGGCGCCTTCTGGCCGACGGCTTGTCTGACTTGGTTGATTTCATCGCGGCAGCGCGCGGCGTCCTCGTAGCGTTCGGCCTTGATCGCCTCGGTGAGGTCGACCTCGAGCCGCGTGAGCCTGTCGTAGAGCGTCTTCCTCTCCAGGGCCCTCTGCGGGACCTTGCCCGAATGGACCGTGCCCTTGTGCATCCCCTCGAGCATGGGGTCGAGGATCCCTTTGAAGGCGCTGTAGCAGGCGGGGCAGCCAAACCGGCCGTGCTTCTTGAAGTCGTTGGGCGTGAATCCGCACTGTTCGCAGCGGACGCCGCCGGCCGCGGGGTCCGGGCTGAGCGAGGCCTTCAGGAGAAGGTCGGCCAGGGAGAAGCCGCTCGGGTCGGTCACGCCTTTCGCCTGGGCGCACTCCTCGCACAAGTCCACCTTGTGCACCTTGTTGTCCAGAATTTGGGTAAGGTGCACCGTGGCGGGCTTTGAGCAGAGGTCACACTTCAGCTGATTGGCCATGGGTCGTGAGTATTTGGTATGCACCTAATGTGCCATGACCTGCCCCAATGGGCAAGCCGCACGCACAGCCCGGCAGATAAGTAACATTACGACCCAGCTGGGACCAACCTTAGCGCCATTGAGGCGCATTAGGGGATGCCCCTCAGATGCGGGTGCCGTCGACGAGGACGCGCTTCCTGAACGCGGCAAGCAGCTTGCGGGTGACCGGCCCGGGCTTGCCCGTGCCGATCGTGCGCCCGTCGAGCTTGACGACCGGGATCACCTCGGCCCCGGACCCCGTGAGGAAGCACTCGTCCGCGCACCAGAGGTCGTAGCGCGTGAGGTTGGCCTCGCGCTCCGTGATCTTGAGGTCCTTTGCGATGTCGATGATCGCGCCGCGGGTGACCCCCTTCAGGGCACCCTGTGAGGCGGACGGGGTGAGGATCTCGCCCTTGTGGACGATGAAGACGTTGTCGGCCGTCGCCTCGGCGACATAGCCCTGGTCGTTCAGCATGATGGCCTCGAGCGCCCCGGCCTGCTTCGCCTCGATCTTGGCGAGGATGTTGTTGAGGTAGTTGAGGGACTTGATCGTCGCCGGCAGCGACGCCGGGCCGATCCGGCGGGTCGGCACGGTCACGATCTCAAGGCCCTTCTCGTAGTACTCCTGGGGGTAGAGGGCGATCTTGCTCGCGATGCAGAAGTACGTGACCTTCTTGCAGAGCCAGGGGGCAAGGCCCAGGTCCCCCACGCCGCGGGTCGCCACAAGGCGGATGTACCCGTCCTTTAGGCCGTTCACCCGGCACGTCTCGCACACGGCCTCGCTCCATTCGGCGCGCGTCAGCGGAAGATCGAGCAGGATCGCCTTTGCGGAGTACTCGAAGCGCTCCAGGTGCTCGTCCAGGCGGAACACGTTGCCTCCGTAGAGGCGTAT
>CAZHPC010000294.1:0-1804 GCA_964534685.1 uncultured Opitutaceae bacterium
GCGAGCGCCTCCCGGAGGTCCAGGCGGAGCTCGGGATGAAGGAGGGCTTCGACGTCGGCCTCGAGATGTCAGGCAACCCGAAGGCGCTCAATGACATGATCGACAACATGGCGCACGGCGGGCGGATCGCGCTCCTCGGGATCCTGCCGACCGCGGCCGCGGTCGACTGGAACAAGGTGGTCTTCAACATGCTCACGATCCGCGGGATCTACGGCCGCGAGATGTACGACACCTGGTACAAGATGACGGCGATGATCCAGAGCGGGCTCGACATCTCGCCCGTGATCACGCACCGGATGGACTACACGGACTTCCAGCGCGGTTTCGACCTCATGCGCTCCGGCAAGAGCGGCAAGATCGTCCTCAATTGGAGCTGACGCACCATGAACTCCTCCTACAGAGAGCACCTCCTCAAAACCCTGTCCGACATCGCGTCGGCGGGCCTCACCAAGCGCGAGCGGGTGATCTCGACCCGGCAGGGCGCGAGCATCTGCGTTTCCGGGGGCGCCCGCGTCCTTAATTTCTGCGCCAACAACTACCTCGGTCTCGCCGGCCACCCCGAGGTCATCGCGGCCGCCCATGCGGCCCTCGACCGCTGGGGCTACGGCCTGGCGTCCGTCAGGTTCATCTGCGGCACGCAGGAGATCCACAAGGAGCTCGAGGCGCGCCTGAGCGCCTTCCTCGGGACGGACGACACCCTCCTCTACTCCTCGTGCTTCGACGCGAACGGAGGCGTCTTTGAGACACTCCTTGACGAGCAGGACGCGGTCATCAGCGACGAGCTGAACCATGCCTCGATCATCGACGGGATCAGGCTCTGCAAGGCGAAGCGCTACCGCTACCGCAACTGCGAGATGCCGGACCTCCAGGCGAAGCTCACCGAGGCGAAGAGCGCCGGGTCCCGCTTCAAGCTCGTCGTCACGGACGGCGTGTTCTCGATGGACGGCTACGTCGCCCCGCTGCGCTCGATCTGCGAGATCGCCGAGCGCAACGACGCCCTGGTCATGGTGGACGACAGCCACGGTGTGGGTTTCATGGGGCCGAACGGCCGCGGGACCCACGAGCACTTCTCAGTCATGGACCGCGTCGACATCCTCACGGGCACCCTCGGCAAGGCGCTCGGCGGGGCCTCCGGCGGCTACGTGAGCGGGCGCAAGGAGATCATCGAGCTCCTGCGGCAGCGCTCCCGGCCCTACCTCTTCTCGAACACCCTGCCGCCCGCGATCGTGGCGGCATCGATAGCCTCGATCGACTTGATCACCCGCTCACCCGAGCTCCGGGAGAAGCTCATGTCCAACACGCGGTATTTCCGGGAGGGCCTCATGCACGTGGGCCTCGCCCTCCGGCCCGGGCAGCACCCGATCGTTCCCGTGATGCTCGGGGACGCGGCGCTCGCGCAGGCCTTCGCCGCGCGGATGCTCGAGAAGGGGGTCTACGTGATCGGCTTCTCATTCCCCGTCGTCCCCCAGGACGCCGCGCGGATCCGAACGCAGGTGAGCGCGGCCCACGACCAGAAGGACCTCGACGCCGCGATCCATGCCTTCGCCGAAACGCGCAAGGAGCTCGCCGGCTGGCCCGCGACCCGCCCCCACTCGCCCTGACCGCCATGCCAAAGATATCTGACGCCGCCCTGCGCAGGCTGGAGAAGACCGCCCGCTCCGCCGCCGCCCGGGCGTACGCCCCCTACTCCCGGTTCCCCGTGGGCGCCGCCGTGCTCGCCGGCTCCGGCAGGATCTACCCCGGGTGCAACGTCGAGAACGCCGCCTACGGGATGTGCAGCTGCGCCGAGCGGACGGCGATCTTC
>CAZHPC010000295.1:0-1790 GCA_964534685.1 uncultured Opitutaceae bacterium
CTTCGCGAGATCCTCGGCCGTCAGCTTGTGGTCCAAGTCGATGTCGTAGTAGAAGCCCGTGTCGGTTGGTGGACCAATGTCGAGCTTGGCATCCGGGTAGATGCGCAGGATCGCTGTGGCGAGGATGTGTGACGCCGAGTGGCGGAGTTCTTCGAGGGGAGTCATCACGGGAAGAGAAACGATGAACGTTGGGCGGCCAAAGCCAAGTCAGGCTTTCCTGAGCGGCTCCAGTCGGTAGCCGTCCTTTCCGTCGAGCATGGACCAGCCTTCGGCGGCGAGTTCCTTGCGGAGCCTGTCGGCGGTGGCGAAGTCCTTCGCCTTCTTCGCCTCCCAGCGCCGGGTGGCAAGCGATTCGACTGCGGCCGGCGTACCCCCGGACGCGGCGGGCGAGCCGATGGCCCCCAGGTCGAATCCGAGCGCGGTGATGACCCGGTCGAACGCCGCGCGGTCCCCGGGCAGGGTCTTCGCGGGGTCGGCCGCGTTCACGATGGTGAACAGGGCGCCCAGGGCCCCGGGCGTGTTGAGGTCGTCCGAGAGCGCCCTGAGGACGGGGTCGAACAGCGCCGACGGGGCCCCGCGGGTGCCCTTCTCATGGGCCCCGAGGCCGTCCGAGAAGCGCCTGAGCGCCTTCAGGGCGCTGTCCGCGGCGTGCAGCGAGTCGAGCGTAAAGTTGAGCTGCTTGCGGGGATGACCCGACAGGAGCGCATACCGCACGGCCATCGGCGAGTACCCCTTCTCGACCAGGTCCCCCAGGATGTAGTAGTTGCCCCTGCTCTTGCTCATCGTGGTGCCGTCGACCAGCAGGTGCTCGCTGTGGTACCAATGGCGCGCGAACGTGGTCCCGTTGCAGCACTGGCTCTGGGCGATCTCGTTCTCGTGGTGCGGGAACAGGAGGTCGACGCCGCCCGAGTGCAGGTCGATCGTCTCCCCGAGGTGCTTCTTGATCATCGCGCTGCACTCGATGTGCCAGCCAGGCCGCCCCTCGGCCGCGCCCGCGGGCCCCGGCCACCTTACGTCGCCGTCCTCCTCGGGCTTGTAGGCCTTCCAGAGAGCGAAGTCGCCCAGGTCGTCCTTGTGGTCGGCGTCGAAGACGCTGTTCGTGACCTTGAGCTTCCGCTCCTTGATCCTCGAGAGGGCCCCGTACTCCGGGAACGAGCTGATCTTGAAGTAGACGGAGCCGTCGGCGGCCCTGTAGGCGTTTCCCTTCCTCATGAGGACGTCGATCATGTCGACCTGCTCCCGGATGTGGCCCGTTGCCGAGGGCTCGACCTGGGGCGTGAGGCAGTTGAGCGCCGCGCAGTCGGCGTGGAAGAGTTCCGTCCATTTCCGGGTGATCTCGGCCAGGGGCCGTTTCTCGGCCCGGGCCTGCCCGATCGTCCGGTCGTCGACATCCGTCAGGTTCCGCACATGCCTCACCTTCCCCGGAAACTCGAGCTCGAGAAGGCGGCGCAGGACGTCGTTCACGACAAAGGTGCGGAAATTGCCGATGTGGGCTGGCGCGTACACCGTCGGTCCGCAGGTGTAGAACCGGAACACGCCGTCCGGATTTTCCGGCCGGAGCTCGCGCATCTCCCGCGACATTGAATCGAAGAGCCTGATGGCCATAAGTGTGAAAGAGGGGACTGTTCTGTTACCTGAAAATTCGACGCAGCGGAACGCTGTTCTTGCCAGACTGCCTGAAACAGGGGTGCGGTGGCGCAAATTCTTGTGGCGACCCAGGGCCAGCCGTGCTCCAATCAAGGAGCCAACGAAAACATGTCCAACTCATTCAAGCTCAATCTCGTTCAACG
>CAZHPC010000296.1:0-1776 GCA_964534685.1 uncultured Opitutaceae bacterium
TCTATTGGTCCTCGTTGAGTGTAAAGACGATCGGCACCTGCATGTGCGTGAAGACCGCATGGCCGTTCTTGCGGCCGGGCCTGAACTTCCACTTGCTGACGGCCTGGACGGCCGACGCCTCGAACTCGCGCTGCGAGGAATGGGCCGCGAACGCGTTGCGGACGTCACCGTTGGTGTCGACGATGAAGTCCACGAGCACCTCGCCCGATATGCCGGCTCGCCGCATCTCAAACGGGAACTGCGGGCGGGCCTGGAACTTGGCAACCGGCTGCTGGTCGAGCTTCGAGATATCGAACACCTCGATTCCCGCAAGGCCCGTGCGCGTCTCTGGTATCTTGACGATGTTCTTGGAGATGGCCGAGAGGTCGGGCGGCGGGGGCTCGATCTGCTGGACGAAGGAGTCGGGCGTCACGACCTGCGGGACGTCGTTCTGCATCGGGGGAGCGATGTCCTGGGGAACCGGCGGCTGGTCCTCCTGGACCTCGGGCTCGTCGGGCTCAATCTTGGGCAGCGCGATCTCGATCTTCGTCTCCTCCTCCTTGACCTTCGGCGGCGCCTTGTAGTGGGTGAAGTTCCCGCCCCAAGCGAAAAGGAATTCGATGGTGATCGTGAAGATGAATCCGGCTAGGAGATCGCGGCGCATGGGTCAGGGGTTGGATTCGCTCGGCAGTCGTTACTTGCCGGTGGTGTGCACCTGCGTTTCAATCGAGACCTGCTCGATGCCGGCCTTGCGGACCTGGTCCAGGGCGAAGACGGTGGCGCCGAAGCGGGCCTTGTTGTCGCCCGCGAGGAGAATGCGCGGGTTCTGGGACTGAGCCTTGTACGAGACCAGGCGGGGCGCGATCTCGTTGGCCATGATCGGCTCCCTGTTCCAGTAGTAGGTCCCCGCATCGGATACTTGAAGCGTGACCATGTCGTCGTTCGGGTCCGGCTTTTGAGGTTGGGATGCCACCGGCAGCTGGATTGGCAGCGACTGGATCCGGCTGAGCGACAGCGTGAACAGCACGAAGGTTGCGAGCAGGAAGAAGATGACGTCGATCAGAGGGATGATCTCGATCCGCGCCTTCTTCTTTCCGCTGTCGGCCATTCTGGAACTTCCGCCTGCCATAAAGGGTGTGTGGGTTGAAAGATTTAGGGGCCTGGTGTTCTGTCTAGTCGGGCTTCTTGACCCTCGTCTCGATAAGGACCTTCTGGATCCCCGCCTTGCGCACCTCGTCGAAGGCGTAGATCACGGAGGAGAAGGACGCTTCGGCGTCGCCGTTGATGAGGATCCTCGCGTCATCCGGGTGCTCGACGTGGAACGTCTTCAGCCTCTCCAGGAACTCCTCGAGTGTGACCGGATCCTTGTCCCACGCCATCGTGCCTTCCTCGGTCACCGTGATTGTGGCCGTGCCCGAAGGATCGCGCGGTATGCCGGACTCAGCCTCCGGCAGGTTGACATGGAGTCCCTGGGACCTGTTGAGAGACAGCGTGAAAAGGACGAAGGTGGCCAGAAGGAAGAAAATGACGTCGATCAGGGGGATGATCTCGATTCGCGCCTTTTTCCTTCCGCCGCCGCTGTCGTGTGAACTTGAGCCGGCCATGGTGGGGCTTTAGGGGCCGGTCCTAGTGTGACCGAGTCTCTACCTTCTTTATGAGGATCTCGAGAGCGTGGGACGCATCGGCGATCTCCTGTTTAATCTGCTCGGCACGGGCGTTGAGGATGTTGAAGGGAAGGAGACAGCTGACGGCGATTCCAAGGCCGCACATCGTGGCGATAAGGGCCTCGGCCACGCC
>CAZHPC010000297.1:0-1761 GCA_964534685.1 uncultured Opitutaceae bacterium
CGAGCCCTTGCTCTTGTAGCCGCGGCTCAGGATGGCCACCTTGCGGCCGCGGTCCCTGAGCGCCCTCGCGAACTTCTCGACCACGGGGGTCTTCCCGGTCCCCCCCACGGTCAAGTTGCCGACGACGACCACGAGGCAGCCCAGGGGCTGGTCGCGAAGGATCCGGTTGCGGTAGAGCCAGAGCCGCAGCTGGACCGCGCTGCTGAAGAGCCACGACATGGCCTGGAGCACGGTCCCGTAGACGACCGCCCCGGTGTCGACCCGCCGGCCCAGCACGACGTCGACCGTGTAGAGTTCGAACGCTTGGATTTTTCTGTTGAACCAGGAAAGCAGCATGAGGCGGCGACCCGCCGGGGTCCCCCAAGGGGAATGAATGTTGACGCCGCGGTCCGCGTAAACTGTTTTCAACAGTTCACCCGATCCCATCATGGCCTACAAACTCTTCATTCCCGGCCCCATTGCGGTCTCAGAGAAGACCCTGAGCGCGATGGCGCAGCCGATGATCGGCCACCGCAGCACGGACTTCGTCGCCCTGTACCAGGGCATCCAGCCCGAGCTGCAGGCCCTCTTCGGCACGAAGGACCCCGTCTACATCTCGACCAGCAGCGCCTGGGGAGCCATGGAGGGCTTCCTCCGCAACGTCACCAAGGCCAAGGTCCTCAACTGCATGAACGGGGCCTTCTCCGACAAGTGGAACGACGTCTCGATCCGCTGCGGCAAGCAGGCGACCGCGCTCAAGTTCGAATGGGGCGAGCCCGTAGACCCCGAGGCGGTGCGCGCGGAGCTGGCCAAGGGCGGCTATGACGCCGTCACGCTGATCCACAACGAAACCTCCACCGGGTGCATGAGCGACCTCGCCGCGATCATGGCCGTCGTCCGCCAGTTCCCCGGGGTCATCTCGATCGTCGACACGGTGAGCTCCTTCAGCGCGCTGCCCATCCCGAAGGACAGCCTCGGGATCGACATCATGATCACGGGCTCCCAGAAGGCGCTTGCGCTGCCTCCGGGGATGTCGCTCGCCTCCGTCTCGAAGCGCGCCCTCGAGCGCGCGGCCGCCGTCGCCGAGCGCGGCTATTACTTCGACCTCATCGAATTCCAGAAGAACCACGAGAACGGGATGACGCCGAGCACGCCGATCATCCCGCTCATCTACGCCTTGAAATCGAAGCTCGAGGACATCAAGGCCGAGGGGCTCGACGCCCGCTACGCACGCCACGCACGGCTGAACAAGGCGGTGCGCGACTGGGGCCTGTCCCGGGGGTTCAGGCTCTTCCCGAGGGAGGGCTACGGATCGGTCACGCTCAACTGCTTCGCGAACAGCCCGGGCTACGACCTGCCGGCCCTCAACAAGACGCTCAAGTCGAAGCACCAGCTGGTGATCGACGGCGGCTACGGCAAGCTCAAGGGCAAGACCTGCCGCATTTCCAACATGGGGGACGAGACCGACGCGTCGATCGCCGCCCTCATCAGCGCCCTGGACAGCGCCCTCGCCGAAACACCAAGAACGGCCTCTTGAGGACACGATTCCAGAAACTTATACTTGATATCTGCGGCCGCGAGGCCTATCGGCTCGCGACTCCATGAAGTCACTCATCATCGCGGAGAAACCGTCGGTCGCGGCGGACCTCGCTCGCGCGCTCGGCAAGGTCCCTAAGAAGGGCGACCACTTCGAGAACGACGACTACGTCATCTCGTCGGCGGTCGGGCACATCGTCGAGCTCCAGATGCCGGAGGACATCGACAAGAAGAAATACGGCTTCT
>CAZHPC010000298.1:0-1756 GCA_964534685.1 uncultured Opitutaceae bacterium
CTGCCCGTCGAAGACGAACTCCGCCTTCTTCTCCTCCTTGTTGTAGCGCAGGACCGCGCTGAACGCCTTTCCCGCCTTCGAGCGGAACCCGTCGAGCGGCCCTATCTGCCCGTTCACAAGGAGGTCCCTCACCTCGGCCTCGGACATCTTTCGGTTCCCGATGACCTTGTAGATCATGAGCTCGCCGTCCTTCGACTTGTAGCCCCTCAGGGTTTCGATGAGGGGCTCGCCGTCGGTGGGGGAGATGATGTCGGTCACGCGCGCGGCGGAGTCGTCCTCCTCGAACGTCTTCACCCGGTCGACGATCCCCCTGGTCGTCTCGACGACCTCCGCCATGAACTTCTCGCGCGGAAACTTCCCATGCTCCATCTGGCGGAGCTTGAACTCCCATTCGCCGGTCATCGCCGGGCTCGTGATGCCCTCGGCCTTCACCGCGGTCAGGAACTGCAGGATCTGCTCCGCCTTGGGCGTCGGCACGAGCTCCCGCTGCTGGCGCTCGATGTAGCGGGTGTTGATGAGCCCGTCGATCGTGTCGGCCCGCGTCGCCGGGGTCCCGAGCCCGCGCTCCTTCATGGCCTCGGCGAGCTCCTCGTCCTCCACCAGCTTCCCGGCCCCCTCCATGGCGGAAAGGAGCGTGGCCTCCGTGTAGCGGGGCGGCGGGCGGGTCGCCTCCTCGTGGAGCATCGGGTCGACCGTGCTGGCGCGCGGCGGGCTGCCGTCCGCGGGATCGAGGGCGGGCAGCGTCTTCGAATCCTGCGGGCCGTCGTCGATGGCGGTCTTTCCGTAGACCGCGAGCCAGCCCGGGAAGGTGAGCACCTTGCCCTCGGTCTTGAACGCGTGGCCGGCGACGGTGCTCGTGCGGGTCGTCGTGTCGAACTCCGCCGAGGGGTAGAAGACCGCCACGAAGCGCCGGGCGATCATGTCGTAGACCTTCGCCTCCATGTCCTCGAGGGGTTTCGGGTCCTCCACCGTCGGGATGATCGCGAAGTGGTCGGAAATCTGAGCGTTGTTGAAGATCCGCTTGTTCGGCCCGAGCCACTGCTCCTCGAGGACCTTCTTCGCGTGGACGGCCAGGTCGCCCTGCAGGTTCAGCAGGGCCTGCCTGCAGGTCGGGATGTAATCCTCGGGGAGCGCGCGGGAGTCCGTGCGGGGGTACGTGATCATCTTGTGGCGCTCGTAGAGCGCCTGCGCGATCTGCGAGGTGCGCCTGGCCGACAGCCCAAAGCGGTTGTTCACCTCGCGCTGCAGGGTCGTCAGGTCGTAGAGGCGCGGCGAGGCCTGCGTGCTCGCCTTCCTCTCCTCGGTGACGGCGGCGTCGGGGTGCCCCTTGCAGGCCTCGAGGACCGCCTCTGCCGCCGCCTTCTCCCAGACCCGGTCGATGCGGTCCTGGTCGTCCGTGTCCGACTTCCTGTAGTCGGGCCTCTGGTAGATGCCCTCGTAGGCGCCCTTGGCGACGTGGAACTCGGCGGTGATCTGCCAGTACGTGCGCGGCTTGAAGTTGCGGATATCCAGCTCGCGGGCGTAGACGATCGCGAGGGTGGGGGTCTGCACGCGGCCCACCGAGGCCACGTTGCCGGCCCGCGACCCGAACATGCGCTTCGTCAGCGCGCGGGTGCCATTGATGCCGATCAGCCAGTCGCTCTCGCTGCGGCAGCGGGCGGCCTCGGCCAGCCCGCGCATCTTCTCGCCGTCCCTCAGGCTCCGGAACGCCTCGCGGATCCCCTCCTGGGTCATCGTCTGCATCCAGGCCCGCTTC
>CAZHPC010000299.1:0-1754 GCA_964534685.1 uncultured Opitutaceae bacterium
TTCGCGGTTGCCGAAACAGGCGCCGTTCAGGAGATAGTTGAAGGCAATGCCATGATGGTCGAGCAGGCGAATGTAGCTCTGCAGATCTTCTTCCGAAAGCGGTGTCGCCAGATAGCGAGGGCGACCGCTGCTGACACCATCGTTGGGAAGCTTGCCGTAGATTTCATCCACCGGGTAGGCGGCGAGCGCCGGAACCAGTTCTGGATCGTAGTTTGCCGCCACCGAGAACTTGGTTGCTCGGGGCATGGCATGCGCGTCGGTTGGATCGGAGCCGGTCATTTTCATGGAGATGCGATCTCAGGTCTTCAGGAATGCCTGCAGGTCGGCATTGAGCCGGTCTTTGCGCGTGGCCACGAGGCCGTGGGGTGCGCCTGAATGGATCTCACCACTGGCAGCCCGGCGCCCCAATCCTTATTATAGGTCTGCGTTCCATCTTTCATTATAATCGTGGTCATGGTTTTCCCCTTTTGTTTCAGCCGGACGTCGACACCCCCGTCCAGCCGGCGCTCCCGCTCCCCGACCCACTTCGGCGTGTGGTCGACTCCCTATTTCGTCGTTTTTCCGTCGAAGTGTTCGTTGTCGGCCTCCGCATCGGCGCGGGTGTGGTGGACGACGCCGTCCCGATGATTCGGGGGCGCATAGATCGTGTAGAGCTTCAATGAAACATTTCCGGTATTGATGATGTTGTGAGTCGTCCCGGCCGGGACGACTACCGCGAATCCCGCGCGGATCGCTGTCCGCACGCCATCGAGCACCACCTCTCCGGAACCTTCCTCGATGCGGAAGAACTGGTCGAGCTTGTGGACTTCTGCCCCGATCTCTTCCTTGGGCTTCAGCGCCATAAGCACGAGCTGGCAATTATCGGCCGTGTAAAGCACACGACGAAACTCGTTGTTCTTGATCGCGAGGCTCTCGAGGTCCTGGACGTATCCTCTCATGGCGACTCCGTTTTCGTTCCGTTTTAGTTGCGAATCCGCCGTGGACTGGCCGCTTCCGACCATTGGGTCCTTCATGCTCATTTTACCCGGCGGCGCCTCGGGAGACTGCGCTTGGACGGGTATCCAAGCGGCCAGGGCCAGGGCCAAGGTCAGACCTGAACTAATGAAGATACCTGGATGCGCGTTGTCTTTCATAATCTAGTTTCTATCGGTTCTCCGTCTTTGTTCGTTGCCGGCCTCTTTGCGCCGCATTCTTGAAAAGATTATGCGCCGCGATCTGCGCAGATGTAGCATGCAGCTTGCGCCGCCTGGCGCGGCTTCGCTATGGGGTATAGTCCCACCGCGGATTCGCCGAGGACAACTCGGCCGGCGTCCGCTGCTGTTGGCGTCGGGTAATACCCCATGGCTGCCCTAGCCCTTCCGGCCCACACTGGCATGCCCAGAAACAAAGGGAATGCTTTCCCGATGTCTGCTATGGAAGATCGTCCCATGCGGAATTGATGATTTTGGGGTCCACCAATCAGCACCTAACCACCAACTCGAAGAAGCTCGGCATGGCAAAAAATGTGGCAGAGGTATTCGTCGAAACACTCATCGCCGCGGGTGTTAAACGGGTTTATGGCGTGACCGGGGATTCGCTGAACGCGCTAACAGACGCGATTCGCCGCAATGATGCGATCTCGTGGATCCCCATGCGGCACGAGGAGGCGGCGGCGTTTGCCGCCGGGGCGGACGCCCATCTGACCGGCACGATCGCGGTGTGCGCCGGCAGCTGTGGTCCCGGAAACCTGCATTTGATCAACGGCCTGTTCGATT
>CAZHPC010000300.1:0-1744 GCA_964534685.1 uncultured Opitutaceae bacterium
TGTTCTCGTACACCGTCATGTGCGGGTAGAGGGCGTAGTTCTGGAACACCATCGCGATGTCCCGGTCCTTCGGCAGCACGTCGTTGACGACATTGCCCCCGATCCTGACGGTGCCCTCGGATATCTCCTCCAGGCCCGCGATCATCCGCAGGGTGGTCGACTTCCCGCACCCTGAGGGGCCCACCAGAACCATGAATTCCCGGTCCTCGATCGCCAGGTTGATCCTCTTCACCGCCGTCACGCCCGGGCCGCCCTTTTCAGGGAAAATCTTGGTGAGGTTCTCGAGCTGGACCTGAGCCATGGGGGGTGGTAATCGCCTTGTCCCTGCCCGCATTTTCTCCTGAAGTTGGGCCTTGCAAGGGAATTACGGCTAAACAGAACGAATGCCTGCGGCTGGCAATCCCAAAGATCGCCCGGCACAACCCCTTATCCTTTCGGCTCGTGCAATTCTGCGAGGGTGCCGTGCCTGAGCAGGTGCCCATCGCAAAAGCCCCATGTCCTCCAAATCCCTCATCTTCCCGAAGGACTTCGCATGGGGCGTGGCCACGGCCGCCCCACAGGTGGAGGGCGCGGCCTTTGCGGACGGGAAGGGCGAGTCCATCTGGGACCGCTTCTCGCGCCTGCCGGGAAAGGTCCGCAACGGCGACACGCTCGACGTCGCCTGCGACCACTACCACCGCTTCAGGGAGGACTTCGCGCTCATGCGCTCGCTCGGCATCCGCAACTACCGGCTCTCGATCGCGTGGCCGCGGATCTACCCCAAGGGCGACGGCGCGCTGAACCAGGCGGGGCTCGACTTCTATCACCGCCTTTTCGAGGCGATGGCGGAGAATGGCATCATGCCGTGGGTCACGCTGTTCCACTGGGACCTTCCCCAGGCGCTTGAGGACCGGGGAGGCTGGCCGAGCCGCGTCGTGGTCGACGCGTTCGCCCGCTATGCGGACACGGTCGTCAGCACCTTCGCCGGCAGGGTGAAGAACTGGTTCACGACGAATGAGATCCGGTGCTTCACCGACTTCGGCTACGGCCCGGACGGCCACAACCGCGCGCCCGGCCGGGTCGAGTCCGCCCGCGTCGTCAACCAGACCTACCACCACGCGCTCCTGTGCCACGGGCACGCCGTGCGGGCGGTGAGGGCCTTCGGGGGAGGGGGCGCCCGCGTCGGGATCGCCGACAACTGCGATGCGTGCGTGCCGGTCACCGAGAGCCCGGCCGACATCGAGGCGGCCAACGCGTGGTTCGTCGACGGGAACCTGAACATCCTGGACCCGATCTACCGGGGCCGCTACGCGGACGAATACCTGGAACGCACCGGCGGGGACGCGCCCTCCGTGGCGGCGGGCGACTTTGACCTCATCGGCGCCCCGACGGACTTCCTGGGGCTCAACCTCTACAGCGGCTCGTTCGTTCGCGCGCGCCCCGGGGCCAGGTACGAGGTGCTTCCCATGCCGCCGAGCTACTGGCACGCCGACGGCAACTGGCTGCGGCTCATGCCGCAGCTCATGTACTGGGCGCCCCGCTTCGCGAAGGAGAACTACGGGCCCAAGGAGATCTACATCACGGAGAACGGCTGCGGCTATGACGACGAGCCGGTCGTGAAGGGCGAGGTGGCCGACCTGCACCGGCGCGAGTTCCTGCGCCTGTACCTCGGCGACCTGCACCGGGCCATAGGGGACGGCGTCCCGGTCGGGGGCTACTTCGTCTGGTCGTTCCTCGACAACTTCGAGTGGAACGACGGCTACAC
>CAZHPC010000301.1:0-1736 GCA_964534685.1 uncultured Opitutaceae bacterium
AACGGCCACGCGCTCGACGGGACGGACGACTACCTGGCCACCCTGAAGATCGACACGACAAACGTCGGTTCCTTCGATATGGGCTACAAGCGCTTCCGCACGTTCTACGACGGCGTGGGCGGGTTCTTCCCGGAGACCGACCAGCTCTACAGGCTCGTCGGCGAGCAGCTCCACGTGGACCGCGGCTCATTCTGGGTCGGCGGGAAGTATGGGAAGCCCGACCAGCCGGTCTTCACCTTCAGCTACCGCGACGACGTCCGGACCGGATCCAAGGACTCGACGGAGTGGGGGCCGGTCATCAACCCGCTGGCCGTGGTCGTTAAGAATGCGCTTGTCGGTAATGCCTTCCCCGCGAACACGCCGTACATCAACCCGAACACCCAGATCCTGGACGAGCACCACCGCAGCGTCGATGCCGGGGTCACGGCGAAGATCGGGCGCACCACGGAGACCTTCAAGTTCACCTATGACTGGGTCGACAACGTCGACTCCCGGGACTACATCAAGTACCCGAATCCCCGCGGCGTGATCGCCGACCCGACGGTCGAGGTCACTGACGACCTCGAGAGCAGGCAGTCCCGGTCCATGCGCCTCCTTGACCAGACCGAGACGGTCATCAATGACAAGTTCGCCTTGGATGTCGGGCTCATGTACACCCATCTCAACTCCACAAACGGCGGCACATGGCTCACCCCCACCTACGCCGCGACGCCGAACGCGGTCTGGGTGGCTGACACGGCCGCGTCCATCTACGGCGGATCCACGCTCAACGACTACACGGGCAACATTTTCCTGAAGTACACGCCGATCAAGGACTTGACTGCGGATCTCGGCTTCCGCGACGAGTCAAACGAGGTTGGCAGCAACGGCGGCTTCACGACGACCGCGCTTGCCTCCGGGGCAAAGACGGTTGCCACGACCAACATCAACACCTCCTACGACCTGACCTATTCGCACTTCATCGACCACACCGAGACGCCCGAGATCTCGCTCGAATACACGGGCCTGCAAAGCCTCTCGCTGTACGGGACCTTTGACGACTGCATCGACCGGGGGACGCAGCACTGGGTCAATCCCTATGCGGCGACGACCGTCACGGGCGCCGGCGTCACGACCAACACGGCCACGCCCATCGGCAGCGTCTTCTTCCAGGACGCGAACCAGGACTACGAGGACCTCAAGGTGGGCGCCAACTGGAACGCCTCCAGCATGTTCACGGTCCGGGCCGAGGTCTACCGCAAGGATCACCAGAACCGGTTCGTGGGCTCGGATGACATCATCGGCACCGGCAGCTATGGCGGGCTCTTCGTCACCGGCTACACCTTCACCGGGGTCAAGCTGAGCGTCATCTTCAAGCCGCTCCCGCAGCTCTCCTTCAACACCCGCTACCAGCCGCAGTACGGCAACATGTCCGTCACGGCCGGGATCCCGAACGGCGGCCTCGGCAGCGAGATCACCTCCGGAAAGGCCCGCGGGCAGATGCTGAGCGAGACCATCAACTGGACGCCCGTCAGCCAGTTCTACGTGCAGGGAAACATCAACGTGGTCTACAGCTACCTTGAGACCGCGTGGCCGGTCGTCGTGGTGTCCGCGGTGACGAACATCGCCTCGCCCGTCGACAATGCGGACAACAATTACATCACCGGCAGCGCGCTCTGCGGCTTCGTGGTCGACAAGCAGACCGACGCCCAGATCCAGTGGGCCTTCCAGCGGGCGGACAACTACAACCCGCAGGT
>CAZHPC010000302.1:0-1730 GCA_964534685.1 uncultured Opitutaceae bacterium
ATGAAGAGGTCCTTCAGGCTGTAGCCCGCGACGTCCTTCACGCACTTGTTGCCGAGTCGGCAGATCTCGCCGTCGGCGAGCACGACCTCCAGGCCCATCACATAGTCGCGCGTGACGCCGTACTTGAGGCCGCGCAGACCCCCGGAGTTCTCCGCGACGTTGCCGCCGATCGTCGACACCTTCATCGAGCCCGGGTCCGGAGGGTAGAAGAGGCCCGCGGCATCGGCCGCATCGTAGATCGCCTGGGTCAGGACTCCGGCCTGTGCGCGAAGCGTGAAATTCCGGACGTCGAGCTCGAGAAGCTTGTCCATCTTGACGAGGCAGAGGACGACCGCGCCCTCGACCGGAATGCTTCCGCCGCTCAGGCCCGTGCCGCTTCCGCGCGCGACGATGGGGGCCTTGTGCCCCTGGGCGAGCCTGAGCACCGCCGAGACCTCGGCCGCGGTCCTGGGGAAGACGACGACCGCCGGCATTCGCCTGAGGGCCGCCGTGGCGTCGAAGGAGTAGGGAATCAGGTCCTCCCTCTCGACAAGGACGTTGTCCTTCCCCAGGAGCCCAATGAGTTCTTCGATCATGGTGTGGCGGCGGCGGACGGAAGGCTGGGGTTCATGGTCGGATGTCGAGCCGGGCCAAAGGTGCCCTCTTTTTGGCCGGCTGTGAACCAAAACCGGACGTGCGCGGGTGGCGGGCCGCCTGCGCCAATATTGATCCGTACCGCGCAACAAGTGTGCCTAATTGGCTGTCTATGGCACAGTCGCGCTGGCATAGTCCGTCAGGGAGCGGTCCACGCTCCATTGGCGCGTCCCATGCAGAAGGAGCTTGAATGGATTCCAATAACCTAACCCAGATGTCGCGCCAGGCCGTCACTGACGCCCAGGCGGTTGCGCGTCGGCTCAATCACACCGAGGTCGACACGTGGCACCTGCTCTCTGCGCTCCTGGGCCAGGAGAACGGGCTGATCCCGGGAATCATCGATAAGATGGGGCTTTCCGTGAGCGCCCTGCAGCTTGCCGTGGACCACGAGCTCGAGCGGATTCCGAAGGTCACCGGGAGCGTTGACACGTCGAAGATCTACGTGACCCAGGCCGTGAACGACGTGATCACGAGGGCAGAGAAGGAGGCGAAGACGCTCAAGGACGAGTTCGTGAGCGTCGAGCACCTGTTCCTCGCCCTTGTCGACCTCGGGCGGCCGGAGTCCATGAAGAAGCTCTTCAAGAGTTTTGGTCTCGACCGCGCCAAGCTGATGGCCGCCCTCAAGGAGGTCCGCGGAAACCAGAGGGTCACGACGGACAACCCCGAGGCGACCTACCAGGCCCTTGAGAAATACGCCGTGGACCTGGTCGACAGGGCGAAGAAGGGCAAGCTGGACCCGGTCATCGGACGAGACGATGAGATTCGCCGGACGATCCGGATCCTCTCCCGCAAGACCAAGAACAACCCGGTGCTCATCGGCGAGCCGGGGGTGGGCAAGACGGCCATCGTCGAGGGCCTGGCGCAGAGAATCCTGCGGGGGGACGTGCCCGAGGGCCTCAAGGACACGGCAATTTTCGCGCTCGACATGGGCGCCCTGGTGGCCGGTGCAAAGTACCGCGGCGAATTCGAGGAGCGCCTGAAGGCCGTGCTGAACGAGGTCAAGCAGTCGGACGGCCGCGTCATCCTCTTCATCGACGAGCTTCACCTGATCGTCGGCGCGGGCAAGGTCGACGGCGCCATGGACGCCGGCAACCTGC
>CAZHPC010000303.1:0-1711 GCA_964534685.1 uncultured Opitutaceae bacterium
CGTCGAGAACGCCGCCTACGGGATGTGCAGCTGCGCCGAGCGGACGGCGATCTTCTCCGCGGTGGCCGCGGGGGAGAAGTCGGTCAGGGCCGTGGCCGTCTACACCCCGACGCCGCTCCCGACGCCGCCCTGCGGCGCGTGCAGGCAGGTGATCCACGAGTTCGGGCCCGACGCTATTGTGATCAGCGTGTGCGACGCGAAGAACCGGATCGAGACCCGGATGCCCGCGCTCCTTCCCGGGGCGTTCGGCCCCGGCGATCTTGCCTAGCACGCCTCGAAAAAACCCCGGACGGCCGCCTCGACCTCCGACGCCGGGAACTCCCGCTCCGTCCTGCTTCCGAGGTCGCGCATCTTGACGACGCCCCTCGCCAGCTCGTCGCCGCCGTAGATGAGCGCCAGCTTTGCGCCCGACTCCGCCGCTGCCTTGAACTGCTTGCCGAACGCGAGATCCCTCAAGGGGTATTCCACGCGGTAGCCGCCCGAGCGCAGCTTCTGAATGTCGGCGAACGCCGCGTTGCGCTCCGCCTCGCCCCCGATGACGCAGTAGACGTCGGGGGCGCTCGCGACGGCGGGGGCTAGCCCGCGCTCCTCGAGGAGAAGCGCGAAGGTCATGTCGCCGATCGCAAACCCGACGGCGGGAAGGTCGTTTCCGCCAAGCTTGCCGACCAAGTCGTCGTAGCGCCCGCCGCCGGCCAGCGCCCTCAGGTCGCCCTTGCGGTCAAACGCCTCGAAGACAAACCCCGTGTAGTAGGCCAGGCCGCGAACGACGCCCAGGTCCACCTGGACAAAGTCGGCCAGGCCCATTGCGGAGAGGCCGCCAAGGAGCTTGCGCCAGTCGGCGAGCCGCGCGACCTCGGCTTCGGACGGCGCGGGCTTGCTCTCCACCATTGCCTCCACATTCGTCCGCATGAGCGTCGTCTCAAGGTCGTCGAACGAACGGATCGCCAGGAAGGCGAGAATGCGCTCCTTAAGCTCGGCCGAAAGGGGTCCGAACGCCTCCTCGTACCCCTTGAAGGCGTCGTTGCCGCTTCGCTCGTACTTGTCCACAGCCCCGAGGACCGCGCGGATCTGCGCCTCTTCCAGCCCGAGGGAGCCCAGGTAGTGGAACCAGAGGTTCCGGTCGCTTAGGCGCACGCAGAAGTCCTTCTCGGTCAGCCCGAATGCGCGCATGCACTGGATAAGGAGCGCGATCAGCTCGATCTCCGCCTCCGGGCCGGGCTCCCCGAAGATGTCGGCATTGAGCTGGTAGAAGCAGCGGCCCCTTCCCTTCTGCATCCGCTCGTACCTGTAGAATTCGGCGATGCTGAACCACTTGATGGGCCGCTTGAGGGCGCCGGCCCTCTCGCCGACCAGCCGGCAGACGCTCGGCGTCATCTCCGGACGCAGCGCGACCTCCCTCTTCCCCTTGTCTATGAAGCTGAAAAGCTGCCCCTCGATCTCGTCGCCCGACTTCGCCCGGTACAGGTCGAGCGGCTCAAGAACCGGAGTGTCGTACTCGACAAATCCAAACGCCGAGGCGCTCTGACGCCAGAGGCGAAAGATGTGGGTTCGTTTCGCGAGGTCCTCGGGGTAGAAATCCCGAAACCCGGGCAGGGGCTGGAACGTGGCCATCAGGGACGGACACGGTGCAAGACGCCCTTCACAGGGCGAACAAAAAGTGCTCGGGCACCCCTCGTGGTCAGACGAGGGTGCTCAGGTCGAGCTTCTTGAG
>CAZHPC010000304.1:0-1677 GCA_964534685.1 uncultured Opitutaceae bacterium
CTTTTTACTCCGGCTGGACTCCCGCGCTTCTGTGCGAAAGTATCGCCCGAAATGGACGACCCCCTGCTAATCAAGTGGCAGGCTCAGCTCCGCGACGCCAAAGCCGAACTCGCCCAACTCGGACCCATGCGTCCGGGCTCCCTCAGTCAACAATACAGAGACCCCGCGACCAAGGCCGGCGCCTTCTGGCAGCTCAGCTATACCCATAACATGCGCAGCCGCTCCCGCCACGTCCGCACAGACGAACTTACCCTCATCAGGCCTCTCGTCGCCAACTTCAAGCGCTTCCGCCTGCTCGTCGACCGCTGTGTCGACCTATCCGTAAAGATAGCCGACCGTCAGACTGAATTGCGACGGACCGCCCTTGCCAATGAGGCCTGACCGACCCGCCGGCGCTCGGCCCTCGGGCCAGTCACCCTGCGCCAGTTCTGCGCGGTGCGCCGAAAATGCGGCTCAACCAGCGAGACTGGATCGCTCTCGGCCTGGACGCGGTCGGCTTGCCGCTCCGTTCCGGGCGCCTCAACTTGCCACCCCATGACCCGCTACGAAGCATACATCAAGAAGGACTGGCAGGAATCCGGCCAGGCTTATGTGGTGGCGGCCCGTTTGCGCGATGACGGTCGGGTGCAATTGGGCGCCCTGCTGCTGGACTGCTGGTGCCTTGGCGTCAGGGACGCGGCTTTTGTGGATGATTACTCCGAAGCTGAATATCGTGATGCATTGCAAAACCATCTGCCGGATGATCTGCGCCAACCGATCCATCCCGCTTGCGCCAAGAAGCTCGTCGAGGGTGCGGTAGAGTATGCCCAGCAATTGGGTTTTGCACCGCATCGCGATTACAGGAAGGCCCGCCGGGTTTTTAGCGGCGTGGAGGCCAGTGCCTGCCCCGAAACCTTCACCTACGGAAAGGACGGGAAGCCTCTGTTTGTCTCCAGCGAAGACGACCGACCCGAGCGCATAAAGCGCGTGCTCTCCATGTTGGAGGCCCACTGCGGCAAGGACGGTTATCATTACATTTGCCGTGCTGAGGACGTGGAGTTGTTTGATGAGGAAGCGGCCGCTGCCGATGGAAATGACCCTCATGTTACTCGGCAGGCTCTTTTCGATTGGCTGGAAGATGAGCCGGATGACGTGCCTCACTTCTACGAAGTCAGCGGACTGATCACGGCCATGCAGCTTTGCCCGCAGGTCATCATGCCGACGAAAATCCTGGAGGTGCTTTGGGGCCCAAAAGGTCGGAACTGGAACAGCACGGAGGACATGAAGTTTTTTCTGAACCTGTTGATGGACTATTGGAATGCCATCAGCGACGTCGTCATGTACAGCACTACAAACTCTGGAAACACGGAGGATCAGCATCCGGTAGATGTCTGGGAAAAAGATTTTGACGATGACCTCGACCTGTTCGCTGCCCGGATTGAATGGGCCATCGGCTTCAAGCGCGCTACCGAGATCTGGCGTCACGCGTGGGGCAATGCCCTGACACGCCCCGACCTCGCCCCGGAATGGGCAGTGATCGCGTGGTGGGCTGATTTTAAGAAAATGAGAAGCGAAGAGGAGGTTGTCGCGTACACGAAGAACATGCCCTCGCGCACCCTCAACCATGCTGTCACCACCCTAGCTCGCGCGCTCCGAACTCCGAAGCCGTAGCAACCAAGAATGCACGCACTGGACCAC
>CAZHPC010000305.1:0-1672 GCA_964534685.1 uncultured Opitutaceae bacterium
CTGCGTCGGCGTGGGTGTCAGGGTTGGAGTCGGGCTGGGTGTGGGAGACGGTGTCGGGGTGGGTGTTGGTGTTGGAGTCGGGCTGGGTGTGGGAGACGGCGTCGGCGAGGGCGTTGGTGTTGGAGTTGGGGTTGGGACGCCCATAATCGGGCCGCTCCCACCCGAATCCAGTGTGCTGGTCTCCACCGCGCTTAGCGGATTGCCGGCAACCTTGGTCTGGTAGAACCAAAAGCGGAGCGTGTAGCTGCCAGGGCTAGGACCGGTTATGGTCCAGGTCCCGTGCACAAGCCCGTCGGCCGGGGTGCCCCCAGCCCCGAAGAGGTGGATGGAGGCGGTGGCGTTGGAAACGGCCCCGGCGCCGCTTACCGAGACGCTGGGGCCGAAACTGCTCGCGGTGGCGAACAGCTGGGCCACTAGGTTTCCGCTCCCATCCAGAAGGTCGATCCTTCCAGGGTCGCTCACGGTGTGACTCGGGTCGTCATCGCAGGTCCAGAGGACCTGAAAGTTAAGCTGGTATCCGCCGGCTCCCATCTCGATGGGCACGGTCGACGTGAGCCCGGCCTGCGCCCGGGCGCTCGGCGCTAAGGCGTGAAGAGCCGCGAGTACGCTCCCGAGTGCGATCCGTCGTGCTCCAGCGGTGGTCACGTCCGGATGGGATAATTAATCCGCGATATTAGACAAGTCTAATTATTGTGCTTTAGTGCGTTTCAACTCACCCGGAGGAGGCCGCCGAGCGCCTGCCGCCGAGTATGATGAAGGTGCCGTCCAGGCCGCAGAGCCGCCGCAGCTGGGCGCGCATCGGGGCGCTCGCCCTCCATGGGGGCACGAACTGGTCCCCGGGATGCAGCCTGAGCCCGGCGAGCTCGCTTGGGAGGCGCAGCAGGTGGGCGGCCCAGTGGAGGGGATTCCAGTCGCCGAACCACCAGGCGGGAACCCTGCCGTCGGGCGTTGCCGGCATGGCAATGCATTTCCGGTAGAGCCACCGGCCCTCGGAGGGGGCGAAGATGACGTGAAAGGGCGGAAGCGTCCGCAGCTCCCGCCGCGGAAGGAGCGGCCGCTCGGAGAATGACACGTTCGTGGTGCGCCCGCCCTCGCCGTGTGTATACGAGAGGTTGCGGAAGACACGCCCGCTTACCAGGTTGGAGCTCTCGTCCGCGCATTCCTCGGTCGCGGCCTGGCAGATCCACCGGTTGCGCAGGTTTGCGATCAGGGGCGCGGCGTTCTCCCGGCCGCCGAGCTTCAGCCACACGGAATTCTGAGACTGCGTCGCGGCGTAGACGGCGCCGCGGGCCTCGCGCACGACGTCCACCTCGCAGTCCGCGCGGACCGCGTGGCGCTGCCATTCATCCTGCTCGACAAGGACGACGTTGCGGTTGAGCCAGTCCGGGTGGTCCGACCTCCGGTCGAAACGCTCAAGGATGATCTGGTAGGCGAGGGATTTGACGAGCGTTGCGACGTACCGCCTCTGGACCGCGTACCTCTGGGGGATTGCGATGCAGACGACCTTGCCGAGCTGGATGTCGCGCAGGTCAAACGTGCTGTCCGAGCAGAAGACCTCGGCGATCTCGGGCTCCGCAAAGGGGACCAGAAAATTGTACAGGGTGCCGCGCACCCCGCCCAGCTGCTCGTGGGGCTGGCTCCAGTAGTTGTTCTCGAGCTGGAAGCGCGCCTC
>CAZHPC010000306.1:0-1655 GCA_964534685.1 uncultured Opitutaceae bacterium
GCTGCCTCGTGAGTTGGATATCCGCAGCACTTGGGGCCGGGTCACCTGATGGATGGTTGTGAGCGCAGACAACGGCTGCAGCCGCCTCCCTGATGGCAGAACGAAAGACTTCGCGTGGGTGCGCGAGCGCCGCAGTGGCCGTACCCGATGAAACTTCGACCCGCTTTCGCAGCCGGTTGCGACGGTTGAGGCAGAGCACCCAGAATTTCTCGACGTCGAGGCCTGACACAACCGGGTCGAGGTGCGCTGCGATCAGGTCAGCGCGGTTGAGGACGGGAGATTCGTTGGGCGGCAGGCGAATCGCTCGGCGGGCGACCTCCATGGCGGCGACCAACTGGAGGGCTTTCACCCTGCCAATCCCCCTCAGGTTGCGGAAGTCGGTCTCGTGCCAGGCAAGGAGGCCTGCAAGAGAGCCGGCCTCCGCAACAAGCCGGGATGAGAGGGTCAACACGTCGTGGCCGCGGGTGCCACTGCGAAGGAGCATTGCCAGAAGCTCGGTGTCGCTCAGTGCGGCTGCGCCGAGCCTTTCGAGGCGCTCCTGCGGCCGTTCCCCAGCCGGCATTACACGGAGCCGGTTCTCAGGATAGTGTGGGACCGGACCGGGTGTGCTCGCCGCAATATCCATGATGTCGGACGAGCGTGCACCCGGACCCGAAATAAACAATCAAAATAGACATGACCTATAATGGTTTAATTCCTCTCGCCCTGGCGGGTCCGCGGCATGGTCCTCCGGGCAGGCTCTGTAACGGGGCGGAGTTTGCCGAGGTCGCCATTTGGGGAAGGTCGGCCGGGGACCTTTCTGATAGAGCAGCGCCTGACGGGATACCCCGCTTAGAAGTGCTTTACGTAGCCGTTGCGGCGCAGGCG
The DNA here is from genome assembly GCA_964534685.1 of uncultured Opitutaceae bacterium. Classification (GTDB taxonomy): domain Bacteria; phylum Verrucomicrobiota; class Verrucomicrobiia; order Opitutales; family Opitutaceae; genus Palsa-1447. Next base: position 868 of record CAZHPC010000306.1, read on the forward strand.
CTCCAGCCACCGGTCCTCATAGTCGCGGCCCATTTGCTGGACAAGGATGCGCTCAATCTGGTCACGGACCTCGTCCAGCGGCTGGATACCGGCGTACTTCCGGTCCTCGCAATAAAGCAGGAAGCAGCCTTCGGGGAGGATCACCGGGTTTGAGCATTCGCCCTTCTTGACGGCAAAGAGCGGCTCGCTGAACTCGGGCTTGAGGTCGGACCGCTTCATCCATCCCCAGTCGCCTCCCTTGGCGCGGCGCGAATCTGAGCTATACTCCTTGGCGAGGTCCTCGAACTTCTCGCCTGAGCGGACGCGCAGCAGGATCGCGTCGGCCTGGCCCCTGAGGTCGCCGTCCGTCGCCGCGACGGTGCGGGAAAGCTGGATAAGGCGAAGATGTACGCTGTCGTCCTGGTAGAAGCGGTCCTTGTTCTCCTTGTAGTACTGCTCGATCCGCACCGGGCTAACGATGCTCTGCGACTTGTGCTGCTGGTGCAGCATGTAGTTGTAGATGATGTCCTCCTCCACCTCCTTGCGATAGTCGCGCATGGTGGTCCCGCGGGCCCTCAGGTAGGCGAGAAACTTGGACCGGTCGTTGTCGAACTGCTCGTTGAGCTGGTCGGCAATCTGATTGTCCACGAAGCTGACCGGCACGTGCTTCTTGTCGTCTTTCTGGAAGTCCTTGATGATCAGCACCCTATCGATAAGGTTTTGAATCGCGTTGTCCTGCAGCGCCTCGAGTTTCTGGTTGAACTCCTGCTCGTTGTGGGACTCGCGCTGAAGCTGGGGGATCAGGGGCG
>CAZHPC010000307.1:0-1650 GCA_964534685.1 uncultured Opitutaceae bacterium
CGTGAACGACAGCCATCGTGCCGCCTGTTAGGCAGCGAGATGGCTGCTTCTCTGCTTCGCTTCATTGGCGCCTTGAGCGTGGACCGAAGTCCTTGCCCTGGTCGCCTCTGCGAACGGTTGACCCATGCTGCGTCCCAGCATGGTGAGGACAGCGATCACGCCGTCGTCCTTGATGTTGACCGACGCGTTGGCGTCGGCGTGGGCCGTATAGCCGCACTTCTTGCACTGAAATCTGATCCCATTCCGGTTATCCTGCTCGGTGTGACCGCAGCAGTTGCAACGCTGTGAGGTAAGAGCGGCTGGCACCTCGACGATCAGCTTGCCAACCCGAGTCGCCTTGTAGCGGGTAAACTGAACAATCCTCCCTAGGGTCTGGTGGAGGAGTGCCCGATTGAGGCCGGACTTGGCACGGACGTTGCGCCCGGGGTCCTCGACGGTCCCTCTTGCCGAACGGGTCATCCCTCGCAGGTTGAGCTTCTCAAACACGTAAACCCTGGCTGGTGAGGACACGATCCGGTGAGACACCTGATGCGCGTGGTCGCTGCGCAGATCGGCAACGTGGGCATGGGCCTTGGCTAGCTTGATCCTTGTCTTCGCCCGGCGCCTCGACTTCTTATCCTTCTGGCGGGAAAGTTTTTTTGAGAGGACTTTGATTCGCCGCTGGTATTTAACGAATCGAGCCTGCTTTTCCTTACTTAACCCGTAGGCGCGGCCATCGCTGCCTGTTACCTGCTGCACAATCCCGCGGTCGTGACCGACGGTGACTGCGGCGATATCTTCGTTGGTCAGGGCGTTGAGTTCGGTCAGTATCTCACTGCCACTGACTGCTTCGATCCCGTCGTCGAAGCAGAAGGACACCCACCAGCGATTGCACGTGTCTCGAGTGATCGTGACTGAGTTAGGCTCTCCGCAAGGCCGATGCTCGTGGTATTCGAGGACGCCGACAAAATGCTTCGGGGTGCCGACCAGGATAAGCCCCGCGCCCCAGAACTGGAACAGTTCGTTTGTCAGGAGAATGGAGTCGGTCTCGCCCTTCTTGCGACGGCCGGGCCTGCCGGCATGCTTCGGATCCTTCCAGTGCTTCGCCCACGCTTGCGAGCGCTGGTACATGGCGTTCCGGTATATCTGCGAAGGCACCTCATGGAACCATGGAGCCTCCGCCTTGGAGGGCTTCAGATGGGAGAACGCTTGGTCAAAGGTGAACGCCGACTCCCTTTCGTCCGGAGCAAAGGACCGGGCGGAGAACTTGGCGTACCTCCTGAGCCAATCCTGGTACCGCTCCTCCGTGTCCTTCGCGTTGTAGATCGCCCTGGCACAACCGATCCACCCGGAAAGCACAGGGGCTTGCTCAGCGTTTGGGTAGAGGCGGTAGCGGCGGCCAGTCATGGGACGTTGACTTAAGATAACAATGCGCCGATGACTTGGTTATGCAAGCAGCAATACCCGAGAATGACACCCGGCTTCGCCCGGGTAACCATTGCGTGTTTCGTCTGTGGTGTCACTTGGTTCTAGTGACCAAATACCGCAAGAAGGTGATCACGCCTGGGATGGGAACACGGATCGACCAGGTGGCCAAGGCCATCATCGAGAAGCACGGTGGTATCCTCGCTGAATCGAACGGAGAGGCCGATCATAGGCACTTCCTTTTAG
>CAZHPC010000308.1:0-1645 GCA_964534685.1 uncultured Opitutaceae bacterium
GTACGTCCGGTGGTGTGAGAGCTGGGGGAGGGTAACCTCCCCTCGCTACTCGATTCGGATTCGGGGCGCCGTGGCGCCCGTTCAGGGCCGGCCCCGGCTGTATGGCTCGAAGTCGAGGGCCACGGAGGCCCTGTTGCGCTCCCAGTCGAGGGAGGGCAGGCCCGTCCTTGGGGCCCGGGCGCCGAGAACCACCCGGCGCGCCGCGTTCCAGCCGCGCGCCCGCAGCGAGGTGACCCCGTCCGTAAGCTCGACGTTGGCGATGGCCAACCGCCCGATCCCGCGCACCGCGACCCTGAGTGGGGCGTCCGGGCCGGCGACCGGCACGCTCATCTCCCGGCGGATGGAGGCCCTCGGGCGGGCCGCGTCCGCCCGGAACTCGATCGCCGTGCGCCCATGGAGGACCCGCCACGATCCCTCGGGTTCGCGGCATTCGACGACAACCCTCTGAAGCGCGGGCTCGATGAGAAGCACGTCGAAGCGCAGCTGCCAGGCGCCGCACACGGGGGACGCCGTGGCGAGCCGCGCGGGGTGGGCGGTGCAGCGAGCGATCCAGCGGCGCAGGGCGCGGAGCCGGACGAGGTCCCGGGCGACCATCCGCTCGTTCGGCCCGCGCACGCGGCGGTCGCGCGTGAGCCGCCAGAGCGTCCGCGCGGAGCCAAGGCCCGCCCTGACAGTCGCGGCGAACTGGTCGGCGTGGGCGAGAAGCGCGACCAGGCCGCGGATTACCCGCGGGTCGGCGGGGCCCCCCTTGGCGAGCTTTCGCCGGAGGGCGAAGATCATAGCGGCCGTGGCCCGGATGTAGACGTCGCGCTCCGCAAGGTAGCGCCGGAAGGAGACGCTCGCTCGGAACGGCGGGGGAAGGGCGGTCCGCCGGCCGCCCAGGCGATTGAAGAACATGCGCTCGTCCTCGTAGCGTGCGACGCCCCGCCTCGCGGCGCAGACGTCCCAGCGGTCGCTGATCTCCCACCGGGCGTAACCGGCGAAGGCCCGCGCGTCACAGGCGAGCGCATCCCGGGCGAGCTCGCGGCCGCGCGCCCCGGGGAACACCCGCTCAAAGCCCCGGGCGAGCATCCCCGGTGCGTCGTCGACTTGGGGCTCGAGCCACAGGCACGCCGCGGCGGCGTCCACCACGGTGGTCATCGCTATCGCTAGGCGGTCCGGCTCCCAGGACGTGACCAGGAATCCGCCGGCCCCCACCGCCGAGCACCTGCGCCACCAGTCGCGGATGTTCGCCAGGCGCTCGCCGAACACGGGCAGGGGCTCGTGGCGGAACGCGCCGTTCATCGGGCACCCCCAGTATTCCACGCCGCGCTCCCTGAGGGCGGGCGCGAGGTCGTACTCGCGGAAGTTGCGCAGCTCCATCCGGGGCCGCGCGCCGAAGGGATAGTAGTACCAGTCGTAGGCGATGGTGCCCGGGGGAAGGTGCGCGACGGCCCCGGGAAGGAGCGCGAGCATGTCGGCCCAGAGCCCGAGCCGAAGCCCGCGGGCGCCAGCTACGCCGTTCAGCCGCTGCACATAGCGCCCGAAGTGCGCCTCGATCCCGATCTCGGCGATCTCGGCGGCGCAGAGGGGGTGCCGGCCGAGGCTGAACGATTCGTCGAGGCCGACGTGGACCTTCCCGGCCGTGCAGAAGGGCGCGACGTCG
>CAZHPC010000309.1:0-1641 GCA_964534685.1 uncultured Opitutaceae bacterium
CACAGGTCGAAGGACCGCACGCTCGAGCGGGGCCTCCTCATCAACCCGCACGTCCAGGGCATCGCGGGCGAGCCCGCGCAGCCGGCCTGGCAGCACCTCTGCACGGTGGGGCTCGTCTTCAAGCTCATGCACGGGCTCCTGAAGCAGCTGCGCTCGGAGAACCACCCGGTCGCCGCGCGCATCAAGCTGCGGGACCACCTGGACCTGGTGGCCATGGGCACGATCGCCGACCTGGTGCCGCTCCTGGGCGAGAACCGGATTCTGGCCAAGAACGGCCTGCGGATCCTCCAGGAGACGGCGCGCCCGGGGCTGCGGGCGCTCATGGACGTCTCGGGGATCTCGAGCACGCAGATGCTCCAGCCGGTCGACATCTCCTTCCGGCTCGGGCCCCGCATCAACGCCTCGGGGCGCCTGGCCGACGCCGCCCTCTCGGTCGAGCTTCTCCTGAGCGAGGACGCCACGTTCTCCCGGGAGACCGCGCAGCAGCTCGACGCCTTCAACCGGGAGCGCCAGGACATCGAACGCAAGATAACCGAGGAGGCCGAGCGGATGATCGAGGAGCTCTATATCGGCGACGCCGGGATCGTGCTCTTCAGCGAGGCGTGGCATCCCGGCGTCGTGGGGATCGTGGCCGGGCGCGTCAGCCGGCGCTACAACCGCCCGTGCATCGTCCTCGGGAACGAGGGGGACGTGGCCAAGGGCTCAGGGCGCAGCGTCGACGGGGTCAACCTGGTCGAAATCCTCGCCACGTGCCCCGAGGGGCTGGCGAGCTGGGGAGGCCATCCGATGGCGGTCGGCATCTCGCTTCCCAAGAGCGAGCTCGAGGGGTTCAGGGGCAGGTTCGCGGCCGCGGTCCGGGAGCACGTCGGCGAAGCGATCGCGGAGTCGCGTCTCACGATTTCCGCGTGGCTCACCCCGGACCAGATCACCGAGCACCTGATGGACGAGCTCGACACGCTTCACCCCTACGGCCAGGGAAACCCCGAGCCGGTGTTCGGGATGCGCGGCGTGTCCTTCCGCCGGCGCCCCGAGGTCTTCAAGGTGCGCCATTTTCGGTTCTGGCTCGAGGACTCGCGAGGGCGGGCGCTCAGCGGCGTCGCGTGGAAGATGGCGGATCGAGTCCCACCGGTCGGCGTGCCGCTCGACCTCGCGGTCGAGCTCAACTGGAACTACTTCAACGACCGAAAGCTCCTGCAGATCGAGCTCATCGACTGGCGGAAGGCGCCCTGAGCGTTCGCCAGGCAGCTCCGGGGAAATCCACAGGCGACGGTCCTCCCCTCATCGTGAGGTCGTGGGCCAAGCCAATCTGGCTGGCGGGAGACGCCGATGCTCTGGGCAACAATCCCGTCCGAATGTGCGTTCAGCTCTGCGGCGAATCACCTCAATCGGGACGTAGCTCTTAGGTGTTCAGAATGGCGGCCATATGCCCTAAGACCCTAACAGTTAGGCCTATACTAACATGCTTCCCGCATGATTAACGAAGCCATGGCGATCAAACGGGTCGGTTCTGAGGCCCTCGCCCACGGCCTTTCGGCATCGACTGCGGGATACTCTGGAGACGGGCCAGCGGCCCGCAAAGGGGCTGAGCCTTTGGGCTGGCAAGGTATGACCCTCATGGCCATACACGTGCGCAAGTCATGC
>CAZHPC010000310.1:0-1637 GCA_964534685.1 uncultured Opitutaceae bacterium
TGGATCCCGAATATCCAGGCCTCGATCAGTGCCCGCTGCCCGGGAACAAAGCTCTCGTTCAGCGAATACAGCTACGGCGGCGAAAGCGACATCTCGGGCGGCATAGCCCAGGCCGATGTCCTCGGGATCTACGGGAAATTCGGCGTGTATCTGGGCTGTGTCTGGATCCTCCACGGCTCACCGCCCCCGGTTTACACTGCGGCCGCCTTCAACCTGTACCTGAACTACGACGGGCAGGGCGGGAGGTTTGGGGACACGTCGGTTTCCGAGACGGACTCGGACACGGTGAACACGTCTGCCTACGCCTCAGTCGACGCGGCCGGCTCGCTTCACGTGGTTGTGCTGAACAAGAACTTCACTCAGCCGGCCGACCTGACCTTCAAGATTGCTGGCTCGGCAGCCTTTGGAAGCGCCAAGGTCTATGCGTTTGACGGCAGCGGCCCGGCGATCACGGCCCGCGCGACCGCAACGGTTGCGAACAACCAGATGACTTACGTGCTGCCGCCGCTGACGGCGGCCCATTTTGTCTTCCAGTCTTCGGCGGGCCTGCCGCAATTCACGGCCGGCCCGGTTTCCCAGGCGATTGCCAGCGGGACGACGGTCGTATTCGGAGCGTCATCAAATGTGGCCGCCTACCAATGGCTTTTCAACGGCACGCCGCTGTCGGATGGCGGCGCCATCGCCGGGTCGGCAGGCCCCAAACTCGTGATCACCGGCGCGACGTCAGCCAACGCGGGCACCTACGCCTGCGTCGCCACGAATGCCGCGGGAAGCATGACGAGCAGCGCCGCGACGCTCTCCTTGAGCGGCACCTCGGACGTCGGCAGACTCGTCAACATCTCGTGCAGGGCCGTGGCCGGCACCGGGGCAAACCAACTCATCGCCGGGTTCGTGATCGGCGGAGTGGGGACGACGGGCTCGGAACGCCTCCTGATCCGGGGCTCGGGACCGGCGCTGGTCCCCTTTGGCGTTACGGGCACCCTCCCGGATCCCGAACTGCAGCTCTATAGCATTGATTCGGGAAGCAGTCTGCTGGCGACAAACGCGGGCTGGGGAGGCGATTCCCTGATCGCGAGCACAGCTGCGTCGGTGGGGGCGTTTGCATGGACCAGCGCGTCAAGCCATGACGCGGCGCTCATCGAGAACCTGCAGAACGGGCCATATACCGCACAGATCGCCGGGCAGGGCAACGACAGCGGTGTGGCGCTCGCCGAGATCTACGACGCGACTCCCGCCGGCAGCTACACCCCAAATTCCCCACGGCTCATAAACATCGCAGCGCGCCTGCAGGTCGGGGCCGGAGGCAACATCCTCATAGCGGGATTTGTAATTGGAGGCTCGACGTCAAAGACCGTTCTGGTTCGCGCGTCGGGGCCCGCTCTTGTTCCGTTTGGGCTATCCGGCACGCTTCCAGACCCCCAGCTGACCCTCTTCCGCCCGAATAGCGGCCAAACGTCAACGGTGCTTGCGACGAACACCGGTTGGTCCGGCGACGCACAGATCGCGGCTGAGGCGGCCAGGGTGGGGGCCTTTTCATGGGGACAGCAAGCCACTGCCGATTCCGCCCTCCTCATGACCCTTCCACCGGGAGCCTATACGGCCCAGATCACCGGGGCCAGCGGAGACACCGGACTCGC
>CAZHPC010000311.1:0-1633 GCA_964534685.1 uncultured Opitutaceae bacterium
AGGCGCTGATGACGATCATCGACGCGCACATCGTGCAGCTGATCATCTGCGCGATAATGATCTGGCTCGGGACGGGCCCCATCCGCGGGTTCGGCGTGACGCTGGCGATCGGCGTGCTCTCGACCATGTTCTCGGTCCTCATCACGGCGCACCTGATCATGGAGCTCCTGATCGACTCGGGCTGGGTGAAGAAGATCAAGATGCGCCACCTGCTCAAGGCGATCCACGTCGACTTCGTGAAATACGGCGTCCCGGCCTTCGCGGGCTCGTGGATGATCGTCCTCCTCGGCCTCGGCGTCGTCTTCTACCAGGGAAGCCGGATCTTCGGCATCGACTTCTCGGGCGGCGACGTGGTCACGATGCAGTACAAGGAGCGCCTCGACGTGGCCAAGATCCGCGATGTCTCCGACGGCGCGAGGATTGGCGAGGTCAACATCGCCTACGAGAGCGGGCTCGGTGGCGGCGGCGAGCAGCTCAAGGTCGAGACGCCCGAGGGCAAGTCGCAGGTTCTCCTTGAGGCCCTGCAGAAGGCCTACCCGGGCGCCGGCTACGTCAAGGTGGGCGAGGAACACGTCGGCGCCTCCATCGGGCGCGAGATCATGCTCAACGCCGCGCTCGCGATCGGGGTGTCGATGCTGACCATCCTCCTCTACATCGCCTTCCGCTTCGAGTTCGGGTTCGGCGTCGGGGCGATGGTGTCCACGCTCCACGACATCCTGATGACGATCGGCATCTTCGTCCTCACCGGCCACAAGTTCTCGGCGCCCATGGTGGCGGCGATCCTGTGCATCGCCGGCTACTCGATCAACGAGACCGTCGTCGTGTTCGACCGCATACGCGAGGAGCTCAAGATCAACCCCACGGGGTCGCTGCGCGACGTCGTCAACACCGCGATCAACAAGGTCTTCGCGCGCACGATCATGACGTCGTCGACGACATTCCTCGCGGCGATGTCCCTTTTCCTGTTCGGAAGCGGCGTCCTGCACGACATCTCGTTCACCTTCCTGGTCGGCATCGTCACGAGCACCTTCTCCGCCATCTTCGTCGCCTCGCAGGTCTTCTACTGGTGGCACAAGGGAGACCGCAAGCACGTGGAGGCCCACTCGGACGTGGCGCCGAAGTACGAGTGGACGGGCTCAAGCAAGGCGTCGCGGTAATGTGCGTCCGAGCAGATGCTCTGGATCCACACGCCCATCCCGGCCGCTGAGGTCGGGGACCTAAGCAAGCGCGCGGGCGTGGGCCCCGTGCTTGCCGAACTTCTTTTGCGCGTCGGGCACCGGGATCCGGTGCTCGCCGCGGAGTTCCTGCGGGCGGACCTCTCGAAGCTGGAGGACCCGTTCCTTGTCGGCAACGTGGTGGCGGCCGTCGCGAGGCTCAAGGCCGCCATCCTCGCCCGGGAAAGGATCACGGTCCTCGGAGACTACGACGTCGACGGGGTGAGCAGCACGGCGCTCCTCGTCCTCGTCCTGCGGCGCTTCGGGCTCGACCCGGTCTTCGTCGTGCCGCGCCGCTCGGAGGACGGCTACGGTCTGTCCCGCAGCGCCATCGACCGCGCGCTCGAGGCCGGCAAGCCCGGCCTCTTCATCGCGCTCGACTGCGGCACGAACTCGCACGACGAGGTGGACTACCTGAT
>CAZHPC010000312.1:0-1632 GCA_964534685.1 uncultured Opitutaceae bacterium
GTGATCGACCTTGAGCTGAGCATCGGCGACTACGTGCTCACAAACGGGACGCTTGCGGCCGCGGTCGTCATCGACGCGCTCAGCCGTTTTGTCCCGGGCGTCCTCGGAGAGGAAAAGTCGTTGACGCACGAATCTTTCACCGGCAAGTTGCTCGACTTTCCTCAATACACGCGTCCCGCCGAATTTCGGGGCATGTCCGTGCCGGAAGTCCTCCTTTCCGGAAACCATGCCGAGATAGAGAAATGGCGGTCCGCACGTGCGATGGAGAAGACACGAAGCGTCCGACCCGATATTCTCAAGTAACTTTCAATCAAATACAAACAAGGCCAAAGCCATGAATCCGATCATCAAGGAAATCACCGCAAACCAGGTGAAGAAGGACATTCCGCCGTTCAAAGTCGGCGACGGCGTGCGCGTGCACACCAAGGTTCGCGAGGGCGACAAGGAGCGGATTCAGATCTTTTCCGGCATTGTGATCGCGCGCAAGGGATCGGGAATCCACGAGACCTTCACGGTCAGGAGGATCAGCTATGGCGAGGGCGTCGAGCGCGTGTTCCCGGTGAACTCGCCGAACATCGAGAAGATCGAGATCGAGCTCGAGTCCGAGCCCATGAAGGCCCGGCTCTATTACCTTCGCGACCGCCTGGGCAAGGCCGCGGTGGCCGTCACGGTCAAGTCGAGGCGCAGTGAGGAATCGGCCGCCACGCCGGCCGTCCCCGCCGCGCCTGCCGCCAAATAACGGAGGGGCTCCGGATATTTCCGGAGTTTCTGCTTCCACGCGGCGTTTGCAGTCCGTAGGAGTTGTCGGACTTTTACTTCGATGACCCTTCAAACTGCCCTACTCGAAAAGGCCTCCAACCAGGCCCGCGGCCTCACGATCGACGCCGTCCGCACCTGCGCCTCGGGCCACCTCGGACTCCCGCTCGGTTGCGCCGAGATCGGCGCGGTCCTCTTCGGCCACGCGCTTTCCCTGAATCCTGAGGAGCCGCGGTGGATCAACCGCGACCGCTTCGTCCTGTCGGCCGGACACGGCAGCATGTTCCTCTACGCCTGGCTGCACCTGAGCGGCTTCGACCTTCCGATGGAGCAGATCGCCAGATTCCGGAGTCTGCACAGCATGACGCCGGGCCACCCCGAATTCCGGGAGACCCCCGGGGTCGAGGCCACGACCGGCCCCCTGGGGCAGGGTGTCGGAAATTCGGTCGGCATGGCCGTCGCAGGGAAGATGGCCGCCGCCCGATTCAACACGCCCGAGCACGTGATCTTCGACCACCACGTCGTCTGCCTTGCCGGCGATGGCTGCATGCAGGAGGGCGTCGCAATGGAGGCCGTCGAGTTCGCGGGGCACCAGAAGCTCGACAACCTGATCCTCATCTACGACTCGAACCTCGTCACCCTTGACGCGATGGCAGAGAAGACCCAGAGCGAGAACACCGCGCTCAGGTTCAAGGCGATCGAGTGGGACGTCCAGACGGTGGACGGATACGACATGGTTGCCTTTCTGAAGGCATTCAACCGGGCAAAGAAGGCCAAGAGCGGCAAGCCGCAGCTGATCATCGCAAGGACGATCATCGCGAAGGGCATCCCCGAGGTGCAGGGCACCCAGAAGGGCCACGGCGAAGGCGGGGCGAA
>CAZHPC010000313.1:0-1618 GCA_964534685.1 uncultured Opitutaceae bacterium
AGGATGCGGATCCATTTGAAGGCGAGAGCCCGGATGATGGCATGATGCCCTTTGCCGGCCTGTTTTTGATGTAGGTAGAAGGCCTTGGCCCAGCCGCAATAGACGACGGTCTGGCCGGCCCATTCCACAAAGGTTTGCCGCAGGAAGATGGGAGCATTCCAGCGCCAATGGATCCAGAGCTGGCGGCCACTCTTTTCCTTCACGGGAGCCAACCCCGCATATTTTTGAAGGCTGGAAGCATCCGGGTAGCGGTCCCGGCGATCGCCGAAGGCGACCAACAAGCGGGGCGCCAGTTGCGGTCCCGCACCAGGCAGTTGCCGGAAGAAGGCGCTTTCGGCATGGGAGGCAAACTTCTCGGCTATGCACGCATCGAACTGGGCGATATGCCGCTGGAGCGTACGCAGTACAGCGACCAGCATGCGCGTCTGGAGTACGGCCGGAACGATGGTTGCGGCGTCCTGGGTGAGCGGTTGGGCTTGCGCGATCTGCCTGAGGCGGGCCTCGACCAACTCAGGGCGCCGGACGTTATGCAGGAGGTAAAAGGACCGAACAGTAGCGGCCCGGGCTTTTTGAAGGGTCGCCAAGTCGGGCCAACGATCGAGGAAGTCCAAGGCGAGTGTCCCCGCCATCTCATCGCCGACCAGCTTTAAGGCCTGAGGGAAGTAGCCCTTGAGCACCGACCGTAGCTGGTTGCTTACCTGGGAGCGCCTGTCGACGGCGCCGCGCCGGCCCAGGACAAGAGCGCTCAACTCGCGGGTGGGTGCACTGTCGAGCTGCAGCGGCTTCAACTGTTCGCCATGACGAAGGAGGAGCGTCAACAGGACCGTCGCGTCCGGTACATCATCCTTTGCTCCCGAGGGCACGAGCGCCTTGCGGAACCGGGCACTCATGGAGGAGTGAACCGGATAGATAACGATCCATTTGTGCTCGAGAAGCGCGGCGATCAGGGCGTCGCATCCAGCTTCGACTGCGAGAGCAATCGGACGGTGGGCGCAATGTGCCCCGAGTTGTTTCAGCCATTCGTGGGTAGTTTCCGCGCCGGCATCAAATTGGCCGGTCTTTACTTCACTGGTCGCTGCCATCTGCAGCGCGAACGCATGCTGGGTATCTCCCCAGTCCAAGGCGACGTATGCGGCATAATCGGTCGTTTTCATGTTGGGTTTTGGATTGGCGGGTCCGGGCTGCAGATCATATTGTCGAGGCGTGGTGACGCCGGCACCTGAGGATGCATGGCCGAACCCAATGCTGTCCGGCCGCGGTCGAGATCTCATCTAAAGTTCCTTGTCGGGAAAAACATGAGGTGTTCGTGCCGCGACCGGTCAGCAAATTAGCAGAGAACGCCGGCAGACCAAAGCCCAACAGCCGTCGGTCGGCGCGGTTATTCACACCAGGACAGCTCCCGTCTTGTGGACGTCCGCTGTCCTGGGATGAACAACCGCGGACACCCAATATGACATGGGGCGGACAAGCGGGGCGCGAGGCGCCAAGCTGTCCGCGCTATGACCTCTAATCAAAGCAGGGATACAGAGCCTGGCGCTCGCGCCAGGGTAATAAAGCTCGGGTTGGATATTCATGCCAGCCTCATTGTGGTGGTGCGGCAGGTGGATGAGCAGGCTTC
>CAZHPC010000314.1:0-1604 GCA_964534685.1 uncultured Opitutaceae bacterium
AGGCGACCGTCCCCTGAAACACCTTGAAGGACGACGCCTTGAACGTCTCCGAGAAGTCCCTGATCTCCAGCCCGAACCGCATGTCGGGCTTGTCCACGCCGTATCGGTTCATCGCATCCGCAAACTGCATCCTGGGAAACGGCGTCGCGATTTCGGTGCCGAGGACGTCCTTCCAGACCTTCTTGAGCATGCCTTCGAAGAGCGTGTAGATATCCTCCCGATCCACAAAGGACGCCTCGACATCGACCTGCGTGAACTCCATCTGGCGGTCCGCGCGCAAGTCCTCGTCCCGGAAGCAGCGCGCGATCTGGAAATATCGCTCCACGCCAGCGACCATAAGGATCTGCTTGAACTGCTGGGGGGACTGGGAAAGGGCATAGAACTGGCCCGGGTGGATCCGCGACGGCACGAGGTACTCGCGGGCCCCTTCGGGCGTGCTCTTGAAGAGCGCAGGCGTCTCCACCTCGATGAAGTCCTGAGCGTCGAAGTAGTCGCGGATCGCCTTCGTCGCGCGGTATCGGACCTCCAGGTTGTGGCGCATCTTCGGCCGGCGGAGGTCAAGATAGCGGTAGGTGAGCCTCAGGTCTTCGTTCACCTTGTCGCCGCCGGCATCATCCAAGGGAAAGGGCGGCGTCTCCGAGAGGTTGAGCACCTCGAGAACCGTCGCCTCGACCTCGACCTCGCCCGTGGGGAGGGAGGCGTTGACCGTGCCCTCCGGGCGGGGCACGACCTTTCCCGCGACGCTCACCACGGACTCGGGCTTGAGGCGGGCGGCGCGGTCGCTCACCCCTGGGCTGTCCTTGGGGTCGAACATGACCTGCGTCACACCCTTTCGGTCGCGCAAGTCGATGAATATGATTCCGCCGTGGTCGCGGATCGAGTCGACCCATCCGGAAAGCGAGACCGCCTTCCCTAGGTCGGCCTTGGTCAGCTGCGCGCAATGGTGGGTGCGTTTCATTCGTCTCGTCGTCGTGTAAACGTGAAATCAAGCCCCCGGGACGGAACGGGGGCAACCCGATTCTTGGGCATGGCGCCTCTCAGTGCAGGATGAGCGACTTGCCCGACATTTCGGGGGGTTTGGGTATCCCCATGAGCTCGAGAATGGTGGGCGCGATGTCGGCAAGGTTCCCCCCTTCCCGCATCCGCGTCCTTCCCGCGACGTAGCCCTCGCCGACGACGAAGAATTCCACGAGATTGAGGGTATGGGAGGTGTGCGGGGCGTTGTTCACGGGGTCCCACATCTGCTCGCAGTTGCCGTGGTCGGCTCCGATTACGGCGCTTCCCCCCACCTTTGCCAAGGCTTCAAGGAGTTCCCCAACGGACCTGTCCGTCGTCTCCACCGCCTTCACCGCTGCCGGCAGCGACCCGGTGTGGCCGACCATGTCCGGATTGGCGAAATTGACGACAATGAGGGCGTACTTCCCTGAGAGAATGGCCTCCTTCGCGACCCGCGTGACGTCGGCCGCGGACATCTCGGGCTTCAGGTCGTAGGTCGCGACCTTCGGGCTGGCCGGGCACGCGCGGTCCTCGCCGGGGAACGGGTCCTTCCTGTAGTTGTTGAAGAAGAAGGTCACATGGGGGTTCTTCTCGGTCTCCGCGCAGCG
>CAZHPC010000315.1:0-1590 GCA_964534685.1 uncultured Opitutaceae bacterium
GCGCGGGAGCCAGTTCTCGACGATTTCCCTCTGGGTGGTCAGGGCGCACATGGCTTTGGGTGTCCGTTCAGGCGCTCGCGAGCGCATTCTGGGTGTTGAGGTGCTCCTCGCCCGTGTACTTCAGCGACTGCTCGTCGGCGTGGTAGCTCGAGCGGACAAGCGGGCCGCTCTCGACCACGCCGAACCCGACCGACAGCCCGAACTCCTTCCAGTGCCGGAACTCCTCCGGCGTGACCCACCGGTCCACGGGCAGGTGCTGGCGGGTCGGCTGCAGGTACTGGCCGATGGTGAGGATCTTTATGCCGTCGCCGGCCAGGTCGCGCAGCGTCTGCTCGATCTCCTCGCCGCGCTCGCCGAGCCCCAGCATGATCCCGGTCTTCACCGTGAAGCCCTTGTCCCTCGCGTGGCGCAGGACGGACCGCGAGCGGTCGTAGCGGGCCTGGACCCTGACCGGCCGCTGCAGCCGCTCGACCGTCTCCACGTTGTGGTTGAAGATGTCGGGCCTCGCGTCGAGCACCGTGTCGACGTCCTGGATCCTCCCCTTGAAATCCGGCACCAGGACCTCGACCGCGGTCGAGGGGTTGCGGCGGCGCACGGCGCGGATCGTCGCCGCCCAGACCGAGGCCCCTCCGTCCGCGAGCTCGTCGCGGGCGACGCTCGTGATGACGCAGTGCCTTAGGCCCATGGCCGCGACGGCCTCGGCGACGCGGGCGGGCTCGCCCAGGTCGAGCTCGGTGGGGCGCCCCGTCTGCACGGCGCAGAAGTTGCACGACCGGGTGCAGATATTGCCGAGGATCATCACGGTCGCGGTGCCGCGAGACCAGCACTCCCCCAGGTTCGGGCACTGGGCGCTCTGGCACACGGTGTGGAGCTTCGTGCCGTCCACGAGGCCGCGCACGGCCGAATAGGCGGGGCCGGAGGGGAGCTTTGCCCTCAGCCATGCGGGCTTGCGCGTGGTGTCCATGGTCGAATTTCGTTCCGGAGTGATGCCCTAGGATGGATGCGAACGCCCTCGAATCACAAGCAAGGAACCTGCGGAAGTTTCCGTTTGCCCCTAGGGCGGCCGTGGGGCAGCGTGACCCGCTCACATGAGCGACATCCCTGCCGACATCACCCACGACCAGCACGCCGTGCGCCGGCAGAAGCTAGCCGAGCTCCGGGCGGGCGGGACGGACCCCTTCAGGGCCGAGTTCAGGCCGACCCATTTCTCGGGCGAGGCGGTCAGGGCCCACGTCGACGGCCAGGACCACACGGTCGCCGTGGCGGTCGCCGGCCGCCTGGTGACCATCCGGGACATGGGCAAGAGCCAGTTTGCCAAGATCCTCGACCAGCAGGGCGAGCTTCAGCTCTATATCAAGAAGGACGTCCTCGGCGACGCGCCCTACGCCGCGTTCAGGAAGCTCGACCTCGGAGACATCGTCGGGGCCAGGGGAACCCTCTTCAGGACCAAGGCCGGCGAGATCACCGTGCGCGTCGAATCCTTCTGCCTTCTCGCCAAGGCGCTCCGGCCGCTGCCCGAGAAGTGGCACGGGCTTGCCGACCCCGAGCAGGTGTACCGCCAGCGCTACCTGGACCTGGTCGTGAACCGGG
>CAZHPC010000316.1:0-1571 GCA_964534685.1 uncultured Opitutaceae bacterium
CGCGAGGGGGCGTCATCGCCTTTCGGAAGCGACCTTCACGCTGTGTGCTTGCAGGTCGCCTCCGCTTAGGACTTTTGATGTTGTGTATAGGAAAGGTGGAAGACCTCGCGCAGGTCCCGGCTGACGGGGCTCGCGTCGGGATTCGACGGCATGACGTCGCCCATGTGGCGCCACCAGCGCCGGCAGACCTCGGTCTTGGCGATGGCGTTCCAGCGGGCCTCGTCCTCGATCACCGCGTAAGCAAAGAGCTGGTGGGTGGCGGAGTCATGGAAGATCGAGTAGTCGCGCACGCCGTGGGACCTTAGGGTCTCGGCGAGCTCCGGCCAGATCGGGTTGTGGCGCTTCTCGTACTCGGAGGCGTGGCCCGGATTGACTGACATTACGAAGGCGATGCGTTTCATGGTGGGGAAAGGCTCACGGCGGCGGCCTGGGCCCTCAGGCACAGCTCGGCGGCCTTGAACGTGTGCGCCTGGGACATCGCGCGCTCCGTGCGATGGAGGCAGTCCTGGATGAGCTGGCCGAAGAACGGGAATCCCACCTTCCCCGCCAGGTCGAAGCGCCGCTCGCCCTTGGCGTCGACCAGGATCAGGTGGTCGCCGCGTCCGCCGCGCGCGACGTCGACGTACTTGCGCAGCTCGATGTATCCCTCCGTGCCGAGGATGAGGGTGCGCCCGTCGCCCCACGTGCTGAGTCCGTCGGGGGTCAGCCAGTCGACCCGGACGTAGCACGAGGCGCCGCCGTCCCCGACGAGCGACGCCTCGCCGAAGTCCTCGAACTCGGGCCTGTCGGTGTTTGCGAAGTTGCCGACGGCGGCCCGCTCCACCGACGCGTCGGCCGAGCCCGAGTAGAACAGGAATTGCTCGAACTGGTGGCTTCCGATGTCGCAGAGGATGCCGCCGTACTTCGCGCGCCTGAAAAACCAGTCGGGGCGCGAGGCCTTGCGCAGGCGGTGGGGGCCTAGGCCCAGCACCTGGACGACGCGGCCGACGGCGCCCGCGCGGACCAGCTCCCCCGCCCTCACCGCGCACTCGACGTGGAGGCGCTCGCTGAAGTACACGGAGAACTTCCGCCCGGTGCGCGCCACCGAGGCCCGGGCCTCCTTGAGCCCGGCCATCGTGGTGAACGGGGTCTTGTCGCAGAAATAATCCTTTCCCGCCGCCATCACCCCGCAGCCCGTCGGGCCGCGCTCGCTCGGAACGCCGGCCGCGGCGACCATCCGGACCTCGGGATCGCAGAGGACCTCGTCAAAATGTCGCGCGACCCTGGCCCGGGGGAACCGCTCCCTGAAGGCCCGCAGCTTCATGCGGTCGGGCTCGTACACCCACTTGAGCGTCGCGCCGGCGTCGCACAGTCCCCCGCACATCCCGTAGATATGGTCGTGCTCGAGGTACGCCGCGGCGAAGACGAACTCGTCCGCGTTGCCTTTCCTGGGCCGGTGCGCTGCTGGGGATGGCGGCATGGGCGGATGTGTGCAAACCCGGCCCCACGTCCCGCGGACGGCCGGTCGGGCAACCATCCAAACGCGCTTCACCCAGGACTCGAGAACTTTTTCGTCCGCGGGGCGGCCGGCC
>CAZHPC010000317.1:0-1567 GCA_964534685.1 uncultured Opitutaceae bacterium
GAGGGGATGGCGGCACCAGCTGCCACCTTCCTTTCCCCGGTCGCCCGGGATTATCCCAGCCGTGCTTTCGGAGGGTTTTTCAGGCCTCCGCGCTGCGACTGTTCTATCAAGGAACGCGGTGAGGTTGCGGCCCCGTTACGAATGGGTGAAGCTTTTCTTATGCACATTCCCCTCACATTCCATCGCTGTGAATAACGTGGGAGCAACTTAACTCACCGGTTATTCACAATCCCCGCATGCCCAACCGAGAGCTTCCAATCTACGAGCTTGAGCCGTCCATTGTCGCGTCGCTGCGCGCCAGCGGGCGGGTGATCGTCCAGGCGCCGACGGGATCCGGCAAGTCGACGCAGATCCCGCAGATGCTCCTGCGGCACGGCTTCCTCGACCGCGGGCAGGTGATCGTGATGCAGCCGCGGCGGCTGGCCGCCAGGATGCTCGCCCGCCGGGTTGCGCAGGAGGTGGGAACGGAGCTCGGCGACCTCGTCGGCTACCAGATCCGGCTCGAGTCCCGTGTGAGCGAGCGGACAAGGATCCGCTTCGTGACCGAGGGGATTCTGCTCCGGCAGATGACCTTCGACCCGGAGCTGCGCTCGGTAAGCGCCATCATCTTCGACGAGTTCCACGAGCGGCACCTCTACGGGGACATCTCGCTCGCACGGGCGCTGGAGATCCAGCGTCACGGGCGCCCCGACCTGAGGATCGCCGTCATGTCCGCCACGCTGGACTCGGGCGCCCTCAGGGAATACCTGGCGCCCTGCGACGTCCTCGTGTCGCAGGGGAGGGCCCACCCGGTGCGGATCGAGTACCTCGCCAAACCCGTCAACTTCGATACGGATCCCGTATGGGAGGTCGCGGCGCGCGAATGCGAGCGGGTGG
Source organism: uncultured Opitutaceae bacterium (assembly GCA_964534685.1). Taxonomy (GTDB): domain Bacteria; phylum Verrucomicrobiota; class Verrucomicrobiia; order Opitutales; family Opitutaceae; genus Palsa-1447. The sequence goes on from CAZHPC010000317.1 coordinate 877, forward strand.
CGGGGGCGACGCAGGGTGACATGCTGGTCTTCATGCCGGGCGCCTATGAGATCGGGCGTACGATCCAGGCGATCCAGGGCGCGCGCGGACTAAGGGGCTTCGCGGCGCTGCCCCTTCACGGCGACCTCCCCCCGGAGGCGCAGGACCGGGCCGTGTCGCGCTGCGAGGGCCGCAAGATCATCGTCTCGACAAACGTCGCCGAGACCTCGCTCACGATCGACGGGGTTACGGCGGTCGTCGACAGCGGTCTGGCGAGGGCCGCGCGCTTTGACCCGGACAGGGGGATCAACACGCTGCTCGTGGAGAAGATATCCGCCGCGAGCGCCGAGCAGCGGGCCGGCAGGGCGGGGCGCACGGCCCCGGGGATCTGCGTGAGGCTCTGGACCGAGCGCGAGCACGGCCACCGGCCGGCCCACGAGACCCCCGAGGTGAAGCGCCTGGAGCTCTCGGAGGTCGTCCTGACCCTCAAGGCCGCGGGGATTGTCGACATCGCAGGTTTTGACTGGTTCGAAAAACCCGACCCGCGGGGGATCGAGCGCGCGGAGTCGCTCCTGGCTGACCTGGGAGCGCTTGCCGGGCCCGGGGGCGCCATCACGGACATTGGCCGGAGGATGCTGCGCTTCCCCGTCCACCCGCGCTACGCCCGGATGTTCCTTGCGGCGCAGGAGCGCGGCTGCGTGCGCCCGGTCGC
>CAZHPC010000318.1:0-1546 GCA_964534685.1 uncultured Opitutaceae bacterium
CGGCCTTCGGGAAGTTCTCGGCCGTCTTCCACCTCGGGGCGTGCTCGTCGACCACGGAGCGCAACGCCTCCTACCTGATCGACAACAACACGGCGTTCACGCGGGAGCTCGCCGGATGGTCCCTGGCCTCCGGCTCGCGCTTCATCTACGCCTCGTCCGCCGCAACCTACGGCGACGGGAGCCAGGGAATGGACGACAAGGACCCGGCCATCGAGAGGCTCCGGCCGCTCAACATGTACGGATACTCAAAGCATCTCTTCGACCTCTACGCCCGGAGGCTCGGATGGCTCGACCGGATCGTGGGGGTCAAGTACTTCAACGTCTTCGGCCCCAACGAGGACCACAAGGGCGACATGCGCTCGGTCGTCTCGAAGGCCCACCTCCAGATCAGGGACTCGGGCGCCATCGGGCTCTTCAAGAGCTACGATCCCCGGTACAAGGACGGCGAGCAGATGCGCGACTTCCTCTACGTCAAGGATGCGGTCGAGATGACGCTGCACTTTGCGGAAAAGGGCGGCTCCGCGAGCGGGCTCTTCAACCTGGGCTCGGGGGAGGCGAACACGTGGTTGACCCTTGCCGGAGCGATATTCGCGGCGCTCGGCCGGAAGGCCAAGATCACCTTCATCGAGATGCCGGAGGCGCTCCGCGCCAAGTACCAGTACTACACGAAGGCCGACATCTCCAAGCTCAGGGCGACCGGCTATGACCGCCCAGTCACTCCCCTCGCGGATGGCGTTTCCGACTACGTTAGGAACTATCTCGTTCCCGGCAAGCGGCTGGGCGACTAAGGGGCGGTTCCGTTTCCGCGGCGCGTGGCCATAATAGTGGTGGTCACGGGCGCGAGTCGCGCCTATGCTTCGGTCCACTTCCTGGGTCCGTTAGAGGACCCCACACGTTCATCGACCGCAACAAGCCCCGCGTTTTGCCCAGGCGTCCTTCCTGAAACATGCCACGACCGGTCAATGCACTGATAGTAGACGATGAGCCGCACGTCCTCGTGCTGCTTCACGCCCTCTTGAAGCAGCTCGACATCAAGACCGTCTGGGACGCGGCCGACGGCGCCACCGCGCTCCAGCAGGCGGCCGCGCACAAGCCCGACGTGGTCCTTTTGGACCTCAACCTCCCGCAAATCGACGGGCTGCACGTGCTTGAGAAGCTCAAGGCGGACTATCCGAAGATGCCCGTGATCGTCGTCTCGGCGCAGAGCACTCAAAAGACGTTCATGCGGGCACGCGAACTCGGGGCCGAGGGCTACGTGCTCAAGTATGCGCCGAATGCAGAGCTGCTGAGGATGCTCTCCCTCGAGTTTGACAAATTAAGCGGGGATTCTGGCGCCGCGGCACGTGCGAAGGCTCCGGACCCCACTGACAATCCGGCTGAGAAACCTTAGGTCCGGTATCCTGTAGCGCATTCGGGGTGCATATGCGGAGGCCCCGATTGCAGCTGGAGCTGCTTCAGCATGGTCTCGATTCGCTCGGCGTCCTCGTTGCCAAATGCCTCGAGCGCCTTCAGAAACCGTCTTGAGAGGCGAAGCTCAACGGCCACG
>CAZHPC010000319.1:0-1544 GCA_964534685.1 uncultured Opitutaceae bacterium
GCGTGATGCCGCATTCGCCCTATTCGTCGATGGGCTCGGACCTCGGCGACGTGAATAGCGATGGCCGGCTTGACCTGTTGGTCGCGGACATGGCGGAACCCGGCCACGTGGCGGACCAGCGCGCCATGGCGGAATCACGGGCGCGAATGCGCGTTCCCGAGGAAGGCTCGAACGAAGTCCGTCAGTTTCCCAGCAACGCCCTCTTTCTGAACACCGGCACCGGCAGAAGCCTCGAGGCGGCGCACCTCGCCGGGCTCGACGCGACCGGCTGGACCTGGGCGCCGCTCTGGGAGGACCTGGACAACGACGGGCGGGCCGACCTGTTTGTCACGAACGGGATGTATCGGGAAATCCACAACCAGGACCTGATCGCGCGCCGGGCTATGGCCGGCAGCCCGCTCGCCCGCGAACAGATTGTGCGCAACAGCCCTGTGTTTGCCGAAACGCACCAAGCGTTTCGCAACCTGGGCGGCCTGCACTTCGAGAACGCATCGAGCGCCTGGGGCCTCGACCAGAATGGGGTGAGCTTCGGGGCGGCCCTAGGCGACCTCAGCGGCGACGGCAACATGGACCTCGTGTACACCAATTACCAAGGCGGAGTGACGCTGCTGCGCAACGGCAGCGACACCGGGCACCGTGTCATCTGCGCGCTGCGCGGCACCCGGTCCAACCGATTCGGCGTTGGGGCGAGGGTGACGCTCGAAAGCGCGGCGGGCGTCCAGGTCCGGACCCTGACGCTCGGGCGTGGGTTCATGTCGAGCAGCGAACCGATTGTCCATTTCGGCATGGGCGAGGATGAGCTGATCCGCCGGCTCACGGTTGCATGGCCGAGCGGCGCGGTGCAGACGTTTGAGAACCTTCCCTCTGATCGGAGGTTCATCGTCACCGAACCCTCGGGGCCGCCGGAAACGCCAGCGCCGGCGCCACGGCCGGAGCCTCGGTTCACGGAGATGAGCCAGGCCGCCAACCTCTCCTGGACGGCGCAGGAGGACTCCTATGACGAATTCCTCGACCAGCGGCTTCTCCCGGCGGGCTTAAACCGCCGAGGACCCGCGATCGCCGTAGGCGACCTCGACGGCAGTGGACGCGACGGTGTGTGTATCGGAGGGACGACCCGGGAGGGCCGCCGGGTCCTCTTGCCAAAGGGGGCGGAGGCATGGGCACCTGCGGTATCGCCGGCGCTGGCGGCGCCGCCCGATGTGGATGACGGGCCGCTGCTGCTGTTCGATGCCACCGGCGAAGGCAGGGCAGACCTGCTCGTGACAGCTGGCGGAGCCAGCCTGCCGGCGGGAGCGCCCGAGTACCAGCCACGCCTCTTCCTGAACGACGGGCACGGACACTTCCGTCCCGCGCCAGATGGAACACTCCCGCCGCTTTCGATCAGCGCCGGCGCGGTCTGCGCCGCCGATTTCGAGCGTGACGGGCGCCTCGGCCTTTTCATCGGAGGGAGGGTCTCGCCCGGACTCTACCCGGCGGCGCCGCAGAGCGTGCTGCTCGCAAATCGCGGCGGAAGGTTTGTTGACGTCACCGATTCCGTGGCTCCG
>CAZHPC010000320.1:0-1539 GCA_964534685.1 uncultured Opitutaceae bacterium
CGTAATGATGTAGAGATTTCCTAATAGGATTTGGGAAATTAGTACTTCTCGGCTAAACACCTTACGGTGCGTACACCTAAAGCCTATCAACCTGGTAGTCTCCCAGGGCCCTTAACGATTCCTCATCTTGGAGTTGGCTTCCCGCTTATATGCTTTCAGCGGTTATCCAATCCGGACATAGCTACTCTGCGTTCCACCTGGCGGTAGAGCAGATAGACCAGCGGTCCGTTCACTTCGGTCCTCTCGTACTAGAAGCAAAGCTCCTCAAGAATCGAACGCCTGCAGTAGATAGGAGACCAACCTGTCTCACGCATGTTACCAAAGGTTCCCCTTTGCATTGGACTATAGCTTTATCCGAAAAATTAATTTTGGATAGTTGATGTTTAGTCTCTACGGGTAAGGGAGCGAAGCGACACTTATGCCGCGTACTCGCGGCCGATGTGCTCAACTTTTTCCTCTTCCCTCGGTATTATCCCGTGCGGGACTCCACCGATATAAATCAACGAAGTCATCGAGAATTTATCCTCGCGACCGCCGTGTTGTGATTGGTTTTATACTCACTTAGTTATCATTTAATAAACGAAAAGCAAAATAACATTCGATTGATTCAGACGGTGGAGACTTCAAAAAATTTAAAATCTCTACGGTCTGAACCCAGCTCACGTGCCTCTTTAAATGGCGAACAGCCATACCCTTGGGAGCTTCTACACCCCCAGGATGAGACGAGCCGACATCGAGGTGCCGAACTCCGCCGTCGCTCTGGACGCTTAGGCGGAACGAGCCTGTTATCCCTAGAGTAGCTTATATCCGGTAATCTTCAGCCGCATCTAATGCGATCTGTCGGTTCACTTAGCTCTGCTTTCGCATCTGCTCGACACGTACGTCTCACAGTTAAGCCAGCATATGCCCATACGCTATCGGCACGGTTTCCATTCGCGCCTAGCTGACCTTAATAGGCTCCTCCGTTACTTTTTAGGAGGAGAGCGCCCCACTCAAACTGCCCATCAGATACTGTCTCTCGCGGTTTTTGCCCTCGAGGTTAGAATATACAACGGCGAAGAACACTGTTTCATTGGTGACTCCACGCTACCCGAAAGTGCGCTTCAACGTCTCGTGTCTACGCTACGCATCGCAATCGTATACTCAATATCAAACTACAGTAAAGCTTCTAGGGTCTTTTCGTCTAACTGCAGGAAACCGGCATCTTCACCGGTATTGTATTTTCACCGAGCTGTAGTTCGAGACAGTTGCCCAGACGTTACACTATTCAACGCGTCAGAACTTACCTGACAAGGAATTGCGCTACCTTAGGACGATTATAGTTATCGCCGACATTCACCAGGGCTTACAACAGTCACCCGATCTTTCCTTGCGGAAAAATCGAACGCCGTTGGTTGACCTTCTGGCATTGGTCAAGTGTCACCCCCTATACATCCTCTTGCGAGTTCGCAGGGAGCTGTGTTTTTGATAAACAGTCGCCAGGCATACTTTCGCTGCGGCCCTTTGAGTTAACAAAGGGCAGGCCTTATTCCGAAGTTA
>CAZHPC010000321.1:0-1533 GCA_964534685.1 uncultured Opitutaceae bacterium
GCAGCCATGGGCCGCTGCGGATCGCGCGGGCCTCGAGAAAGGGGTTCTTGACCGTTGAGAAGTAGATGAGAGCCGCCGCCAGCGCGCTCAGCAGGCCGGCGGCCACAAAAACGCCAAGCTGGCGAATGAACGGCAGCTCCGAGAGCAGGAGGAGGAGGAACCCGGCCACGGTGGTGAGGCAGCTCGCAAGCAGCGGCTTCGCGAGGCGCCGCACCTTCGCCCAATAGTCCTCTCCTGGCCATGCCGGCGCCTGCATGAAGAGGTAAAAGCCGTAGTCGATCGAGACGCCGGTCAGCAGCGAGCCGACGACGAGCACAATGATGTGCAGCCGATCGAACGCCAAAGTGGCGCCCACCCAGGCGCCAAGGATGGAGAACAGGACGACAGGGATCAGGTGAAGGCCGCGGTGTACCCCGCGGATGAAGGTGAGGGCTACTGTGAGCACGGCGGCGAGCGAAAGCGCGTTGAGCCATGCTACCTCGCGCTCTATCCGCTGGCGGCTGGCGGCGGCAAAGCGGTTGATTCCCGTGTAGGCGACCGAAATGCCGGGGAACTCCCGCCGCACCGAGGCGGAGGCCCGCCGGATGGCGGCAAACGCCGGGGACTGTCCCGCCTCGCTGAGCGGCGATGCGGCGAGCCTCGCCCACACAAGGGCCGCGCCGTCGGTGGCCGCCGGCTGCACCACGGCCAGTCCGTCCTTCGTTCGGTCGAGCGCCCCCGGCATCAGGAGCAGCGGATCGTCCGGGATCATCTCCTGGAAAGCCGGCGCCTCGGGCCTCGCAAGAAACCGGCCCAGGGCCGCGACCGTGTCGTGTGCGAGCCAGTCGGAAAACCCGGCGGCCGCACCGCCGCCGGCTGCATAGGCGGCCTCGCGCTCGCGAAGCCAGATGGGAAAGAGCAGCGCAAATCGCCGGTTGAAGAGTTCGCGCCCGAGCGCGTCGAGCGGGGCGGTGTCGCCCATGACGACTGTCTGCTCGAAAGCCGGATCGCGCGCGAGTTCCGCGGCAAAACGCGCCGCGGATCCGGCGGCCGCCGCCTTGCCGCCCGGGCCGGTCAATTCAAAGAGCATCGTGCGCGCCTCCGACTGGCTGGCGAGAGATCGAACCAGGGTCAACTCCGGAGAGCGCTCATCGACCGGAATGAGATCGAGAACGTCGACGGAGATCTTCCTGGAAAAGTCGAGGCGCAGCAGCCAAGTGGCGCCAAGCGCCGCTGCAAGCGCAAGCGCGCCCCAGCCCAGCAGCTGACGGCGGCGGAACGTCATCGGCGGAGGGAGGAAGCCACCTGGGGGATTGATCGCATGGCAGGGAAGATCATGTGCCTTTGCGCGCGGTTCCTTCTATACACAACGCCATAAGTCATTGCACGCAGGTTCCGTATTTTTGTCGGACGCGGCGCAGGATCGGGGCGCTATCGGTGCCAGCGAAGGAATTTTACGTAGGCCGCTTTTTTGGGCTTGATACCGTTCGTATGAACGCCGTTCATATGAACGTTATCTTCCTGCCACCTACCCCGGATGACGCGGACCATCAA
>CAZHPC010000322.1:0-1529 GCA_964534685.1 uncultured Opitutaceae bacterium
GTCTCGTCGGCGACGGGCGCGCTTTCCTGCGGCAGGAAGCCGAAGTCGGCGCCCCGCTCCCATTCGATTGTGCCCTCGTCGGGCGCCTCCTCGCCGAGGATGAGATTGAAGAGGGTGGTCTTGCCCGCCCCGTTGGGTCCGACGAGCCCATAGCGGTCGCTTCGCGCAATGAAGAGTGACACATCCGCGAACAGGGTGCGGGTGCCATACGACTTTGAGACATCGGCGATCGTGAGCATGAAAACCTCCATCAAACAGGTTCCCAACCGGGCACGTCAATCCCCGGGATTGGCTACCCCGGGGACGGCCTGCGGCCGGAGCGCGAAAGACGCCTATTTCTTGGGGGGCTCGACCTCGCCGAGGGATGTTATGTCGCCCACCACAACCTTGCCGTCCTTGACCCGCGCCATCAGGAGCCCGCGGCTGTCCTGACCGAAGCACTGCGAGGCATACTGCGCCATGAGGGGCAGGGCGTCGTCAAAGGCGTTGCGGCGCTGGTTGATGCTGAATCGGGTCTCCCAGAGGAGCTTTGTCTTTTTCAGCTTCCAGGAGGATTGGAAGTCGAACGCCCGCAGGATCACGAAGTAGCGGTTGACCTCGAGGGCGTCCATCATCTGGGAGTGCACCTGCTTCTGGATGTTCGACTTGATGTTGTTGCCGAAGCCCTGCGCAAACGTCCCCTCCCTGTCGAAGCCAAGGAGCTCCGCGTTCTTGATGTCCAGGAGGTCCCTGAACTTGCCTTTCTTCTCGGAGTATCCGCCGACCGTCGAGCCCCAGAACACCATGATCAGGAGGTCGGTCGCGTTCGGGTCCTGGGTTATCACGTAATTCTGGCCCGCGAGCGGTGATTCCATCGCCTTGGCGATGGTATCGAATCCCAGGCTGTCGATCGTCGCGTCGCGCGCGGCGCCCGGCGTCTCGTCCCCCTTGGCGCCCCCCGCGATGAAGCCTCCGTTCCCGAAGGCGTACGTCTCGGGCTTTGCCGAGCCGTCCGGAAGTTTGGCGCGGGCGTAGTCGTTGAACACCTTTGAGGACACGGCCGTGATGCCCGTGATCGTATTCGCGGCCTCGGCGGCAGCCGGCGCCGCCAGGGCGGCGACAATGCCGAGGACGGGAACCATCGTCCGATAAAACGCGCGGGGATTCACCATGGGATTCTTGGGGTGTGCCTGCGTGCCGCCTATGGCCGGGGACAATGAGGATCCGCGCCGCGAAACACAAGCCGCGGCCTGGGGCGGCCCCGGGGATGGGATTACCCTTGTCCTTGCAAGCCGCTCGGATAGGCACGGTTGCATGATTGCCGGGGGTGACACGGGGAACGGGGTTGCAGCGGACGGCGTGAGGCGCTGGCCGTCCGCCCTGCCCGACGCCGCTGCCTTCGCGGCGGGGCTTGGCATCGCGTGGTCTGCTGAGGCGCCACTGCCGGAAGCACGTCCGCGGCAGAAAGCCGCATCCTGACATGCCCGGCGACCCGACAATCAGGCCGGCAACCCCCGAGGACGCCGAGGCGGTCGTGGAGATCCTTCATG
>CAZHPC010000323.1:0-1523 GCA_964534685.1 uncultured Opitutaceae bacterium
TAGGGCGTACAGGCCCGGCTCCAGGCTTTGGCAAGCTCTCCGCGAAGGACGACCGCCTCGGGCCACGCGGGCCTCAGGCCCGTGATGTTGTAGCCGCCCCCTTCGCCGAATCCATCGTAGGGCCCCATTTCCGGGCAGGCGTAGAGGGTCCGATCCCAGTTTCCCTTGGCGCTTGCCCAGAGTCTCATCAATGCCTGCGCGAAGCCTAGGTAGGCGACGGCCTCCGGCGTCAGGCGGCCTCCGTGAGTCACCGGCACCTGGCAGTGGTGGCCGTTGAACGGCCGGAAATGGCACTGCTCGCTGTTGCGCACGAGATCGGGGTGGTCGAGCAGCCTCGCTGCGTACGCATCGGGCCGCAGGTGCTTGACGATCGCAAAGTGTGAGAAGTCGAAGTTGAGCTTAATCGGCTCGCCGGTGGCGAGGTGGTACCGCTCGGCTATCTCGTAGGTCTTCTCGGGGGTTTCGGTGCACGTGTCGCGGTGCACCTCGAGCGAGACGACGACCCCTCCGATCCGTTCGGCCTCGCGCACCATCCGGATCCAGTGCCCGGCCGCGGTTGCGGGGGGCGTGTCGTGGTTGTCCATCTGCACGTTGATGTGCACCGCGCCGCCTGCCTTCTGGGCGCGGATCCGCCCTGCGAATTCGCGCGGCTCTGAGGACGAGATGTAGCCGAGAAGGTGCCTCAGGCCCGCCTTATCGGCGAGCCGGCGGTGCTCGGGGGTCAACGCCCCGGCGACACCGTCAAAGCCGGCGGCAGCGATGGCGCGCATCTTCCTTGCAAGCGGCCATTCCCCCTTCTTGGAGGGATGCGCCTGGAGGGACCAGAGGGCGGCAATGTGGGCGATCTCGGGCATCCTTGGGCGTCAGGACTGCGTCGGGTCCGCCCGGCCCTGGAGCGCGAGCAGCCCGATGACAGCCGCGAGGACGACATACGCGGCCGTAAACTGGAATGCCAGCGTGCGCGCCACGCCGGCCAGCTCCCACGGCAGGTACAGGCTGCCGCCCGCCTCGACCGAATGGATGACGCCGAAGAAAGTCAGGGCGGCCCCGGCCAGTAGGGTCGCGACCGCGGCGCCCGTCCGCCGGTCGACAAGGGCCGCAAGGAAGCCCGCCCAGATCATGGAGGTGATGATGAAGCCGTTGCCAAGCGCGACGATGACGCCCAGCTCCGGCATGCCTTGCGCCGTCGACGTGAGAAGCGCGCTGAAGTGATCCGGGGCCACGTAGGCCGGGTTCCCGAGCTCGATCGCAAGCAGCCGGGCGATCGCCGGGAAGAAGCTGAACACCACGGCTGCGTAATGCCTGCCGGGCGTCGCCTCGAATGCCTGGGTGGTGATGTCGATCGACACGAAGACCAGGATGGGCGCAAGGACCGACAGCGGAACCAGCTCCACTAGGTTCGAGAGGTATCCAAATATCCCCCCGAGGCCGACGAACACGCCCGCGAGGAGCGTGTAGCCGGCGCGGGCCCCCATCTTCTTGTACGCGGGCTGGCCGATGTAGGGCGTCGTCTGCGCGACGCC
>CAZHPC010000324.1:0-1512 GCA_964534685.1 uncultured Opitutaceae bacterium
CTCCAGCCCGGGCCGGTGATCCGCACGCCGCAAGCGGCGTGCTCGAGTGCCCGGTGCCGATTTTGGAGCGGTCCGAGATAACGATCGGCCATGGCGGCGGCGGCCGGCTGACCGAGGAGCTGCTCGACAAGATTTTCCGGCCGGCGTTCTCCAATCCCGCCCTCGACTGCAGGCATGACGGCGCCCTGCTTCGGACCGGCGGCGAGCGCCTGGCCTTCACGACCGACTCGCACGTCGTGAGCCCTCTCTTTTTCCCCGGCGGTGACATCGGCAAGGTGGCGGTCTTCGGCACGGTGAACGACCTCGCGATGTGCGGGGCCCGTCCGCTCTGGCTGAGCGCCGCCTTCATCCTGGAGGAGGGCGTGCCGATCGATGTGCTCAGGCGCGTGGTGGCGTCCATGAAGGCGGCAGCAGACGCGGCGGGGGTCTCGATTGTCACCGGCGACACAAAGGTCGTCGAGCGCGGCAAGGGCGACGGGCTCTACGTGACGACCTCGGGCGTCGGGCTGGTCGACGAGGGCGTCAGCATCGGGCCCGCGAGAATCGAGGCGGGCGACGTCGTGATCCTGAGCGGGGACATCGGCCGCCACGGGATGGCCGTCATGGCGGTGCGCGAGGGCATGGCCTTCGAGGGCGCGATTGAAAGCGATTGCGCGCCCCTGGTGGAACCGGTGGCCGCGCTCCTGGCCGAGTACCTTGAGGTGCACTGCATGCGGGACCTCACCCGAGGCGGGCTGGCGACGGCTCTGATAGAGCTGGCCGAGACCCGCGGGCTTGAGATCGCGGTCGACGAGCGGTCGGTCCCGGTCACCGAGGAGGTGCGCGGCGCCTGCGAGATCCTGGGGCTCGACCCGCTTTATGTTGCCAACGAGGGGCGCTTCATCTGCTTTGTCCCGGAACGCTCCGCGCTCGCCGCGCTCGCCGTCCTCGCCCGCTCGGCCCCGGGCGGTCCGCCCGCGATCATCGGCCGCGTGCGGGACTCTGCGTCCGGCGAGGTCATGCTTCGCAGGCAGGTCGGTGCCGAGCGGATCCTCAGCCGGCTCAGCGGCGAGCAGCTTCCCCGAATTTGCTAGGTCAAGGTACAGGAAGAGAAATAACCCCAAGACAGGATAGAAAATATATGAAGCCTCAAAAGATGGGTCTGATGGTCGCCAGCGTCGTGTTCATGTTGGTCGCTTTGGCGCACCTGTTTCGTCTTGTGCACCCGTTCGCGGTGATGATCGGAAGCCAACCGTTCGGCCGCATGTGGAGCCTGATCGCGGCCGTGGTGGCGCTCGCGCTCAGCATATGGCTGGGAATGCTCGCCTGCTGCTGCGACAAGAAGGAAGAGACTCCCGAGCAGCCGAAGGCCTGACCGCGGGTCAGGCCGCGCTTTCGGCGCGGCCGCGGAGGCGATAGCGGTAATAGGCGGCGCAGGCGCCCTCGCTTGAGACCATTGGGGCTCCGATCGGGTGCTCCGGGGTGCATCGTGTGCCGAAGGCGGGGCATTGCAGCGGCTTCTTGAGGCCCCTG
>CAZHPC010000325.1:0-1490 GCA_964534685.1 uncultured Opitutaceae bacterium
GGGACCTACCACCACTCGCTCGTCGTGGCCCAGCTCTCCGAAAACGCCTGCAACGCGATCGGGGCCAACCCGCTGCTCGCGCGTGCCTGCGCGCTCTTCCACGACATCGGCAAGACGGCGAACCCGGCCTTCTTCACGGAGAACCAGCGCAACAGCGGCAATCCCCACAATGAGAAGGACCCCGCGGTCTCGGCCGCGATCATCCGCCAGCACGTGGCCGACGGCGTCGAGCTCGCGCAGAGGCACCACCTGCCGCGCGCGGTGACCGACGTGATCCGCCAGCACCACGGCACCACGCTCGTGAAGTTCTTCTACGAGCGAGCGCTTGCGCTTTCCCAGTCGCCGTTCCCCGGGGTCGAGCCCCCGTCCGTCCCCGACGCCCCCTTCCGGTACGAGGGCCCCAAGCCGCAGTTCAAGGAAAGCGCCGTCGTGTCGCTGGCCGACGCGGCCGAGGCCGTCACCCGGTCGATCCGCACCATCACGGCCGAGAAGTTGGGCGCGCTGATTGACCGTGTGGTCGCCGAGCGCGTCGCGGACGGCCAGCTCGACGAGGCGCCGCTCACCTTCGAGGACCTGGCGAAGATAAAGAACAGCTTCACGTTCACGCTCCTCAACATGCTGCACTCGCGGGTCGCCTACGCGACGCCCGCCGAGCCGCCGAACGAGGCCAACGCCTGAAGGGCGCCATGCGCCCCGTCGAAGTCGCCAACCGCCACCCCCGCCTCAAGCTCGACCGAAGGGCCCTGAAGGCGGCGATCGGCCTGCTTGACCTGCACGCGGACGCGTTTCGGGGCGGATGCCCGGAGGGCGCCCTTTCCGTCGCCTTCCTTTCCGACCCGGCGCTGGCGCGGCTCCACGGCAGGTATCTGAGCGACACCTCCGCTACCGACGTCATCACGTTCGTGGGCGATGCGGCGCACCGGGTCGCCGGGGAGATCTGCGTGTCGATCGACGCGGCGGCCCGGCAGTCGGGACCGGCCCGGGAAACCCTTTCCCGGGAGATCACCCTCTACGTCGTCCACGGCTGGCTCCACCTGGCCGGCTACGACGATCTGAGGCCCGGGGCCAAGCGCGCCATGCGCCGCGCCGAGGCGCGGGCGATGCGGCTTCTGGAGCGATCGGCGGCTGTTCCCCGGTTCAAGCTGGCGTAGGCGCCCGCCGGCCGCTACGACCAATCATCCATCCCATGGCCGAAGACGTCCCCTCCGCATCGCGCTACGTAACCCTGAGAAACGCGTTCTTTTCGGGGGTCATCCTGGTGGCGCCCCTGTGCCTGACCATCTGGATCTTCAGCAAGATCATCGACTTTGTCGGGGGCAACTTCAAGGGGCTCTTCCTCTACCTGGTGCCCAACTCCCTTCGCGACAGGCCGGGCCTAGACACGGTCTGGTCGATTGTCGCGACCGTCATCGTCCTGGCGCTCGTCACCGCGCTTGGCTACGTGTCGCGCTACGTCTTCGGGAAATACTTCTTCAGCGTCGGCGACCGCT
>CAZHPC010000326.1:0-1477 GCA_964534685.1 uncultured Opitutaceae bacterium
GTGAAATCGAAGTAATTGATCGGTTGGCTACCGATCGTCGGGTTGCCGGTGACCCTGGGAATATTAGCCCCTGAGAGCGGCTTGCCGACCAACGAAGGCCCCAGATAAAGGACCTGTTGCGGGTTTACACTTTGGAAGTTACTACCGCTGTATCCGCCGTCGAGAGTATCGGCGAGAGCGGTGTTTGAGCCGAGATATCCATACTGCTGCCAAGCCATGGTGCTGGTTGTTTGCTTCTCCTTATCCGCCAAGCCGGTCAGGGTTTGGATGCCGAGGATCTTTTCCCACCACTCATTGCCGTCCTTCCTGAAGTCATGTGTGACAAAGCCCGTGGCGCGCGAATCTTCGCGATCGCTGATATATTGGTCATTGGTAGCGTTGTCGTTGTTAATGACGTACGGGCGGCCATAGTTCGGATTCGCGCTGGCGGTTGCAAGCGACGTTCCGTCGTTGTTAGTCGACATGACGTCAATGTACAAGGGGACGGCACCGCCGAAGGGGTTGATCTGGCCGTTCTCGTAGTGCTGTTTGTTGTAAGCAACGTCGAAGCCAACCTGGTCATTGAGGAAGGTTTGCGAGAGATCCGCCGTCGCCGACCAGAAACGTTGCCATTCCGATTTCATGGTGCCGTCGATCAAATTCTTGTAGAAATTGAAGGCCGAAGGATCGGTCAGCGAGGTATCCGTGAAGAGGCCAGCGTTGGCGTAAGGCAGCCCCGCATAGATGGGTTCCCCCGATGCGCCGTTAATATGAAGCCATGCGCCGGGAAACGCGCCATAGGGCTCAACGAGGCCGGTGCCGCCAGCGCTCGAAACAAGGCTACCAGTCTGAGGCAGGGAGGTGAAGCGGTAAGTGCCCGCAGAACCGACGGTGGAACCGTTCTGCATAACATTTAACGGAAAACTGGAATTACCGACCTGGGCATTCGTAAACCACGGATCGTCATTCGAATTGCCGGCACGGCCGGCACCTGCATAACCATTGGCAGCGCTGGCGACGTATCCAGCGGGGAGGCCGGATACCCACGAATTCAAACCATTCAGTCCCGCCTGATAAGCTCCCGTATCGGCGGGGTTAAAAAACGGAGTAATATGGTCCGTCGGGGGAAGCGCGCGAGGATTGTCGGAATCGACCTGGCCAGACTCGAAGTTCGCCTTGAAGACGGTATGATTTCCGCCTTTGTTCAGGAAAGCAGGTTCGACGCGGAGTGCACCGGATATGCGCTGGTCCTTCGAATAGGCGGGCTTCTGTTCAAATTTTTCGTGATCGTTCAAAAGGTCGAGCCGGAAGGCGACCTGGCCAGGCACGATCTGGAAATTGTAATCCAAGCTCTCGCGGGTGGTGCCCCAGCTGCCAAAGCGAAGGTCGAGGTTCCCAGAATTATTGAATTCGGCGCTCTTGCTGCCGGCATTGATGATGCCAGCGGGACTGCCTTCACCAAAGAGAATCGCATTCGGTCCGCGTGAGATATCGATGC
>CAZHPC010000327.1:0-1472 GCA_964534685.1 uncultured Opitutaceae bacterium
GTACGTCCGGTGGTGTGGGAGCTGGGGGAGGGTAATCTCCCCCGGCTACCCGATCATGGGTTTCAGGCGTCGCCGGGCGTGCGGCGCGGCTTGTAGAGAGGCCCCGGGAGCCGATAGGCTGCAGGCCCCCTCAAAATGACCGCTCCATCGATGCCCCAGCCGGCACCGGCGCGCGAACACCAATCAGCATTCCTTTTCTGCTGCGCCGTGATTGTCGCGGCCATCGCTGCCGCTTACAGCCAGAGCTTGAGGGGCCAGTTTCTCTACGACGACATTGAATCGGTTGCTGAAAACACGACGATTCGGCATCTTGCCACCGCTCTGGCTCCTCCCCCGGGGACAACAGTCAGCGGCCGGCCGATCCTCAATCTCTCATTTGCGGTCAACTTTGCCGTGTCGGGCCAGCGGGTGTGGAGCTACCACGCGCTCAACGTGGCGATCCACGCCGTCTCGGCGCTGCTCCTCTTTGGCATCGTCCGGCGCACGCTCAGGACGCCGGCCGCCGGTTCGCGGGCCCACGCTGAATCCATGGGCGTTGCGCTTGCCGTGGCGCTCCTCTGGTCCCTTCACCCCCTGCAGACCGAGTCCGTTGCGTACGTGGTGCAGCGGGCCGAGTCGCTCATGGGAATGTTCTATCTGCTGACGCTCTACGGCTTCATTCGGCTGGCTGAGGAGAAGGGGGGGGCGGCGCTCTGGGGAGCGGTGGCGTTTGCGGCATGCCTGTGCGGGATGGGCACAAAGGAGGTCATGGTGACTGCGCCGGTGATCGTGCTCCTCTACGACCGCATCTTTGTCGGCGGCTCATTCGGCGAGGCGTGGCGCAGGCGAAAGGCGTTTCATCTTGCGCTGGCCAGTTGCTGGCTCCCGCTGGCCTATCTGGCCCTTCACACGGGGGGCCGGGCGGGCACCGCGGGCTTCGGGTCGGGGGTCCTGTGGTCGGCTTACTTCCTGACGCAGTTGAAGGCGGTTGCGCTCTACCTCCGGCTTGCCTTTTGGCCGCATCCCCTTGTGGGCGACTACGGCCGGATCCTCGCCGCAAGCCCCATGGACGTCGCCGGCGCCGGCCTGCTGGTGGCCTGCCTGGCCGCCGCCACGTGCCTGCTTCTGCGGAGGCGGCCCGCGATCGGCTTCCTCGGAGCCTGGTTCTTCATCGTCCTTGCGCCCAGCTCAAGTTTCATCCCGATTTCGACGGAGATCGTCGCCGAGCACAGGATGTACCTGCCCCTCGCCGCAGTCGTCGCACTGGCGGTTCTCGCACTCCACGCCGTGCTCGGCCGCCTCCGCCTCTTCGCCGCGGCCGCCGGCGTTCTTGCGCTCGCACTCGGGATTCTGACCCTTGACAGGGCTCGCGTGTACGAGGGCCCGTCGTCATTCTGGGGCGACGTCGCACTGAAGGTGCCCGGCAACGCCGGGGCCTGGAACAACCTCGGGGCTATCCAGGCGGAAACCGGGGACCAGACCGGGGCGATAAA
>CAZHPC010000328.1:0-1457 GCA_964534685.1 uncultured Opitutaceae bacterium
TGGATCGACAGGGCCATGGGGATCGTGCTGATAGGCCTCGCCGTGGCCCTCGCCGTGGCCTCGGCGACCTAGGCGTAGACGCCGCCACCGAGGAGCCGGGGCCCGTCGTAGAGCGCCAGGACCTGGCCCGAAGCTAGGGCGCGTTGGGGACGCTCGAAGCGGATGAGTGCCGTGCGCCCGTCCTCGGGATGGAAGTCGAGGGCGACCCGCGGATCGCGGTAGCGGACGCGGCCCTCGAGCCTTTGGGGCGCCGGCACGGGATCCCCCGTCCAGCTGAGCGAATGGACCCGCACCTCGCTCTGGAAGAGGCCCGGCGCGCCGGGCTGGTCGAAGGCCACGAGAAGCGCGTTGTCGGACGCCCGCTTGCCGACCACGACGTAGCGCTCATGGTCGGCGTTGGAGGGCACGCCTATGCCCCGGCGCTGGCCCAGCGTGTAGTAATGAAGCCCCTTGTGGCGGCCGAGCTCGCGGCCGTCCGACGCCCGAACGATCGCTCCCGGCCTGTCGGGGACGTAGGCGCGCAGGAAGTCGCCCATCCTGACCTCGCCGATGAAGCAGATGCCCTGGCTGTCCTTCTTGGCGGCCGTGGCGAGGCCCGCCTCCGCGGCGATCCTCCTGGTCTCGGGCTTCTCGATGTCGCCTATCGGGAAACGGGCGTCGCGGATCTGATCCTGTCCAAGGAGCGCGAGGAAATACGACTGGTCCTTGTTCCGGTCCAGGCCCTCGAGCAGCTCGACACGGCCGGAGCCGGCGTCGCGGCGCCGGGCGTAGTGCCCCGTGGCCACGGCCGTGAAGCCGTTCGCGAGCGCCCAGGAGCGGAACACCCCGAACTTGATCTCGCGGTTGCACATGATGTCGGGGTTCGGGGTGAGGCCGCGCTCGTACCCGTCGAGGAGGTACTGGACCACCTTCGCGCGGTAGTCCTCCATGAGGTTCACGACCTGGAAGGGGATCCCGACCTGGTCCGCCACCCTTCGGGCGTCCTCGATGTCCTCCATCCAGGGGCAGTGGCCGACGACCCCGTCCTCGTTGATCCAGTTCTTCATGTAGGCCCCGGCGACGTCGAAGCCCTGCCTCCTGAGGAGGAGGGCGGCGACCGAGCTGTCCACGCCCCCGGACATGGCTACGAGGATTTTTTCGCGTTCGGGCACCTTGCGCCCACGACGAGCCGACGCGCGGCCCCTGTCAACCCAACCGTCAGATCACGGGGGTCTCGCTGCGCTCGGCCTCGAACCGCGGCGAGGATCCGTCCTCGGCCTGAACCGTGCCCGGCGCCTGCTCCTCCGGGGCGCCGTCCTCGTCCGGGAACTCCTTGATGAAATCCGCGTACTCGACCAGCTGGTAGCTTCCGTCCCAGTGCTCGACGATCGCGGTGAGCGACTCGATCCAGTCCCCGGAGTTGAGGTAGTGGATGTCGCCGAGCATCTTGTCGGCGGGCGTGTGGATGTGGCCGCACA
>CAZHPC010000329.1:0-1453 GCA_964534685.1 uncultured Opitutaceae bacterium
CCGGGTGATGTCACTGCACGTCGTAGACCTCGAGGAGGGCGACGCCGCTGGTGTTTCCCACGCCGGTAATTTGCACGGAGTAGGACCCGGGTTGCAGGGTGTTGATCATGGCCGCGTCCAAGCTGCCGCTGGTCAGTGAAAAGGCGCCGACCTGTGCAAACGTGTAGGTCAACTGGGTGACGTTGTTGCCAACTTCCCAGTTGGAATTGGTGGCAATCTGGGTGCTGCCCGAGAAGAGCGTGATCCGGGGATTGGCGAGCACTCCGACGACTCCGAAGGTTGTTGACAGGGTCGGGCCGACGCCGCGGATGAGCACGGTCTTCGGGGCATTGCCCGCGATGACGAAACCGATGGTGGCGGGACCCGAATTGCCGCCGGCCCCATTGACCAGAATCAGAGCAGACGCATTGATCAGGCGGGCGTTGAGATTGGATTGGGTGTCGTAAATCTCTGCCAGGGCGGTGCCGGTGTCGTTGCTAGCGCCGGTGATTTGTGCCGTATACGGGCCATTGTTGACCACGGCGATCAGAGCGGAATCGGCGCTGCCTTGCTGCAGTGGGAACGCCCCAATCTGCGCGGTTAGCACGGGCAAGACGTTGGCATCGCTGCCGGTCTGCCAGCCAGTGTCCGTGGCGATTGGATTGGTGTCGCTGAACAACGTGAGCTTGGGATCGGGCAGCGGGTTGGTGACGCCGTAGGCTGCGAGTCCCGGACCAACCCCGCGCACCAGCAAGGTCATGTTGTCGCCCGCCACGACGAAGCCGAGTGTCAGCAACTGGCTGCCTGATCCGACCAAGGCTCGCGCCGAGAAGTCGATGATCCGGTTGGACTGCTCCGGGGCGATCGTGATTATGAGGACAACGCCCCCGGTTCCGTAGGCGTTCGTGGCCGAAATCGGTGTGAACCAAGTACCCGCCACAGTGGGCGTGCCGGTGATGGCGCCGGTCGTCGTATCGAGCGAAAGCCCGGGAGGGAGAAGAGAGGCCTTATAGCTTGAAGGCGAGGATGTTGCGGTGATCTGGTAGGTGACAAACGGCATGCCGACAGTTCCTCTCGCGATGTTTGTCCCGGCATGGATGTTAGCCGGATTGGGATCCCAAGGCTCAATGTCATACAGGCTCGTGATCATGGGCGGGGTGTCGGCCGCAGCGATAACGATGATGAGGACCACGGAGTCGGTGCCGCAGGCGTTCGAAGCCATAATTGTCGTGAACCAGGTGTCCGCAACAGTGGGCGTGCCGGTGATGGCGCCGGTCGTCGTATCGAGGGTGAGCCCGGGCGGCAGAAGGATGGCGCCATAGCTTGTGGGCGAGTTCGCCGCGACGATTTGGTAGGTGACCAATGGCGTTCCGACGGTTCCGTTCACGATGTTCGTCCCCGGCGTTATGTTGGCCGGATTCGGATCCCAAGGCTCAACGTCATACAGGCTCGTGATCAAGGGCGTCGTGCAGCA
>CAZHPC010000330.1:0-1450 GCA_964534685.1 uncultured Opitutaceae bacterium
CGCCGAGGAGGGCCGTCTTGATCACCTCGGCCATCCCGGCCGCGAACTCGCGCAGGGGAAGCAGCTTGAGAAACCCCGTCGCGACAAACACCCGGCGGGGCTGGTGGAAGGCTCCCGCGAGGTTCTTGCCGGCCTTCAGGTTGACACCCGTCTTTCCTCCGACCGAGCTGTCCACCATCGAAAGGAGCGTCGTCGGCACCTGGTAGTAGTCGACACCCCTCAGATATGAGGCGGCCGCAAAGCCGGCGAGGTCGCCAACCACGCCCCCGCCCACCGCAAAGACCGCAGCTGACCTGTCGAGGCCCTGGCCCGCTAGAAAATCCAGAACGCGGCCGAACTCGGGGATCGACTTTGATTCCTCACCCGACGGCACGATGAGCGCGGGGGCGTCGGCAAAGAGCCCCTTCAGAGTCGAGGCCTGAATCGTGGCGACGTTCCGGTCAGTGACCACGGCGATCCTCCGGGATGACGCCGCAAGCTCGGACACGAGGGCGCGGACCTCCGCGGTCAGGTCCTCCGCAAAGAGGATGGAATAGGATCGGTCACCAAGGTTTACCTGGAGGGTATCGGGCATCGTGGCCTGCAAACTTGGCCGCTGGGGCGCTTTCTGTCCATGGATTTGGTGGCTCGAGCTGTGGAACAGGAGTCAGCTACCACCCGCTAACCCTCGTCATGGAGGAGAGCGTCGAGTTTCGAGCGGACATCGTCGAGCGTGCCTGAGTCTACCCTGCCCGCATACTCCGCCCGACGTTCGCGCCAGTCCAAACTTCGCAGCTGGTCGGATAGGATTACACCTGAAACACCCGCGCCACCGGGCACCTCCACCTCGAATGGATATCCCTTGGGTCTCGACGTAATCGGACACGCCAGCATCAAGCCGACTTTCCCGTTGTACTTCATCGGCGACACGACCAACCCGGGACGACGACCAGCCTCCTCATGGCCGGATTGCGGCGAAAAACTCAACCAAACGATGTCGCCTCGTTGGGGAGTATACGAGTTCATCACCAGATCTCCTTCCCGCGCGGCGCATCGTCAAACCCGCCGCGGCTAAGATTGGTAGGGTTGATTCCGGAAAGGAGCGCTCTGAGCGAAGCCCTCGGCTTCCTCGCTGGGCGCACGACCAACGAGCCATCGGAAAGTGAAAGCTCAACAGGAGTTCCGTCCTTTACATTGGTTTCCTCAGCGAAGGCCTTAGGGATGCGAAGTGCCAGGCTGTTTCCCCAGCGCTGAATCGTCGTCTTCATTCCATGTATCTACTTTGGATATACCTATTCGTCAAGCGGGGGTCGTGCGGCCTGCCGCCTCTTTTTTGAAGACGCGGACGATCGGCCCCCTGATCGCAAGGTGGTAGAACGCCATGACAACCATCACCCCGATACCGGCATACAGGAAGCCCTCAATCGTCGTTGGCACGGCGGGCTTGTAGATGGCCAGCGTCGCCTTCGCG
>CAZHPC010000331.1:0-1432 GCA_964534685.1 uncultured Opitutaceae bacterium
GGCCCGTGTGCGTGAGGACGTCGCCCTCCGGGTGCCACTCGGGCTCCTGCGGCGTGCCGCGCAGGGCCGCGACCTCGGGAAAATGCCGGATCCAGCCCGTCTCCTCGAGAACCTCGAGTCCCCTCGATGGCTTCACCGACTTGACGGCCCACTTGTCCCACTCGCCCCAGACCCGCTCCACGGGAAGCTCGGCGAACGCCGGCGCCATCTCGCGGCAGAGAGCTGCGGTCTCCGGGGCGAGGCTGAAGTCAAAGCGCGCCGCAAACTGGAAGGCGCGCAGGACCCTCAGGGGATCCTCCGAAAAGGCCGGGCTCGTGTGGCGCAGGATGCGCGCGGCCAGGTCCCTTCTGCCCCCGAAGGGGTCGAACACCTCCCCCGTGAAGGGATCGACCGAGATCGCGTTCACGGTGAAGTCGCGCCGCGCCGCCGCGTCGGCGTCGCCCAGCGCCGGGTCGGGCAGGACGGCGAAGCCGCGGTGGCCCGCCCCGGTCTTCGACTCCCGCCTCGGGAGGCTGAAGTCGTACTCGGACCCTGCGGCGCCGCGCACCTTGATGACCCCGAAGCTGCGCCCCACGACGTCGGTGGGGCCGAAGGGCGCGAGGGCGCGCCTGAGGCCCTCGAAGTCGACGCCCGCGACCTCTATGTCGAAATCCTTGGAGGCAAGCCCGAGGAGCCAGTCCCTTACGCCCCCGCCCACGAGCCTGGGCCTGCCCACGAGCCGGACGCCTGCGAGCATCGCGCGCAGTTCGTCGGGAAGGGGAGGGGCGCCAGCGGTCTCCGGCATCGTCGGGGGGCGGCCTTCAGCCTGCGAGGGCCGCGCCGGCAGCCATCGCCCAGCCGGCAATCAGCGCCGCGCCGCCAAGCGGCGTGACGGGCCCGAGCCAGCGCGGGGCCCCGAGCGCGAGGGCGTAGAGCGAGCCCGAGAAGAGGACGGTGCCCGCGACCCAGAGGCGGGGGGCCCAGGCCGCGCACCGTCCCGGCTTTTCCTGGGGGGACCTGATCCAGCCCGCAAATCCAAGCAGGGCCGCTGCATGCAGAAGTTGGTACCTGGAGGCCGTTTCCCACGCCTCACGGGTTCCCGCCGCCTCAAGCGTCCCCTTGAGGGCGTGCGCGCCGAAGGCCCCCAGGATGACGCCCAGGGCCCCGAGGATGCCCGCCCATGCAAGTGCGCTGCGATGATGCACGGGGCCGATCGTTGCAAATTCCAGCCCGGAACCAAGGCTCAAAACAGGGGTTGACACCCCTGTTTGGAATCCATGGTCTAAACCTCTTTTCCCATGAAGACGTATCTCGCGAAGAAGGAGACAGCACAGCCCAAGTGGTATCTCGTTGATGCCGACGGGCAGGTGCTCGGCCGTCTCGCGGTCAAGCTCGCCAACATCATCCGGGGCCGCAACAAGGCCACGTACACCGCGCATGTCGATACGGGCGA
>CAZHPC010000332.1:0-1428 GCA_964534685.1 uncultured Opitutaceae bacterium
CCGGCGTCCGGTCCCAGGGCGGCGTCGGCGAGACTTCCGCGTAGATCGGCGTGAGGGGAAGCGACGGCGGCAGGTCGGCGTAGCGGCTGTAGCCTCGCCAGTGCAGATCGGTGCGTTCCGGTTGCAGGTTGTAGTCGCGCGTATCCTCCGCACTGGCCTTCTCGCACAGCAGTGCGCAATCCCAGTAGATTTCGAAGGCCGTGGAGAGCCTGAGTCGTTGCGTGCCGGCGGGCAGTTTGTTCTCCAGGTCAACGAGGATGGTCTTGGTCTTGCCGGCGGGCGTTCCGACGTCGGTGTCCACCTTCCGCCAGGTTCCGTCCGCGAGCTCCGCTTCGAGCACGGGGAAGGGGAACGGTAGCGTCGGATCCAGTGACGCAGAGACGTTTGCCATCCCGCCTCCGAAGTGGAGCCAGCCCGTCAGCGCTAGCACCAGCGGGCGCTTCACGGCCAGCGGACCGAAATCGAGCGTGACCGAAAATGGCTCGGCGAGCCCGCGCAGCTGCGGCCGGCGCAGCCGCACCGGGGAGACCACCTGGTTGTCGACCCGGGCCAGCGCAGCCGTGACGTCGAGGCCGTCGCTGCGCACCGCGTGCCGGGGCGTGGCGAGCGGACGCAGCGTCCAGAGCTCGTGCGGCGGGAACGGCGGGGCGGCGTGCATCTTGCTCGTCGGGTAAACGACCGTGCCGCGCGGGTGGTCGACGGCGACCAGCCGGGCTTCGTCCAGGTAGAGCACTTCGCGCAGCTCGTCGGTGATGCGGATTTCATAGGCGCCGTTCCGCGGCGCGAACTTCGATTCGTCGCCGAGCGCCAACAGCTCCTCCGAGTCAGCCGGCACGTACCGCTGCTCGTTCTGCGGCAGCCCGAGTGGGGCGGCGCCGAGGATGTCCGTCACAAACTTAAACCCCTGGCCGTCCCATACGTACAGATACGGGCAGGAGCCGCTCGGCAGCGTCGGCTCTGTCACCGTGAACACGTCTCGCCCGACCGGTACGTCGACCTTTGCCGTGGAGAGGTCGAACCAGTGCACCTTGAGCGCGTCGAGCTGCCTATGCTGACCGACCCCGATTTCCAGCGGAATCCGCCGGACCGTCCGGCTGGCTCGCCAGTTGCCCGCCAACACTTCGACGCGGACCCCCAGCGAGGTGGTGTTGGAGCGGTTGCCGACGAGGCGCAGTTTGAACAGCAGGTTCTGATTGCCGCCGCTGTTCCGCCAGAAGCGCAGCCCGGCGTCCGAACTCGTTACAAGGTCGATGTTCCCGTTGCCGCCGAAATCGGCGGCGACCATCCCGTCAACCGGGCCGACATGGTCGAGCCCGAGTTCCGCCGTCATGTCGGTGAAGCCGGCATGGCCGGCGTTGCGCCAGACCCGCACGCCGCCGCTGCCGTAGGCGAAAAGGTCGAGCCAGCCGTCGTTGTCGTAATCCGCCA
>CAZHPC010000333.1:0-1427 GCA_964534685.1 uncultured Opitutaceae bacterium
GTCGTCGATGACGAACCCGGAATACGGGAACTGCTCTGCCTGATGCTCGAGGCGTCGGGATACACGGTCATGGCCGCCGAGGACGGCCTTCAGGCTCCGAAGATACTGGCGGCGAATCCGGTTGATGTCGTTATCACGGACCTGCTGATGCCCGAGCGCGACGGGCTCGAGTTCATCACGGAGGTCCGCAAGAAATATCCCAACGTGAAGATCATCGCGATGTCAGGCGGCGGCCACATCGCCAGGGATTCGTACCTGAGGATCGCGAAGAATTTCGGCGCCCATGTGCTGCTGGAGAAACCCTTCAGCCAGTCGGGCGTGCTGGAGGCGATCGAGACGGTCCTGAAGGTTCCCTAGCTTCCCCCGGCCGAGACCGGGCTCACTCGAGGTAGAGGACGCATACGGGCATCGAGACCGGTGCGGTCCCGGGCACGCGCTCCAGGCGTCCCGTGTCGCGGTCGATGCGGAAGGCGCACAGGGTGTCGGATTCCTGGTGGGCGCATACGAGCCACGCGCCATCAGGGGAGATGGAGAAGCTCCTCGGGCCCTTCCCGCCGCACGGCACGATCTCGACAGGCGAGAGGGCGCCTGTGGTGGCGTCTGCCGCAAAGACCGCGATCGTATCC
This sequence comes from uncultured Opitutaceae bacterium, assembly GCA_964534685.1. Taxonomy (GTDB): domain Bacteria; phylum Verrucomicrobiota; class Verrucomicrobiia; order Opitutales; family Opitutaceae; genus Palsa-1447. The sequence goes on from CAZHPC010000333.1 coordinate 627, forward strand.
GGCCCGCGTCCGGAGCCGTAGACAAACCTTCCGTTGGGATGCACGCGCACCTCGGCCGCGGTCGCCTCGCCGCGGTAATCAGGCGGCAACACGGACACAGAGTGGCGGGGGACGAGCCCTCCGTCCGCGGGCGCGTAAGCGTACGTCGTGATGGTGTTGTCGAGCTCGTTGATCGCGTACCCGAAGCGCCCGTCCCGGCCGAATGCGAAATGGCGGGGCCCGGCCCCTGGCGCCGTGGCGACATAGGGCGGCGCCCCTGGTGTGAGCGCGATCGCCCCGCGGTCGATCGCGTACGAGTAGATGCGGTCGAGGCCCAGGTCGCACACGATGGCGAACCGGCCGTCGGGTGAGAAATTGGCGGAGTGGACGTGCGCGCTGGCCTGGCGTGCCGGATGAGGACCCTTGCCGCTGTGCGAGACGACCCGTGGAGTGCCCAGTGTCCCGTCGGCGCCAAGGGGAATGGCTGCGGCAAGGCCGAGGTGGTAGTTTGCCGCCACTGCGACGCTCCCGGAGGCGTCGACGGCGATGTGGCACGGGGTCGGGCCCGCGCCGGCCGGCATCTGCTGCACGGGGACAAGGCCTGGCGCGGCCGGATCCACGCGGAACGAAGACGCCCAGCCCTCGCCCGCGCAGACGGCGTAGAGGTACCGTCGGTCGGGCGACAGCGCGAGGAAGGTCGGGTTTGGCGCCTGAGCAGCGAGCTCCGGCCTTCCGAGGGTGCCCGTCGCCCGGTCCAGCTCAACCGTGTAGATCCCCTGGCTCGCCCGTTTGGTGTACGTGCCTATGAACAGCCTGTGGCGG
>CAZHPC010000334.1:0-1425 GCA_964534685.1 uncultured Opitutaceae bacterium
CGGTCGGACTGAGCGTGAACGCGCTGTCGCAGGCCGTATGACTGGCAACGGCGGCAAAGGTGATCGTCTGCGTCTGCGACGATTGGCCGATGCTGTAAAAACTATTCGCTCCATAGCCAACGTCGGTCGTCGTGAACACCAGCGTCCGGTAGACTCCGCCGAGGTTTTGGATGTCCGTCGCCGTTCCGGTCATCGGGTTGATCCAGCCGAAAATCGTAGTGTTCGTTACGGGGTCCAGCCGGAGATAGTAAAATCGGCTAGCCCCAAAGCCGAAGCCCAAATCGACGGCCGTATACGCCAAGTCGGTGAAGCCGCGGCCGGCGCCAAGGTCCCATCGATCTATCGGGAGGGAGCCCAGCGCCGGGGCCATACTGCCGAACTGTGTGTGACCCGTAATCGGATCGAGCCGGAGGTAGTAGAAGAGATTGGCACCCCAGCCGCCTGGATTGTCCGACGCGTAGGACAAGGCAAAGTAGCCGACTCCTCCTCCGATGGCCTTTTCATCCGTCGCGTATGGGGCGGACGGATTGATCATCGTGAGCTGGTCACCCGAGGGACTGCTGTGGATCGCATAAAAACTGAGCGGCCCGAACCCGAGATCTCCGGCTGCGTAGGTCAGCCCCGTGTAGTTGTCCGGCGTAAGCGAATTGCCAACGGACGGCTGAGGAGTAGCCGCTCCTGTCGGGACGTAACTTGTGAAAGCGCTGGACGCGCCTCCCGCCGGAATGATTGATCCGCTGATGGCGAAAAAATTGGTGGCGGTAGCACCTCCGAATCCCGAGTTCGAATCGTCATAACTGAGCCCTGACATGCCGGCGCCGATCGCCCAGCGGTTGGCAACCACAGCGGTGCTCGTCCCGGTGGGCGTTATCGTCGCGAATTGGTCCGCCCGGGCTTGGAAGTTGGCGAGACCCGCGAGGACCACGAATGCCCAAGTGCTCTTGATATGACTCATATAATCCCTGTCTTATTGAGCCGTTGGAAAAGAGAGCCGGATTTCATGGCGAGCGGAGGTCGCATGGGTACTGGATTCGTTACGCAGCTGACATCAATGGCTCACGAACCTCCGGATGCAGAGGATGCTCCTCGAGGAATTCTTGAGCCCGCGCCCCGCTTGGGTTGTGCAGGCGCATGCGGAAGATGCTCAGGTTGACCCAGGTGTCCCCGTGGCCCGGACAATGCTCGCCCGCCAGGACAAACAGTCCCTCCGCGCGGCTCCAGTCGGAACAGAGGCGAATAACGCCTTTTCGAACAGTCCTAGTCGGGCGCCCATGACCGGGACCGCGAACCTTCGGCCTTGTTCTCTTTGAAGAACAGGCCGATGGGCTCGATCCAAGCATTTGCTTGAACACAACCAGATTACGCTGGTTCCGGGTGATGTCACTGCACGTCGTAGACCTCGAGGAGGGCGACGCCGCTGGTGTT
>CAZHPC010000335.1:0-1382 GCA_964534685.1 uncultured Opitutaceae bacterium
ACCTTGTGGATTATTACCAGTGTCAGCATGCGCTGGTGGCCGATTGCCTGATTCACTTTTCTAAAACAGTGAAGGAACATTGGGGGCGCCCAATAGTGGTCGGTGCATTTTATGGATATTTCTTCCCGATGTTCTCCAAGGAAACGCTTGGAGGGCATCTGGCCTTAGAGAGGGTTTTGAACTCGCGTTACGTTGATTTTTTGGCCGGTCCCCAATGTTATTTCCCTGATGCATTCGAATTGGGAGAGCCTGCACGCTCTCGAGGGTTGCCTGCCACGTGCCGTCTGCACGAAAAGCTCTGGCTAGACGAATACGACACCCAACCAAATATTTCTGCGCTGACGCCAATCGGTGCCAGTTCGAAGACTCCGGGATACGATCAAACGATCAACACCGCGGTCGCTATCGTAAGGCGAAACATGGCTGTTTCCGCGGTTCAGGGGCAGGGCTTCTGGTTTTTCGATTTTGGTGTTGCCGGCGGGCGCCAATATTCCGAGGCAAAGGATAATGGGAGCAATGGTTGGTGGGATTTCCCACCGCTGCTGAAAGTCATCGGCGAGACTAGATCCGTCTTCACCAGGGAATCAGGTCGGCCATACCGGTCGGATGCTGATGTGCTGATGGTCTTTGATACGGATGTCTATTACGAGCTGAGCACGGACATATCGTTGTTAGCCCCAGTGTCGGCCATTACTGGATACAATCCTTCATCGGCCTGGGAAGCGGGAGTTGCGGCGGACTACATCCACTTAGATGACTTGCACTTAGTCAATTTGAAGCAATACAAAGTAATTGTATTCAACAATACCTTTAGGATTACCGACGAACAACGTACATTTATAGGGAACTATGTGGCCAAGGATGGGCGACATTTGATTTGGTTCTATGCTCCGGGATACTCAGACGGCCGAATCCATTCTTTGGAGAACATGGTGGCTACGACCGGGATCAAATTGGGGATCCTTCCGCCGGGTGGAGAAGCAGGGGTATCGATCGGCAATGATGCTTTCCACTACCAATACAGCTTTGGCGCCCAGGCAGTCAGCCCATTATTCTTTGTCTCAGATAAAGAGGTTACCCCCATGGGGGTTTACAGTCAAAATGGTGCTGTGGCGATCGCTCGAAAGGAGCTTCCAGAATCCAAAGCGTGGTTTGTCGGTCTACCTGACCAAAGTGGTGGCGTCATGAAATATGTGCTGAAACAGACCCCAGCGCATATCTATGGAACCGACAAAGAGGTGTTCTACGTTGGTAACGGAATGGTGATCATGCATACGGGAAAGCAGGGGCTGCATCGAATCACTCTTAAGAACGGAAAGGTCTCCGAATGCTTGGTCCCAACAGGTGGAGCTACGATCATTTTTGACGCGGATACCGGCCAA
>CAZHPC010000336.1:0-1364 GCA_964534685.1 uncultured Opitutaceae bacterium
AAGGTCAGAACCCCGAGGTCCAGTCGCTGGCCAACAACGGCGGCAACGTGCTGACAGGTGCACTGACGACCGGTTCGCCGGCCATCAACGCCGGCAACGTGGCCGAGTGTGCCCCGACCGACGCCCGTGGCGTCGTGCGTGGCAACAGCTGTGACATCGGCGCTTTCCAGGGTTCGCTGCCTCCGGGTGGCGGCGGTGGTGGAGGCGGCGGCGGCGGTGGAGGCGGCTCAGGCAGCCCCACCCAGGGCTACTGGATGCTCGGCTCTGACGGCGGCATCTTCAGCTTCGGCAATGCCGGCTTCTACGGTTCGATGGGTGGCGTCGTGTTGAACAAGCCGATTGTCGGCATGGCCAACACCGCGGACGGCAAGGGCTACTACGAGGTGGCGTCCGACGGTGGCATCTTCACCTTCGGCGACGCCAAGTACTTCGGCTCTTTGGGCAACCTGGTGCTGAACAGCCCGATCGTCGGCATGGCGGTCACTCCTGATGGTGGTGGCTACTGGCTCGTCGCGGCAGACGGTGGTGTCTTCAGCTTCGGCAACGCCATCTACGCAGGATCGATGCCCGCCCTCGGCTTCAACATCACTAATGCGGTGGCCATCGTCTCCACGCACGACGGCAAGGGTTACTGGATCGTCCGGGGCACCGGCGGTGTCTTCACCTTCGGTGACGCCACCAACTACGGCTCCCCGGTCGGACCGCTCAACAAGCCCGTGGTCACGGCCTACGCCACACCTGATGGCATGGGCTACTGGCTGGCCGCCAACGACGGTGGGATCTTCGCCTTCGGCGATGCCAAGTTCTACGGCTCGACGGGCAACATCGTCTTGAACCAGCCCATCGACGGCATGGCGACGACGCCTGACGGTGGGGGCTACTGGCTCTTCGCCAAGGACGGCGGGCTCTTCGCCTTCGGTGACGCCGGCTTCTACGGATCGATCCCGGGTCTGGGCATCGCGGTCCACAACATCGTGGGTGGGGCGCCGAGCTGATCGGCTGACACCACTCCAGCGCCTCTGACGGTGCCGGGCACACGGGTCCATTCGGGCTCGAGTGCCCGGCACCGGCGCGTCTCTGGCCTGTGGAAAACCTGGCTTCTTCTCCATCGACCGTGCTAAGAACCAGGTTCGGTCGTTTCCGAGATGGCGGGAACGAACCTTGTGGGAGGTCGTCATGGTCCGGAAGTCACCCTTTAGTCGGGGCATTCGCACGCTCTTTGCGTCGGTCCTCGTGACCGGCACGGCCTTGGCCGGAGCCTTCTCACTGGCGTCCCTCGCCACCTCCTCGACCGGAGCAGCCACCCCGAGCTTCAGCGCCCTGGCCACGGTGAACAACATCTACACGGTGGACAACAACGGCGA
>CAZHPC010000337.1:0-1361 GCA_964534685.1 uncultured Opitutaceae bacterium
CGCTGTAGGTCAGGTCGAAGCGGATCGGCAGGTTGTAGTCCACCTGGACCGTGCCGAGCTGCCATTCGCGGCCGATGACGTCCTTCACTACAAAGTCTATCTTCGGGCCGTAAAACGCGGCCTCGCCTGGCTCCTCCGCAAATGCGACGCCGAGGGTCTTGGCCGCCTGGCGGCAGGCCTCCTCCGCCTTGTCCCAGTTCTCCTTCTGGCCCGTGTACTTCTTCGAGTCGGCGTCGCGCAGACCCACCCGCACCCGGTAGTCGCTCATGCCGAGGGTCGTCAGGATGGTCTTCACGAGGGCCAGGCAACCGAGGAGCTCCTGCGCCACCTGGTCCTCCGTGCAGAAGAGGTGGGCATCGTCCTGGGTGAAGCCGCGGACCCGCGTCATCCCGGTCAGCTCCCCGGACTGCTCCCACCGATAGACCGTGCCGAATTCCGCGAGGCGCACCGGCAGGTCACGGTACGAGCGGGGCTGGGAGGAGTAGATCTTGATGTGGTGGGGGCAGTTCATCGGCTTCAGCATGAAGCCCTCGAGAAGCAGGTCGTCCGGCTTGACGCGGTCAGGCGTGATGGTCTCCCGGCCCGTGCGCTCGTTGATCTGGGCGGCGAGGCGGGATGAGACGGCGTCGAGTCTGACCACCATCTCCGCGCAGGAGCATCCCTCGTGAAGGATCTTTGCGAGAGACTCGTTCTCCACTACGGGGGTGAACTGCGACTCCTTGTAATAGGGGAAGTGGCCGGAGATCTTGTAGAGCTCGAGCTTGCCGATATGGGGGGTGAAGACCTGCGAGTAGCCCTGCTTGCGAAGCTCCTCGCTGATGAAGTTCTGCAGCTCCTGGCGGATGATCGAGCCGTTGGGCGTCCACAGGATCAGGCCCTGGCCCACATCCTCGTCGATGACAAAGAGCTTGAGGTCCCGGCCGAGCTTGCGGTGGTCGCGGTGCTTCGCCTGCTCGACCTGCTCGAGGTATTTGGCCAGCTCGTCCTTCGTGGGGAAGGCGGTGCCGTAGATGCGCTGGAGCTGCTTGTTCTTCTCGTCCCCGCGGTGGTAGGCCCCGGCGATCGACAGCAGCTTGAACGCCTTCAGCTTCGATGTGTAGCGCACGTGCGTCCCCGCGCACAGATCGATGAACTCGCCGTTCTGGTAGAACGATATCTTCTCGCTCTCGGGGATGTCGGCGAGGCGGCCGAGCTTGTAGCGCTCCTGCCCCCGTGACTTTATGATGTCCGCGGCCTCCCCGCGGGAGACCTCCCTGCGGAGGAAGGGCTGGTTCTCGTCGGCCACTTTCTTCATCTCAGCCTCGATCTTCGCGAGATCCTCGGCCGTCAGCTTGTGGTCCAAGTCGATGTCGTAGTAGAAG
>CAZHPC010000338.1:0-1350 GCA_964534685.1 uncultured Opitutaceae bacterium
CGCCTCGTCGGCGTTCTTCTTGGCCTCCTCGCTGCCCTTCGAGAGGGTCTCGAGCTTGTCCGGAGAAACGCCGATCGATGCCAGGTATTTCTTGGCCGCCGCTGCGCGGTGATCGCCGAGGCCCAGGTTGTACTCCGAGGTTCCGCGCCAGTCGCAGTGGCCCTCGAGGAGGAGCCGGTACTGGGGATTCTTTTCGAGGTAGTCCTTCGCGGCCTGGAGCTTCGCGCGCTCCTCGGCCTTCACGTTCCAGCGGTCGAAGTCGAAATACACCGGCTGCAACAGGCCGCGGATCGTGTCTGCGGTCTCGATGATGTTGGGGTCGCGCTGCTGAAGCGCAGAATTATCCTGGGTCACGGGGACCTCCGTCGGGTTAAGGCCGGGGCCTCCGCTCTGCGGCCCAAGGGCCGTGGCGCTCGGATCCGGGCGTATCGGCTTTTTCGAGCAGCCGGCGAGAAGGACGGCGGCGCTTGCGGCGACGATGAGGAACGACTTGGAGGCTAGTTTCATGTGGTTGTAAAAATATCTATACTGCAACGGATCATTTTTGGCCAACCTTTTGATCGCCGCAAGGAATTAAGAGGGAAGCTCAGCCTTGGCCGATGTCGTCCAGAAGGCCCCCCTTGAGGGCGTGCCGGGTCAGGCTAGCGACATCGTGTATGTTGAGCTTGCGCATCAGGTTTGTGCGATGGTTGTCGACCGTCTTCGCGCTGATCTTAAGCTTGACCGCTATCTCCTTCGTGCTGTTGCCCTCCGCGACAAGCTGAATGATCTCCCGCTCGCGCTCGGTCAGGAGATCGGGCGAGCCGGACGACCCGGGATGGGAGACGACGTTGCGCAGCACGCTCGCGATCGCGGGGCCGAAGTAGGTGCCCCCCGCCGCGATGGTGGCCAGACCCCTCTTGAACTCCACAAACCCCGCCGTCTTCTCCACGAAGCCGTGCGCCCCGGCCTCCAGCATCTGGCGCACGACGACGGGGTTCTCGTGCCCGGAGAACACGAGGACCCTAAGCGACGGAAGCCGCTTGATCAGCCTGCGCAGGACCTCCACGCCGTTCAGGCCCGGCAGCTTCGCATCAAGGATCACCAGGTCGGGCTTGAGCTCGAGGCACATCCGGAGGCCTTCCTGGCCGTCACCGCACTGGCCCACGAGGTCGTAGTTGCCGTCCAGAGCAAGGATCTCCGCCAGCATCTCGCGCACGGCGGTCTGATCCTCGACGATGACAAGACGGTGCATCAGGGCGTTCGGTATCGTGTGCAGTCGGTGGTGGGGAGGTGGTGGGCTGGCTGGGATTCGAACCCAGAACCAATTGCTTAAAAGGCAACTGCTCTACCGTTGAGCTACCAACCCGT
>CAZHPC010000339.1:0-1340 GCA_964534685.1 uncultured Opitutaceae bacterium
ACGCTCGTGTTCGAGACGGACGCCCCGCTGTCGTTCTGGTATCCGGGCGTGAAGAAGTACTTGAACTCAAAGACGCCGTGCGGCGTGCGGATGTACTTGTTGGCGATCGCCCGGCTCACGGTCGTCTCGTGGACCCCGACGACATCCGCGATCTGCGTCATCGTCAGCGGCTTCAGCTGGGAGACGCCGTGCTCGAAGAAGGGCATCTGCGCCTTCAGGATCTCGCGCGTGATGCGCTCGATCGTCCGCTGGCGCTGCTCGATGGAGTCGATCAGGAACTTGCCCGAGCGCATCCGGTCCTTGAGGTAGTCGCGCTCGCCCTTGCTGAGGGAGCCCTTGGCGATGAGGTCCCGGTAGGTGCTCGAGATCCTAAGCCGCGGGATGTAGTCGTTGTTCAGGTGGATCTTCCACTCGTTCCCGTCGTGCTCGACGACGACGTCGGGCACGACGACGCGGTTCTGGTCGTCCGCGAACTGCCGGCCGGGCGCGGGATCGAGCTTCCCGATCTCCTCGATCGCGCCCTGGATGTCGTCCGAGGCCGCGCCGAGCTTTCGCGAAAGCTCGGGGATCCGCCGCCTGGTCAGGAGCTCAAAGTGGTCGCGGATGATGCGCGCGGCCAGGGAGTCGCCTCGGCCCTTCGCCGCCAGCTGTGCAAGGAGGCACTCCGCGAGGCTCTCCGAGCCGATTCCCGCGGGCTCGAAGGTCTTGATCGCGGCGACGGCCGCCTGGACGCACTCAAGCGGCAGGCCGGTCTGGAGCGCCGCGTCGGCGGGCTTCACGGTCAGGAAGCCGCGGTCATCCAGGCTGCCGACAAGGTGCTTCATCGCCTCCATCGCCTTCGGCGAGAGGTCGGTCATCTCGGCCTGCCTCATCAGGTGCTCCTGGAGCGAGGTCTCCGTCGCGATCGAGTCGAAGAAATGCTGGCGTCGCTCCGCGTCCTCGGAGGTGTAGGCCTGGACGCCTCCGGCGGTCGCCATGTAGTCGCGCCAGTCGTCGTCGATCTTCCCGAGGATCTCGAACTCCTTCGAGAAATCCATCTCCTCGCGCTTGGTCTCCGCGGAGGGCTCCGGCGTCCCCTCGGCGCTGGCGGCCGTGTCGTCCCCGTTGGCGTCCGCTTCCCCGCTGTCCGGCTCGGGCTTCTCCGGGCTCATCGCCTCCATCGGCAGCTCCTCGAGCGTCGGATTCGCCTGGAGCTCCTCCTGGATGACGCTCCTCAGGTCGAGCGCCGCGACCTGGAGGATCTTGAGGGACTGGCGCAGCTGGGGCGCGAGCACCAGCGACTGCGTCTGGCGCTGGCGGAGATCCTGGCTGAATCCTCCCGTGCTCATCGGCGTTGAGGC
>CAZHPC010000340.1:0-1318 GCA_964534685.1 uncultured Opitutaceae bacterium
TGCCGTGGGCAATCCCCCGGCGCTATCCGGCAACCTCCTTGCGCAGCCAAAGCTGGCCCCCTCCGCCGGCGGCGCACATCGGCATGTGCTCCAATAGGAGATCGTGATGTTCATTGAACATGAGCGCGGAGGAGAAAATGACCTTGAACGCCCGATTATACATCAGGAACGCGCGCAAGACATACAACTCATTCCAGGCGCGCCCCTCTTCGAACCACTGGCGGGGATATTCGAGATCGCCGGTGACGTCGTGGATGTGCACGTAGACTCCGGGCTTCAACGCTGGGAGGACTTTGAAGAGGAGATGATTCACGTCACTTCCCACCTTGCTCACATGCGAGGTGTCGATGAAAAGGATGTCATTGGCGTCCAGGGTATCAAAGGTGCTGTCGGGCACGTCCTGAATCCGCTTTTCAACCAGATTCAAGGAATCCTCATCGCCCGGAAGCAGAAGGCACCGCAATCGGGCCAGGTCCGGATCGATGAAAGTAAGCGCAAGGCGCCCCGCGAAGAGCGCGTCGTTCAGGTCCAGTATCGCGGCCGAACTGTAGCCGCAACCGACCTCTATCATCCGACTTGGCTTCAGGCGCCGCATCATGCAGTAGAGCACGAATGCGTCGTAGCACCCGTACGACGGATTCGAGAGGTGAAACCGCCGGCCCGCCGTGGCGTTCTCAGGGAACGGCATGTCAGGGTAATAGACGGCGAATTCCTTGAGAAGCGCCAACTGCCCGTCGGCATTGAGCTCTATACCCGGGAAGGGGGGGCCGTAACCGCCGCGGGCGAAGGCTGCCGCCACCTCGTCTCTCGAAGGAAGCGGCGAATAGAAATGGCCCAGGGGACAGAACCGCGTCCAGTCGGCCATTTCGGCGCGCATCTTCCGGTTCTCGGATTCCAGGGCGTCGCCGGTCTTCTTCAATTGGACTACGGATTGTTCCAAATCACCGACGGACCGCTCCAATCCCCTGACGAGACTGAATCTTCGGAGAAAGCGGGCTACGTAATCCATTGGCCTTGTGCCTATCCGATTCCAACGGGGTCGCCAGCGCAAGGTGCGAAGGGCCGCTCTTGCGCCTTTGGAGCCATCCCAAGGGCGGCTCCCATCGGAACCTCCGCTCCTCCCCGCGAGAGCGCGTTCAGTAACGCCTTCAAGCGAACTGTTGGCGTTGCTCCGGCGCGGTACTTCAGAAGCTCCCGAGGAGTAATGCAGGCGCGACCGTTAGGGGTGTCGGATCTGGATCGAGCTTCGGGTTCGCCGCCTCGGCACTAACATTCCATTTTTTCTTCACTTACATTTCAATCATTTGCCAACAAACGC
>CAZHPC010000341.1:0-1304 GCA_964534685.1 uncultured Opitutaceae bacterium
GCTCCTTGCCTCGCCCGAGGCGGAGCGGGCCATCGAGGACTTCCAGAAGCAGGCCGCGGCGCTGCGCGGCGAGCGGCGGTCCATCCGGCGCGCTCTGCGCGAGGGGATAGACTCGCTGGAGAACACGCTTCTCGTGATCAACCTGCTCGGCTCCCCGCTGCTGGTCTGCGGCTTCGGTCTCTGGTTCTACGCCAGGCGCAGGGGCTAGCGGCCGGCCGCCCACGAACGGTATTTTCGGTCACGCGATGAAAATCAGAAACCTCGCCATCACGGTCGCCCTGCTCGCCGTCCTCTCGGTCGTCGTCTACCTTTCGAACCGGCCTCAGGCGGCCCCGTCCGCGGACCCGCGCGTCGGCAAGGCGCTTCTCGACCCGGACACGGTCTCAAAGGCCGCGAGGATCGTGGTCGCCGACCAGGGAAAGAAGGTCGAGCTCGCCCGCTCGGCCGACGGCTCCTGGAAGGTCACGAGCTACTACGACCTGCCCGCCGACTTCGACAAGATCTCGCGCCTGGTGCAGGACCTCAATGAGGCGAAGGTCGACCGATTCGTGACGGCCAATCCGGAGCGCCTCTCGCACCTCGATTTCAAGGACTCGCGAATCGCGCTCAGCGATTCCGGGGGAAAGGAGATCTGGAGCCTCACGCTTGGCAAGTCGTCCGACTCCGGCAACGGACGCTTTATCAGGTTCGGCACCGAGCCGAAGGCGTACTTCTCAGGGATGCACGTGTGGCTCGACACCGACGCCAAGGGCTGGGCCAACGCGCAGCTCGTGAGCGTGAAACAGGACGAGGTCGCCAGAATGGAGATTCCATTCGACGCGGGGCCGACGGTCGTGGTCTCGCGCTCGAAGAAGGACGCGCCGTGGGCCGCGGCCGACATTCCCGCCGGGAAGAAGCTGCTTCCGGAAAAGGTGTCGTCGGTCCTGTCGACGCTCGTCTCGCTCAGGTTCTCGGAAACGACTGACCCGAAGGACGCGTCGGTCGCCGAGGCGGCCAAGCACATGAAGACGTTCAAGCTCACGACCTTCGGCGGGACGACGCTGACGGTGGCGCTCGGGCGCAAACCCGAGGAGAAGAGGCTCAAACCGCCGGTTCCCGATGCGAAGGAGCCGCTTGCGTCGCTCGCAAAGGGGGCAGACGGAAAGCCCGAGGCGAAGCCGATAACACCGGAATACGAGACGATTCCCGCAGGGCCCGTCTTCGTGGAGATCTCGAGCTCCGAGTCGAGGGCGCCGGTCAACGAGCTCATGAAGCGGCGGGCCTTCCAGATCGAGGAGTACAGCTTCACGGCGCTCCCGCAGAAG
>CAZHPC010000342.1:0-1302 GCA_964534685.1 uncultured Opitutaceae bacterium
CTTCCGAATGGCAATGACGCCCCCTCGCGGGGCTCGTACCGAAGGACTTTCGACCTTATATCTTGAACGATCAAGGTCTGGTTGCGGCTTCCGAGAATGGGCCATAAGGCTCGTCGGAGGAAGCCGCAACCAGACCGGGGGGCTCCTCCTTTCCCGAGCCAGACCGATTTGACCTAGAAACGTGAAAAACGATTTCGTATCCCAGCTGGGCCGGCCCGGGATTCTTCATAAAACTCGAACCGTTGGTGGAGCGCAGCCCGCAAGGGCCGCAGCTCGAATCGTAAGACAGAGCCTATGAATAAATCCGAACCAGTACAGAGGCCGGCCTACGCCGGAGTAGACATCAGCAAGGAAGCATTGGACGTATCGCTGACCGGGCAAAGCCCGTGCCATTACGCTAATAACTCGGTGGGGATCGCCCAGTTGGTCGAAGCGCTGAAAAAGTTGCCGGAGCTGCCGCAGGTGATCTGTGAGCCGAGCGGAGGATACGAGCGCGGGTTGCTGGAAGTCCTGTGGGCGGCGGGGATCGCGGTCAGCCTGGTGAATGCAGCCCGCATCCGGTCCTTTGCGCGGGCGCAGGGCCTGCTGGCCAAGACCGATGAGATCGATGCGTCGGTGCTGCGGGAGTTTGGTGAACTCCTGCGCCCCGAGGCGCTGGAGGCACCCTCGCCGCAAAGACAAAGATTGGCAGCGTTGGTGCAACGCCGGGAGCAGTTGGTGATGCTCCTGACGATGGAGGAGCAGCGGCTGGATCAGACTCATGACGCGGTGATTCGGAAAATGAGCACGAGTTTGGTCAAAGAGATGAAAAGGCAGATTGTGCAGATCGAGAAGTTGATCGAGACGGAGATCGACGATGACACCACGCTCAAGGGACAAAGTGCACGCCTGCAGCAAGTGAAGGGCATCGGTAAGGTGACCGCCTCGACATTGTTAGCAGAGCTGCCCGAACTCGGAACGCTTAGTCGCAACGAAGCCGGGGCATTGGCTGGCGTCGCACCTTACAACCGCGATAGTGGCCAGCACCGCGGTCGGCGAAGCATCCGGGGTGGGCGGGTTAAAGTCCGACGGGTGCTTTACATGGCTGCCGTCGTGGCGGCCCGCTACAACCCGATTCTGAAGGCATTTTATCAACGGCTGGTCGCCGCAGGTAAGCCCAAGAAAGTGGCTCTCACCGCAGTCATGCGAAAGCTTGTTGTCCTCCTAAACTATCTCCTCAAGAAACCTGATTTTATGCTCGCCTGAAAGACCGTTGCTGGGATTGACGAGCGGGGCGAGGCGTGGATTCCCGGGCGGGAGCAA
>CAZHPC010000343.1:0-1301 GCA_964534685.1 uncultured Opitutaceae bacterium
GAATCTCGCGCAGGCCGTCGCGCACGCTCCAGTCGATGGACGGAGAGGGAACCGCGACGTAGAACGGCACGCCGTTGTCGTGTGCCGCCAGGGCCTTCAGGTAGGTGCCAATCTTGTTGCAGACGTCGCCGGTCGCCGTCGTCCGGTCGGTGCCGACGATGACCATGTCGACCTGCCCGCGCTGCATGAGGTGGCCGCCCGCGTTGTCGGAGATCACCGTGTGCCTGACGCCGTGGTTGAGGAGCTCCCAGGCCGTGAGGCTCGCGCCCTGGTTGCGGGGCCGGGTCTCGTCGACCCAGACGTGGATGGGCAGCCCCTCGTCGTGCGCGGCGTAGATCGGGGCCGTCGCCGTGCCCACGTCGACGGTCGCAAGCCATCCGGCGTTGCAGTGGGTGAGCACGTTCACAACGCCCCCCGGCGGCTTCCGCGCCGCGAGGGCGCGGATGACTGGAAGGCCCGCGGCGCCGATCGCGCGGTTGATGCCGACATCCTCGTCACAGATCTCGGCGGCGCGCTCGAATGCAGCCGCCGCGCGCATTTCTGGCGGCAGGGGGGCGAGCCACGCGGTCACGCGCTCGACAGCCCAGCGCAGGTTAATGGCGGTGGGACGCGTGGCCAGGAGCTCGGAGGCCGCGCTTGAGAGCGCGGCGTCGGAAGGGTCGACCCTGAGCGCAAGCCACAGCCCGTAGGCGGCCGTCGCCCCGATGAGCGGAGCGCCGCGAACGAGCATCGCCCGGATGGCGTGGGCCGCGTCCCCGACCGTGCGGAGGGTCGCCACCACGAACTCGTGGGGCAGTCGCGTCTGGTCGATGATCTCGACCGAGGCGCCGTCGGCACCGGGCCAGATGGTGCGGTAGGGCTGTCCCTTTACCTTCAAATCATCCTTTCATTCACGCCGCAGGCGGGAATCCACGCGTCGGCCGTCCCTGCAAAAAGGGGGCCGCGGAGCCTGACCGCCCCGGCGCTGTTCAGGGATTCCCCGAGGATGGGACTCCGGTTCACGTCCGCCCGCAGCGTCATCCGCCAAGGGGTGCCCGCACCGCGCCACCGAGTCAAGCGCCCTGCCCTTGCAGATCGGCGGAACCCGCATCATCCTTTTCGCGCCGCCAACCCTTTCCAGAACTATACATGACGCCATAAGTCATTGCACGCAGGATCCGTATTCTTGTTGGACGCGGCGCATGATTGGGGTGCTGTCGAGACAAGCGAAGGAATTTTGCGTCGGCCGCTTTTTTGGGCTTGATAACGTTCATATGAACGCTCCCTTTCTGCCACACGCCCCGATGACGCGGACCATCAAA
>CAZHPC010000344.1:0-1295 GCA_964534685.1 uncultured Opitutaceae bacterium
CAACAACCTGATCCGCAAGGGCACGCTGAACGGCTCCCCGCAGATCTCAGCCCAGCCGACGGACCAGTACACGACGGTCGGGGGAAGCGCGACCTTCTCGGTGACGGCCTCGGGCTCGGGGACCCTCACGTACCAGTGGGCCTTTGGCGGCTCGGCGATCTCGGGGGCCACGGGCTCCTCCTACACGGTCACGAACGCCCAGGCGTCGAACTCGGGCGCGTACACGGTGACCGTGACGAACAGCAACGGCTCGGTGACGAGCAGCGCGGGCAACCTCTACGTGAACACGGGCTCCTCGGGGGCGAGGTTGATCAACATCGCGACCCGCGCCCTGGTCGGGACAGGGGGGAACATCCTGATCCCGGGCTTCGTGATCGGAGGCAGCGGCACGGAGACGCTCCTGATCCGCGCGGACGGTCCGAGCCTGACGGCGTTCGGGGTTCCGGGAGCGCTTGCGGCTCCGAGCCTTATCCTGACCTCCCAGGCGACGGGCGCCACCCTCGCCACGAACACGGGCTGGGGCACCAACTCGAACCCGGCCCAGATTGCCAGCGTGGCGGCCCAGGTGGGCGCCTTCGCCCTGGCGAGCGGGAGCGCGGACTGCGCCGTGATCGTCACGCTGCAGCCGGGCGCCTACACGGTGCAGGTCTCCGGCGTGGGCAACACGACCGGAGTGGCGCTGGCGGAAGTCTACGAGGTGGCGTACACCGGGACGGCGCGGCTCGTGAACATCGCGACCCGGGCCATGGTGGGCACCGGAGGCAACATCCTGATCCCGGGCTTCGTGATCGGAGGGACGGGGGTTGAGGAACTCCTGGTGCGAGGCGACGGCCCGGCGCTGACGGCGTTCGGGGTCTCCGGGGCGCTTGCGCAGCCGAGCCTCATCGTGACCTCCCAGGCGACGGGCGCCACGATCGGCTCGAACACGGTCTGGGGCACGAACTCCAATCCCTCGCAGATATCGGGCATCGCGGCCTCGGTCGGGGCGTTCGCCTTCGTCTCCGGCAGCGCCGACAGCGCGCTCATCGTCAACCTGCAGCCGGGAGCCTACACGATGCAGATCTCCGGGGTGGGCGGGACGACGGGAGTCGGCCTGGCCGAGGTCTACGAAGTGCCTTGAACGGAAAACCCTCCGCCGCGGCGCCCCGGGTGACTGCCCGGAGCGCCCGCCGGAGTGCAAACCGGAACCCGCGGCCCCAAAGGGGACACTTGAACCGCTTCGAAGGACGTTTCCTCCGGTCGGCGGGCGCAGGTCCCCCGCTTGAACATTGCCGGAAGGCGCGCGGTTTCGCGCG
>CAZHPC010000345.1:0-1280 GCA_964534685.1 uncultured Opitutaceae bacterium
AATTGAACAACCCGGCGCCGGTCGTGTACGCCCTGCAGCACATCGGGGCCCCGCCTGTCCTTCGCTTCGCTGTCGAAATCGCCGCCATTGCGGGCCTGAGTTCGGTGGTGCTGGTCATGCTGATGGGCCAGCCGCGCATCTTCTTCTCCATGGCCAAGGACGGGCTCCTCCCGCCGTCGTTTGCCCGGGTGCATCCCCGGTTTCGGACGCCGTACATCACGACGATCGCGACCGGAGCGGTGGCGACAGTGGCCGCCGCGCTCCTGCCGCTGAGCGTCCTCGGCCAACTCGTGTCGATCGGCACGCTTTTCGCCTTTGTCTTGGTCTGCATCGGCATCCCAGTCCTTCGCAAGCTCCGTCCGGATGCGCCACGGCCGTTCCGCACGCCGTTCGTTCCGCTGGTGCCTATCCTCGGGGCGGGGATCTGCCTGGTGCAGATGGTGTCGCTGCCGGGCGATACCTGGCTGCGGCTGGTGATCTGGATGGCAATAGGCTTGGTGATCTATTTCAGCTACAGCCAGCGACACAGCAAGCTGCGGCCTGCCGATGCGACGGGTTCCCGTTGACGGCCGCCACTCCGGGGACCGAAGGGAGGGAGGCGCTATCCGCCGGTGCATTGAGGATCCGCAACGCGGCACCCTTTGCCGGGACCCGGGGACTATTGCCTTCAGGGGGGCTTGCTAGACCCGGACCGGCACGTTCTGCCCCGCGAGGAACGCCTTGAGCCCAGGGATTGTCAATGTCCCGAAATGGAAAAGGGATGCCGCGAGCGCGGCGCTGGCCCCACCGGCGCCCAGCACGTCCGCGAAATGCTGCGGGGTGCCGGCGCCGCCGCTCGCAATCACGGGAACCGGCACCGAATCGCTCACCTGGCGCGTGAGCTCGATGTCATAGCCCGCCTGGGTGCCGTCCCGGTCCATGCTGGTGAGGAGTATCTCGCCGGCCCCGAGCCCGACGCCTCTCTTGGCCCACTCGAGCGCGTCGAGGCCCGTGGGGTTCCGCCCTCCGTGCGTGTAGACGCGCCACCACGGCCTGGGGCCGGGCTCGAGCTTCGCGTCGATGGCGAGGACGATGCACTGGGAGCCGAACCGGTCGGCCGACTCGAGGATGAGGCCCGGATCGGCGATGGCCGAGGTGTTGAGGGAGACCTTGTCGGCCCCGGACTTGAGCATGGCCTCGATGTCGGAGGTGGAGCGCAGGCCGCCGCCGACCGTAAGCGGCATGAAGCAGCGCTCGGCGGTCGCGGCGACGACGTCGTGCATGATCCGGCGGCCGTCGCT
>CAZHPC010000346.1:0-1276 GCA_964534685.1 uncultured Opitutaceae bacterium
AACTGGTTCCCGCTCGGGATGACCTACTCCTTCCTGTACATGGGCCGGTACAACCTGAACGTCTCGAAGAATGCCCTGGGTTCGCTCATGTCCAAGGAGGAGTTCGGGCTCATCTTCGGCCTCGGCACCCTCGTCTACGCCATGTCCTTCCTGGTCAACGGGCCCCTTGTGGACAGGATCGGGGGGAAGAGGGGGATCCTGATCGCCGGGTTCGGCTCGGCGTCGGCCAACATTCTCCTCGGGATCCTCACGATGGCGGTCGTTGCGGGCCGCTTCCATGCCCATCTCGTGGCGGCCTACGCCACGCTCTACGGGCTGAACATGTATTTCCAGAGCTACGGCGCCGTCTCGATCATCAAGGTCAAGGCCTACTGGTTCCATGTGCGGGAAAGGGGCGTCTTCGGGGCGATCTTCGGGACCCTGATCTCGTTTGGCGTCTATTTCGCCTTCGATTGGGGGCAGGGGATCTTCAATTTCACCGGGAGCGTCCCGGCCGTGTTCTTCGTCCCGGCCATGATCATCGCCTTCTGGTCGGTGACGGACATCTGGGCCGTCGCCGACACGCCCGAGGACGCCGGATTTCCCGCCTTCGACACCCACGACGCCTCGTCGGGCCTCATGCACATTGACCTGTCGTACCTCGACCTGCTGAAGAAGGTCTTCACGAGCCCCCTCATGCTCATGATCGCCGTGGTCGAGCTCACCTCGGGGATCTTCCGCAACGGGATCTCGCAGTGGTACTTCGTGTTCGCGAACGAGATCAAGCAGCCCGGGGCCGGGTTCTTCCTGGCGCACTGGGGCTGGCTCCTGTGCATCTTCGGGGTGGGCGGCGGCTTCGCAGCCGGATTCGTCTCGGACAAGTTCTTCCAGTCCCGCCGCGGCCCGCCCGCGGCGATGCTCTGCGGGATTGTCCTGGTCATGTCCCTTGTGATGGCGGCGACGCTGCATTCGTCACCGGTGACCGTGGGCGTGGCCGGAGTGGCCATCGTGACGTGCGCGGTCGGGATCACGTCCCTCATGTCCGGCACGGCGGCGACGGACTTTGGCGGCCGCAAGGCGACCGCAACCTGCTCCGGGATCGTGGACGGGTTCGCCTACCTCGGCAGCTCGATCCAATCCTTCAGCATCGGCTACATTGCCACCCGGAACTGGCAGTGGTGGCCCCTGTTCCTGACACCGTTCGCGGTCGTCGGCATGGCGATCGCGATCAAGATCTGGCTCGAGCTTCCCCCCGCGACCCGGCGCTACATCGCGGAGGTCGAGTCAAAGCGGAAGG
>CAZHPC010000347.1:0-1274 GCA_964534685.1 uncultured Opitutaceae bacterium
AAGGACTCGTCGCTCGTCTCGGTGCTCGGCGTCCGCGACATCACCCAGGAGGCGCGCCTCTACGCGAGCGCCACGTTCCGGTACACGGAGAGCCTCACCCTCCTCGCCCTCCTCTACCTCGCCCTGACGCTCCTCCTGGCGCTCGGGGTCAAGGCGCTCGAGCACCGCTACCGCCGCCATGCAGCCTGACGCAAAGAGACCGGAGGAAACCAGGGGCGCCGTGCTCGAGGCCCGGGGCATCGTGAAGCGTTTTGGCCCGGTGACCGCTGTCGACGGGATCTCGCTCGAGGTCCACGCCGGGCGGGTCATGGCGATCCTGGGACCCAGCGGCTCGGGAAAGTCGACGCTCCTGCGCTGCCTCAATTTTCTTGAGATTCCGGACGCGGGGGAAGTCCGGTTCGAGGGCAGGCCCGTCCGCGCGAGGGACAGGGACCTCGACGCCCTCAGGTCCCGGGTCGGGATGGTCTTCCAGCAGTTCAACCTGTTTCCGCACCTGCGGGTCTGGGAGAATGTCGCGCTGGCGCCCCGGGTGATCCGCGGGCTCTCCAAAGCGTCCGCCCGAAGCCTCGCCGACGGCCTCCTGGAACGCGTGGGGCTTGCGGACAAGGCCGGCGCGCACCCCTCGCAGCTCTCCGGGGGCCAACAGCAGCGCGCCGCGATCGCGCGCGCGTTGGCCATGGAACCGGCGGCCCTCCTCTTCGACGAGCCCACCTCGGCCCTCGACCCGGAGCTCACGGGCGAGGTGCTGGCCGTGATGCGCTCCCTTGCGTCGGAGGGGCGGACGATGGTGGTGGTCACCCACGAGGTCGGATTCGCGCGAGCCGTGGCCCACGAGGTCGTCTTCATGGACGCGGGCCAGGTGGTCGAGCGGGGCCCGCCCTCCCAGGTCATCGACGCCCCCGCAAGCGAGAGGACCCTCAGATTCTTCGGGCGGTAGGCGCCCCGCGCTTGCCGACACGGCGCCCCGGGGGCAACCTCTCACCGCATGTCCAAGGAGCGCTACATCCAGGCCAAGCAGAAATGGGCCGAGAAGCAGAAGGCGCGCGGCGTCACCGCGCGCGCCGTCGCCTCGGCCGGCCGGCTGCCGCCCGGGCAGAAGCTGACGACCGGGTTCCCGGTGCTCGACCTCGGCGTGCAGCCGGACATCCCTCTCGCGCAGTGGACGCTGACCCTCGACGGCCTTGTCGACAATCCGGTCAGGCTCGACTGGGAGCAGTTCGGCGCCCTGCCCCAGGTCGTCGACGTGAGCGACTTCCACTGCGTGACCACGTGGA
>CAZHPC010000348.1:0-1263 GCA_964534685.1 uncultured Opitutaceae bacterium
TGGTACATGGTCTCCATCAGGATGTGGAGCGTCTGCGCGTTCCCCTCGAACCCGCCCCAGCGCCCCATGAGCTCCTGGAGCGTGCGCTCGCCGGAGTGCCCGAACGGGGGGTGGCCCAGGTCGTGCGCGAGGCAGACCGCCTCGACCAGGTCCGCGTCGATGAAGAAATCGTCCCCCAGGGGACCCTTCGCGGACCTCAGGAACTGGCAGATCGAGCGCCCGATCTGTGCCACCTCCATCGAGTGCGTGAGGCGCGTGCGGTAGAAGTCGTACTCTCCGGAGAGGAAGACCTGCGTCTTCGACTGGAGCTTGCGGAAGGCGTGCGCGTGGATGATCCGGTCTCGGTCTATCTGGAATGCGTTCCTGTAGTCGGTCTTGTGCTCCCCGGCGGGGGTCTCGCTGTCGAAGGCTCCGTAGAATCGGTTGGTCATGGGGACTCGGGATAGAGCACAGCGCCGCGCCCCCGGACGCAATCCCCGAGCGAGGGCCCCCGTCGGTTCGTGGTTGTTTCGGCGGCAATCCGCGACAAGCATTGGTCCATACAATGAGCGCAAAGATGATGCGGGCCATTTCGAAGTTGAGACCTGGGCCCGGGCTCGACCTAACCGAGGTTCCGGTGCCGGTTCCCGGACCGAACGATGTGCTGATCAGGATCAGGAAGACCTCGATCTGCGGCACGGACGTCCACATCTACAACTGGGACGAATGGGCCCAGAAGACGATCAAGGCCCCGATGGTGATCGGCCACGAGTTCGTCGGGACGATCGAGGAGGTGGGCTCGTCCGTGCAGCGCTTCCAGAAGGGCGACCTGGTCGACGGGGAGGGCCACATCGTGTGCGGGGTCTGC
Organism: uncultured Opitutaceae bacterium; assembly: GCA_964534685.1. Taxonomy (GTDB): domain Bacteria; phylum Verrucomicrobiota; class Verrucomicrobiia; order Opitutales; family Opitutaceae; genus Palsa-1447. The sequence continues at coordinate 848 of CAZHPC010000348.1, forward strand.
CGCAACTGCCTGGCCGGCCGGCGGCACCTGTGCAAGGACACGAAGGGCGTCGGGGTGAACCGCAACGGCGCGTTCGCCGAGTACCTGTGCATCCCGGCCACGAACGCCGTGCCGGTCGACCCGGCGATCCCCCTGGACGTCCTCTCCTGCTTCGACCCCCTGGGCAACGCCACGCACACGACGCTGCAGTTCGACCTGGTCGGCGAGGACGTCCTCGTCACGGGCGCCGGCCCCATCGGCTGCATGGCGGCCGCCATCGCGCGGCACTGCGGCGCCCGCAAGATCGTCGTCACCGACGTGAACCCGGACCGCCTGGCGCTCGCCTCGAAGATGGGCGCGACCCGCACGGTCGACGTCTCGCGCGAGCGCCTCCCGGAGGTCCAGGCGGAGCTCGGGATGAAGGAGGGCTTCGACGT
>CAZHPC010000349.1:0-1261 GCA_964534685.1 uncultured Opitutaceae bacterium
CTCGGACGCGCCATCGCTCCGGCGCAGGTCCGATCCCGCCCGGCCGATTTCGTCATTTTGGAGCAAGTCGACCCGCGTCCCATGCTCGTCATGTTCGGCGCGGGCCATGTCGGCCGCGCGCTTGCGCCCATCGCGGGCAGCCTGCCGCTGCGCACGCGCTGGTACGACACGAGGCTCGAATTCGGCACCGTCGAGGGCGCCGTGCAGCCTGTGATCGCCGACGATCTCGTGGCCCAGGCCGAAACCGCGTCGCCCGGATCGCTGTTCCTGATCTTCACCCAAAGCCACGATCTGGATTACGCCCTGACGCGCGCTGTATTGAAACGCGCCGACTTCCTCTATTGCGGCCTGATCGGCTCGGCGACCAAGCGCGGGCGGTTCGAGAAGCGCCTGCTCGCGGACGGAATTCCACGTATGATGCTGCCGCGCCTGATCTGCCCCATCGGCAATATTGGTCTTGTTTCAAAGGAGCCGGCCGTTCTCGCCGTGGCCATCGCCGCCGAATTGATGCTCACGATCGAAGCCCGCGCCGCGGCGCGCTCGCCGAAGGCCGTCCATGCTCGCTGACATGGTCCCCTGGCTCGAACTGGCGCTACGCTGGCTGCACGTCATCACGGGCATCGCGTGGATCGGCGCGTCGTTCTACTTCGTCTGGCTCGACGGCAATATCCGCAAGGTCGAGGGCGGCAATCCGCTGGTCGCCGGCGAGCTCTGGGCCGTTCACGGCGGCGGTTTCTATCACAATCAGAAATATCTCGTGGCGCCGGCGCAGCTTCCGCCGCATCTGCACTGGTTCAAATACGAGGCTTATTTAACCTGGATCAGCGGGTTCCTGCTACTGGCGGTGATCTATTACATCGGCGCCGACATCTATCTGATCGACCGCGCCAATCTGGCACTCAGCGTGCCGCAAGCGATCGGCATCTCGCTCGCCTTCCTCGTCGGTGGCTGGCTCGTCTATGACGGTCTCTGCCGCTCGCCGCTCGGCAAGGACGGGCCGGTGTTCGGCGCGATCTGGTTCCTGGTCCTGACTGCCGCGGGCTACACGCTGACCCGTATCTTCAGCGACCGCGCCGCCTTCCTCCATGTCGGTGCCATCGTGGGCACAGCGATGGTGGCCAACGTGTTCTTCATCATCATCCCGAACCAGAAGAAGGTCGTCGCGTCGATGCTCGCGGGCGGGGCGCCGGATCCGCGCCTGGGTCTCCAGGCGAAACAGCGCTCGCTGCACAACAACTACATGACGCTGCCCGTTCTCTTG
>CAZHPC010000350.1:0-1256 GCA_964534685.1 uncultured Opitutaceae bacterium
AACGGCTCCCACAGGGAGTCGACGAACGTCGACATCCTCGCGCGGCAGGCGGGGGCCGACACCGCGGCCGAGCGGATCCGCATCATGCACGACAGCCCCGTGATGGCCGAGACCCACCTCGCGTACCGCAACCTGGGCGACCTTCAGTTCGAGGACGTGAGCGCGGCCTGGGGCCTGAACCAGCGCGGCGTCAGCTTCGGGACCGCCCTCGGCGACCTGAGCGGCGACGGCAACCTCGACATCGTCTACACCAATTTCCAGGGGGGCGTGACGATCATGCGCAACGACAACGACACCCCCCACCGCGTGGACATCCACCTGCGCGGGACGGTCTCGAACCGGCACGGCGTGGGAGCCACCGTCAGGATCGAGAGCGCGCTCGGCGTCCAGGTGCGCCAGCTCGTGCTCGCCCGCGGGTACCTCTCCAGCAGCGAGCCCATGGTGCATTTCGGCCTGGGGACGGACGCGGTCATCAACCGGATGACCGTGGCCTGGCCGAGCGGCCACGTGCAGACGTTCGAGAACCTGCCGGCGGACATGCGCTTCACGGTCACCGAGCCCCCCGCGCCCGCCCCTGCCTTCCGGGATGCGCCGCCCGCCCCGCGCCAGTTCGAGGAGGTGTCCGGCCGGGAGGGCCTCTCCCTCGTGTCGCGCGAGGAGACGGTCGACGAGACCGCCATGCAGCGCCTGATCCCGCTGCGGCTCAACCGCCGGGGCCCCGGCCTCGCGGTGGGGGAAGTCGACGGCAGCGGGAACGACGCCGTCGTGGTCGGGGGCACGACCCTCAATCCCAGGCGCCTTCTTCTCGATTCAGGCCGCGGCCCGTTCGCCGCCGCCGACGGCGCCCTCGGCAGGGAGACCTCCCCCATGGACGACGGGCCTCTGCTCCTCTTTGACGCCACGGGAAGGGGAAGGCAGGACCTCCTCGTCACGCGGGGCGGCAACGCCCTGCCGGCCGGATCCCCGGAATACCAGCCTCGGCTGCTCCTAAACGACGGCCGGGGAGGCTTCAGGCCGGCGCCGGAGGGCGCACTCCCGGAGCTCGCGCTGAACGCCGGCGCGGTCGCCGCCGCAGACTTTGACCACAGCGGCCGCCTTGGGCTCTTCATCGGCGGACGGGTCCTGTCCGGCCAGTATCCGCTGGCGCCACGCAGTGCGCTCCTCGCCAACCGCGGCGGACGGTTCGAGGATGTCACCGACCGGCTCGCCCCGGGGCTGAGGGAGGTGGGCATGGTGACCTCGGCCCTCTGGTCCGA
>CAZHPC010000351.1:0-1253 GCA_964534685.1 uncultured Opitutaceae bacterium
GGCCGCCTGCTCACGATCGCCGAAAGCTGTTTCGCACGGATTTCCGCCTCGAATGTCGCCCAAAACTCAGCAGGCGGACGCTCGGCCCTCTTGAGGCGCAAAAGATCCTCGATTGTGGTCTTACGTTCCGTATCTCGTTTCATTTGAGCAAATAAGGCTGGAGCTCGGCTTGGAGCAATTGTTTTGCATAATGGAGCCGTGACCTCACGGTCCCGACCGAACATTCCATTATCTCGGCAATCTCCTGATGGCTGAGTCCGTCGATTTCGAATAAAGTCACCACTGTCCGATGATTGATAGACAGTTTCTGCATGGCATCGTTCAATTTTTCCTGGAGTTCATGGACGAACGCGTCCCTTCCGGCCCCCGTCTTGTCGGTCAGGGCGTCGATCACCTCGCGGGACACGGGATCCTCCTCGCGGATCGACTCGAGGCTGAAGAACGACCGCAGCCGGTTCTTCCGAAGGTGGCTCAGCGTGGAGTTGACTGCGATGCGGTAGAGCCATGTGAAGAACGAGGCCTGCCCCTGGAATCGGTGGATGGACTGGAACGCCTTGATGAAGGCATCCTGCGCAAGGTCCGAGGCGTCCTCCCGGTTGGAGGTCATGTTGTAGATGATCCCGAGTACCCTTTCGCGATACTTCAAGATCAGCCGGTCAAACGCCGCCACGTCGCCGACCTGGACCTTCCGGACGATGTCCAGGTCAGCATCCGCCTCGAGCTTGCGCTCGGGCGACGCCACGAGGGTCTTCTCGAGGGTCTTGCTGGCGTTCATTAGGCAGGCAGAAGAAAGTCCCGCGAGCGACCTAAAGCAAATGGAAACGAAGTCGGGGCGCCCTTCCCGGCGTCCTGCCCCGCCCCAACGGCTGAACCGGCGCTCATCCAACCGGCTTGAGGGAGCCGACTTGCGCCAGAAGGACGTCGCAGAGGGCGAGCAGGTGCTGCGTCGGCGGCCGCCCCGGCCATTCCGCGAGGGCGGCGCGCGCCGCCGACACCTCGTGGCGGACGGCGACTTCGACCGTGTCGAAGACGCCGAAGTCGAGCATCTGCTTCAGGCGCAGCGCGGGCTTCGCGGGCTGCAGCCCGCCGATTTCCTCAGAAAGAGCCGCCCGCTCGAACGGAGGCAGCCTGTCCATGAGGGCAAACAGCGGGAGCGTGAGCTTGCCGCTCGCCAGGTCCGTGCCAAGCGTCTTGCCAATCTTGTCCTCGCGGCCGAAGAAGTCGGCGAGGTCGTCATAGATCTGGTACGCGAT
>CAZHPC010000352.1:0-1248 GCA_964534685.1 uncultured Opitutaceae bacterium
CCGCCCGTGAGCCCGAGGAGGCCGGCCTCCTCGGTGCGCTCGGTGAAGGTGCCGTCGCCGTTGTTGTGGAACAGCCGCACCTGGTCGTTCAGGCCCCAGGACGAAACCATCACGTCGAGAAACCCGTCGTTGTCGAAATCCTCAAGCACGACCCCCCCGGAGAGGCCGTGGACGTCGAGCCCCACGTCGGCCGCGATGTCGGGGAAACGCTTGATGTCGTACTCCGACTCGAAGAGCTTTGGCTCCAGAAGCCATTTCTGCGGGATCTTCGCGGGGTACTCGCCCAGAGTCATGTAGGCGATGTTCAGCAGCCACCTCGCCCGCAGGCAGCCCGGGTACTTGTCGAGCAACTCGGTCAGGACCGCGACCGCCCCGCGGGAGCCCCGCTCCAGCCTGTGGACCGCCCTGTCGCTGATCGGGAAGATGCATGAGTCTCCATTGTGGTTCTCGAGGCAGTTCTCGTTTTCTCCCATCCGCAGGTAGCAGACCGCCTTGAACGTGAGCCACTCGACCTCGCGCCGCTCCTCAACGGGAACCTTGTTGTCCTCCATGTACCGCATGATGGCGTCGTACTCCTTGAGCGCCGCGTCCGCGTCACCCGCGTCAAGGTACTGCCACGCAAGCCGTATCCTGATCTGGAAGAGCCGCTGCGGATCAGTGGCCTGGGCCTTGAGCGTATTGAGGATCGCCGCCTGCTCCCTGTTCCTGAAAGGATTGCGCAGCGGGTCCGCCTCTCGCGTGATCTTCGCGAGGAGTTCGGCCATCTTCCGGTTGCTCTCCGGCTGGGGTTTCCGGACGCCAGGCGTACTGGAGCCCTGCGGCGCGGCAGCCCCGCTTCCTCCAAGACCCGCGGCTTCAGGTCCTCCTGCGCCGGCCGCCAACCTGAGCGGCCACGCAAGGGACGCGGCCAACCCGATCGAACCCCCGAATGCGGATCTCAGGAAAGAGCGGCGGTCTATGATCTGCCTGGCGGCCGCCCTGGAAGGCGCCGCTTTGCGAAGGTCAGCGTTCCGCTCCGCGGTCGCTGCCGCGTCGGCGACGGGCTCCCCGGGTGTTGGCGACGGGCGCGCGCGGATGGCCATGGTCAACGCATGCAATAGAGTCCGATTGCCGCCGAATAAACAACTTTCTGCCGCCTCCATTCGAGTCGTGCCGCGAGCCGTCCAATCTCCCGTACCTACTTCTGCAATCTAAATCGAGTAGCGAGGGGAGGTTACCCTCCCCCAGCTCTCACACCACCGGACGTAC
>CAZHPC010000353.1:0-1245 GCA_964534685.1 uncultured Opitutaceae bacterium
GGCCCGGCTTCGACCCGGCGCGGACGCTCCTGGTGATCGACGAGGCCCACAACCTGCCGTCCCGCGTGGCCGACGCCCACTCGCACACCTTTTCGGCGGACGAGGCGAGGGCCGTCAGCGAGGCGCTGCGGCACGCCGGCGCCCAGGCGAAATGGGTCGCCCTGTGGGAGGACTGGTCCCGGTTCCTCGGCTCCCTTGCCAAGGCCGGCGGCCTTGCCGGGCCGGACATCGAGGACGCGCGCGAGCGGATCCTGGGCCTCTCCGAGGGTGCCGGGGCTTTCCCCGTGGATTACTCGGAGCTCGGCCCGCAGGTCTCCGGCCTCATCTGGAAGGTACCGTCCGTCGCCGAGCAGCTCGGCTCGACCGAGCTGTCCCGCCTCTGGTGGAGCCCCCATGACGGCGTGCTCTCGATAACCTGCCTCGACGCCGCGCCCGTGATCGGCGCTGCGCTCCGGGAGTTTGGCGGGGTCATCTTCGCGACGGCGACGCCGGGCCCGGTCGACCGCTTCCAGGAGAGCTGCGCGTGCGGCCCGCTGATCGCGATCCGGGCCTCCACCCCGTGGCGGGACGGCGCCTACGACATGGCGGTCGACCTGAGGGTCGACACGACCTTCCAGCACCGCCAGCGCCACATCGGGGCGACCGCGGAGACCGTCTCGGCGCTGCACAGGTCCGCCGGGCCCGGCGCGCCGATCGCGGTGTTCTTCCCGAGCTACGCGTACGCCGAGGCGGTGGCCCGCGGCGTCGAGGGGGCCAGCCTGCAGCCCAAGCGGAGCGAGCTCTCCGCGCAGAGCGCCTGGATCGCCGACGCGCTCGGCGCCGGCCGCGCCCTGTTTCTCGTCCTGGGGTCGGGCTTTGCCGAGGGCATCGACCTGCTCGGCGGGAAGGTGTCGCACGCCATGGTGGTCGGACCCGCCCTGCCCGAGGTCAACCCCGTCCAGAGGGCCCGCCTCGCGGAGCTTTCGGAAGCCGGGCGCGACTACGCCTTCGACCGGGTCTACAGGATCCCCGGGATGCAGAAGGTAAACCAGGCCCTCGGCCGACTTGTGCGGGCGCCGGGCCAGAGCGCGAGGGTGCTCCTTCACTGCCGCCGCTTCGCCGAGCCGGGCTACGAGCGCCTGCTTGCCCCCGAATACCGGTCGGGCCGGCGAATCCTCGATGAGGACGACCTCGCGGCGTGGCTCGGCACTGGCCCGTAGTTTCTATTTCGCTTTACCGGAGCTCGCCCGGCATGCAGTACTTGGC
>CAZHPC010000354.1:0-1238 GCA_964534685.1 uncultured Opitutaceae bacterium
CCCTCGCTCTTCTTGCCCTGGAGCTCGGCCAGCTTCCCCTGGACCTCGTTGATCCTGGCCTCGAGGGCCGTAAGCTTCTCCTTGTACTTCTCGGCGGCCGTGGCCTCCATCCGCTTCACGACGGTGAAGGGGCGCACCGAGTTGCCCTTGCCGCGGATCGAGATCAGGTCGCGCGATCCCGCCAGGAAATCGAGCGAATTTGCCGCGAAGGCGAGGTTGTCGTTGAAGGGTTCGGCGGCCGTCTGGCCCATGAAGGGGAACTTGCGGACGCTGTACTCGTCGAAGAGCCAGTCGGTGTCGGCGACGACGATGAGGATCGAGGTGGACTTGGACTCCTTGAGCGACACCGGTGCCGCCGGCTCAGGCGCCTTTGGGGCGGCCTTCTCGTCCTTCTTTTCTGCGGGCTCCGGGTTCTTTGGGGGACCGTCAGGGAAGGCCGACTTGAATCTCCCGGAGATGAGCGCGGCCAGCGTGCGCTTTCCGGACGGCGTGACCTGACGGGCGACCTCGTCGGGCTGCGCGAACTGCAGCGCGGCGACCGGGACGTCGCCCGACTTGCCGGAGGTCTCGATGAGGGGGGTGAATGTGAGCGTGCTGCCCGGCTTCAGGGACACGCTCCCGGCCTCGACAAAGAGCGCCGACGACAGCTGGGCCGTCGGAAGCGACTTTGAATTGAAGCTGCCCTGGGGCAGGCTGATCCACACGGGGTAGCGCAGGTGGGACTGGTCGCGCAGCTCGACCTCCTCGGCATTTTCGAGGTCGCCGACCACCTTCTCCGGGTCATAGGCGACGCCCCAGCCGCCGAACAGCGCGGGCAGGTCGCTCGAGACGCTGGGCTGGGGTCCGCCGAACATCGCGGACTGGCCGGCCTGGCGCTTGAAGTAGAGGGAGGACGGGTCGACCGCGATGAAGACGGGCTTTCCGGCTAACAGGAACTGGTCGATCGAGAACTGCAGCTTCGGCGTGAGGTTCTGGGGATGGATGACGGCGAGGACGTCCAGGTCCGGCGGGAGCTCCGTCGCTGAAGCCTCGACCGGGACGATCTTGTAGGTGTCCTCCCACTCGCCGACAACGAACTGGGCCTCGGTGCCCGGCTGTCCCATCATGGGCATTCCTGGCGAACCCTGAAGCGGAAGGCTCGTGATCAGCCCAAGCTTCTTCTTGTCGGTCTGGCCGACCCCGTAGATCAGCTCGGAAATGTCGTACTCGAGGAACTGCTCGCGCTGGGGGGTGAGGGC
>CAZHPC010000355.1:0-1234 GCA_964534685.1 uncultured Opitutaceae bacterium
CGGATTTAAGAAATCCCGCATCAGCGTGTCCTCTTTTTGCTGGGCATGCACTTCGGCGAGCAGGCACGAAGAGCACAGGATAGAAACGGTTGTGAGCAGACGGAGGTTTTGTCGCATCATGGGGAACTTGAGTCTTCCGCTCTTCCGGTTGCGGTTTTGTCGTGTCTCTTCAAGAGCCGGATCTCCTGTTTGATCGCTGATTCTATGGGCGCAAACTGGGGCAAACGCAATGCAGCGAGAATTGTGCGATACCGTCCGAGGGAGGCGTGATGTGCTTGGTTGGTTAGAGTCGAGTGTTTTGGCTCGTCATCCGCGACCTTTTCGCCCCATTCAGAATAGGTCTAACCCATTAACCAAAAACGCCTCCTGAGCAGCGGGAGGCGTCTTAAATTGGGTGCAGGGGCTGGATTTGAAGCAGTGACCTTCAGGTTATGAGCCTGGCGATTCCGCATCTACCAATGGATGGCGTCTGAGCCCTGTGCTCAACAGATAGGATTGACATATCATACTACATGTCTACTATTGTGGTATGTCAGCAACTACCATTAAACTAGAAGCCGACTTGTTAAAGAAGGTCGCGGCCTTGAAACCGAAGGATGAGAGCATATCCGGCTTTGTGCGTGAATTGATTGAAAAGGAGCACCGGGCCCGGGAAAACAGGGCATCTGCGGTACTCTATCAACGATTTTTGGAAGATAACCCTGACGAGCGTGCTGCCATGGAGGTTTGGGAATCGGCCCCGTTGGTAGACGAGATTGAGCCAAAGAAGCCATGAAACGCGGCACAGTGGTGTGGGTGGACTTGAGTGACACGTCTCCACCGGAAATGGGCAAGGTGCGACCTGGCATTATCGTGTCGGGCACAGCCCACAACGAGGTACTCAATACCGTTGTCGTTATACCCACTTCCACAGTAGCGCCCGAAATCCTTCCGCTTCGAATGTCGGTCGGCAACTTTGGAGGTAAAGAGAGCTACGCGGTGATACCGGGCATCCGCCAGGTGCGAAAGGGCCGTTTGCGCGGGGTTATCGGGCAAATCTCGCTCGAGCACCTTTCTGCGCTCGATGGTTGTTTGGAGGCATACCTCCGCTAATTCAATTTGAGATTCGATTATTGCGGGTTAGCGCATAATTCTTTCTCGATTCAACAAGAAGGCCCTTGGATGTGGTCCAAGGGCCTCAGATTGGGTGCAGGGGCTGGATTTGAACCAGCGACCTTCAGGTTATGAGCCTAAT
>CAZHPC010000356.1:0-1232 GCA_964534685.1 uncultured Opitutaceae bacterium
TCCTTGCCGTTGGCCGCCTCGATGCGCGCGCGGATCTCGTCGATTTCCGACTGGCGGAGCGGCGCGGGATGCTCCCCGCCCACGAAGCCGATCACGCCTGCAACCTCCCTGACGAAGTACCAGGGCTTGTTGATCAGGTTTCCGTCCTCCTCGAAGAGCTTCATCTGGATGAAGACGTAGCCCGGGTAGAGCTTCCTGACCTTCGACGACTTCTTGCCGTTCTTGACCTCCGATACGACCTCCGTGGGGAGCAGGACCTCGAAAATCGAGTCATCGAGCTCCTCGGCGGTCTTGAACCGCTCGATGTAGGTCTTCACCTTGTTCTCCTGGCCGGAGAGCGTGTGAAGCGCGAACCACTGGGCCCCTGTGGGCGCTGTCGTTTGTGATGCCATTGCGGGTTTAGCGGCTGACCATCGACGTGAACAGGTCGACCACCTGGTAGAGCGAGAAGTCGCTGATGCTCGTGAACAGCCCGAGGAGCAGACTCGCCAGGATAACGACGATGGTCGAGTCGCGCAGCTCCGTCCGGGTGGGCCAGCTCGCCTTCTGGAGCTCGCCGACCATTTCGCCGACGAAGATGCGCGTGCTTTGGAACGGATTTTTCATGTGCTGCTGTGGGAACCTTTTGGAGTGGCAGGGGCGGAGGGAATCGAACCCCCAACCAACGGTTTTGGAGACCGCTACTCTACCAATTGAGCTACACCCCTATAGTCGTGGAATTGTTTAGACGACGACGCCGAGGCCCCCGTTTCGGAACCTCGGCGAGCCGTGTTTAGTTGTTCGTGACGAACGATTACTCGGTGATCTCCGTGATACGACCGGCTCCGATCGTGCGGCCACCCTCACGGATGGCGAAGCGCTGGGTCTTTTCCATGGCGATCGGGACGATCAGGTCGACGTCGACGTTGATGTTGTCGCCCGGCATGATCATCTCGACGCCCTTCGGCAGCGTGATGACCCCGGTAACGTCCGTTGTCCGGAAGTAGAACTGCGGACGGTAGCCGTTGAAGAACGGCGTGTGGCGGCCGCCCTCGTCCTTCGACAGGACGTAGATCTCGGCCTTGGCCTTCTTGTGGGGCGTGATGGACTTGACCGCCGCGACCACCTGGCCGCGCTCGATGCCGTCCTTCTCGACGCCGCGCAGGAGCACGCCGACGTTGTCGCCCGCCATCCCCTGGTCGAGGAGCTTGCGGAACATCTCGATGCCCGTGACGACCGTGGTGGTCGTGTCC
>CAZHPC010000357.1:0-1208 GCA_964534685.1 uncultured Opitutaceae bacterium
GGCGCTCACGGATCAGCGCCGGCGCCAGGGTCGGCTGATACGTTCCGCCTACCGGTGCCTGGTTTCCGGTGTGGCGCAGGGCGACCTCTATAAGACGCTGCGCCTGCGGCCGGTCGGCCAGGGGCTGCACACCTGGCTCATTCTCTCGGGGATAAAGAAGGCCCGCGCACTCTTTGCCAGTCATCCCGACGGGAAGGTGGTTTTCGGAGGAAGGCGGGCCTTCCTGGAACGCGCCCAGGGGCGGATGAGCCGAGAGGAATGGAGGGCGGTAAGGCTCATGCCCCTCTATATCGAAGGACACGCCAAGAGTTATGGCCCCCAGGGAGGCAATCATCTGGTGACACTCGACATGGCCTCTGACCGCGTGATCTATCATGGGCCTTATGGCCGGGACTTCCCGATCAAACTGTTGCTTTCGGGAAAGAGCCGCGAGTATCGCCGCCGGTTGACCGGGTTACAGGCCCGGTGCGAAACCCTCCGGGACGTCCCCTTCACGGTCACGATCAACGAGTCTGAGATTGCTCTAACGTGGAGCGAGCCCTTGGCGCCTGCGTCGGGTGGCAGGGCTGGCCGGGTGCTGGCCCTTGACCTGAATCCGGCGAGGCTCGGCTGGGCGGTGGTGGACGCCAGCCCGGCTGGGGCCGGTTTCTGCCGATGCGCCGCCTGGGGGGTGTTTGAGTACGCCGAATTCAGCCGCAGGCTGGGGCTGTCTTCGGGCGATCCTCGCTCTTTTGCTCACAACCACAAACGTCGCTATGAATTGGCAATCCTGGCAAAGAAGATGTCCCTCCTGGCGAAACACCACCAAGTGTCCGCCGTCGTAACGGAGAGGCTCGCCCTGGGGCCCAAGGACCACGGCAGGGGCAGGCGGTTCAACCGCCTGATCAACCAGGTATGGTTTCGCAGGGGGCTGCTGGAACCCCTCATGCGACGAGTGCAGGCTGCCGGCATCGCCCATATCGAGGTCAACCCCGCCTATTCCTCGAAGCTGGGCAATCGGCTCTGGGCCGATGCCCTGCGCGTGCCCGATCCGGCCTGCGCCGCCGTGGAACTCGGCCGCCGGGCGCTTTGGCCGGTACGATTTTCCGCTCCGCAGAGAGACGCTGAGAGGTCCCCGAAGCCCAACGCGCGCCGCCCCTGGAAGGATGGCGCGCGGGCAAAGCCCCGCAAGGGGCCCGCCCTCGGGGGCTGGCGAAGCGTCTGGAGCA
>CAZHPC010000358.1:0-1194 GCA_964534685.1 uncultured Opitutaceae bacterium
CCTGCTCCTGGTCGAGGTACGTCTGGTAGAAGAACATGAAGAGCCGGCGCAGGATATCGAAGTACTTCTGCTTCTGGTCGTCGGGAATCCAGCCGTCGCGAAGCCCCTGGAGGATGAGGCTCACGCAGTGCATCTGGCCGTACGCGCCCGCCGCGCGCCCGAAGGACCAGCCCAGGCCGTCCTGCCGGACCAGGTCGGGCATCATGCGGATGTACTTCTCCGCGTAGGTGCGCAGCGTCGGGAGCTTGCGGTCGCGGACGCCGCTGTTGGCGTGGAGCTGGAGCGCCGAGCGTATGAAGACGAACGTCATCACCCCATAGAGGCTGAAGTTGCCCCCGAGGCCCTCGACCGAGTCGTCGAAGAAGCCGGCCGAACTCGTCTGGTTGATCCGGTCGACCATGCGCTCGATGAGCCGCGAGGTCTCGTCCTTCTTCGAGAGGCCGAAGCTGAACCGGGCGACCGCCTTCGCCACGTTGAAGGCCTGCCAGTGGTTGTCGTAGTCGCTGCGGTGGAGCAGCTGCTTGTCGATGCGGTTCTGCGTCTCCTCGACCAGGCGCTCCCAGACGGGGTTGCGCTCCTTCGACGGCCCGAAGCACAGGAGCCCCAGAGCGGCGTACGCAAGGCCGTTCTCGGCGAGCGGCTCCGTGAACATCTGGGCCGTAACGCAGCGCGCGGCCAGGTCTATGAGGTCAAAGCCCTTGAGCGTCGTCTCGCCCGTGTTGCGGTAGTACTCCCCGAGCGCGAATACGACATGCCCCGGCTCATCCGGCCGGGACTGCTCGCCTGAGGTGGGAAGAACGGTGCCGTCGGGTTGTATCGAGTCGAGATTGTGGCCCAGGATCGACCGGGCCATGTCGAGACATTGCTCGGAGAAGCTATGCATGCGTCGGGTTCAGCGGTAGGAAAGGGGGGAAGGGTTAGGATGCCCGCCGCGAGCGCACACGGGCAAGAGCGAAGTTTGTTCTTAGCGGGCGATAAGCTTCAGGAATTCGTCGTTGGTCTTGGTCTTCGAGAGCCGGGCGATCATCGTCTCGGTCGCCTCCTCGATCTTCTGCTGCACGAGCGCCCGGCGGAAGAAGTGGATCCCCTCGAGCTTCTTGGCGTCGATCAGGAGCTCCTCCTTGCGGGTGCCCGACGCCGCGACGTTGATGGCCGGCCAGAGCCGCATCTCGGCGCACTTGCGGTCGAGGACGA
>CAZHPC010000359.1:0-1192 GCA_964534685.1 uncultured Opitutaceae bacterium
GCCGTAGTGGGTGCATATCCATCATCCAGAAGTGATAGGCCCAGGCGCCGAGGGTGTGGAGAGCCTGCTTGAAGGAGACTTCGATTTTGAAGCGCAAGGAATAGAGATGGATGATCTCGGCCGCCGAGAGCGACAGATCGGTGGACATGAGGATCAAGCGGCCGCGGGTGGGATGGACAACGGCGACAAAGCGCACGAGGCAGCGGGCTGGCCGCCAGAGCAAATCGCGTGAGATCCACTGCACGCTGACACCCTTTTCGCCGTAGGCTGGGCTCTGCATGGTCTGCAGTGGCTCTTCGAACAATCCGCGCAAGCGCAGCTTGCGGCCATAGAGCCTGGGGCGGCCCCGCTGCCGCCTGGGATCGGCAACGACAGCCTCGAAGGCGCAGGCATTGTTCTTGCACCGGGAAATGAGGTGTCCGCCCCGCTCGAAGAGCCCGCGGATGATTTTGCCGCTGGCGTAATAGGCGTCGGCGATCAGCATCACGGGTTCAGGCAAGTCCAGGCTGGCGAGGAGGATCAGCAGCTTATCCAGGAGCGTGCGCTGGTCGCGGTTGCTGAAGACCAGGCCCTCGTGGATGCGTGCGCACAGGGGAACGGCGTGGTGAAAGCGTCCGACGCGCGCCAATAGGGCGAGGGCCTGGCAGGAGTGGCCCATGATGAAGGAGGGCTTGGTGTTGGACTCGCCGGATTGATGCAGGAGCTTGACCGCAGGCATCTTGCGGCCGCATTTTCCCTTTTTCAGGCCATCGGCCAGGACGACGAGTCGTCCATTGCTGCGCTCGATGCCGGGATGGACCTTCAGGACCAGCCGGGTCCACACGCGGGCGAGACGATCGGGACAGAGCGCCGCGCTGTGGAAAAAGTCCAATAGGCAGCCGTAGCAGCGGCTGCGCAGGCCCAAGGCCCGCACGAAGCTGGTGACGCCAGCCAGGTCCCCCCGGGTGCAGAGGGCGGCCAGGACGAGGACCAGCCAGTAAAAGGTGCGTCGGCGAGAACACGCCGAACGCAGTTGCGACACAACCGACCACCAATGGAACCAGAGTGACATAGGGAGGAGTTGACTCTGGCTCCGTATCTTAGCATATATATGCTAACGTTTAAAGAACGAACATGCCCAAGAACCGAAAGAAACGTCTTTTTACTCCGGCTGGACTCCCGCGCTTCTGTGCGAAAGTATCGCCCGAAATGG
>CAZHPC010000360.1:0-1186 GCA_964534685.1 uncultured Opitutaceae bacterium
GCGAGCTTGAAGTCCATGTCGCCGAAATGGTCCTCCTCGCCCATGATGTCGGTGATCGTGACCCACTTTGCAATGGAGCCGTCCGGCGCGTTGTCGGTCATCAGTCCGCAGGAGATGCCCGCAACCGGAGCGATGATCGGCACGCCTGCGTCCATGAGGGACAAGCAGCCGCCGCAGATCGACGCCATCGAGGTCGAGCCGTTGGAGGCCATGATCTCGGACACCACGCGGATGGAGTAGGGGAACGCGTCCTCGGGCGGCAGGACCGGCACGAGCGACCGCTCGGCGAGCGCGCCGTGTCCGATCTCGCGGCGGCCGGGCGAGCCGAAGCGGCCCGTCTCTCCGACGGAGAACGGTGGGAAGTTGTAATGGAGCATGAAGCTCTTGGAGGTCGCCCCTCCCGTGAGCCCGTCCATGTCCTGGGCCTCCTTGGTCGGCCCAAGGGTGGTGATCACGAGGCCCTGGGTGTCGCCGCGCTCAAAGATCGCGCTGCCGTGGACCATCGGAAGAACGCCGACCTCGCACCCGATGGGCCTGAGGGTCGTGGCGTCGCGCCCGTCGGCGCGGACGCCGCGCTCGAGGACCGTCTTGCGGTACGCCTTGTACTGGAGGTCCTCAAAAACGACGTTCAGGTCGACGTCCGTGAACTTCCCCTCGCCGAGTTCGGCGGTGAGGGCGGCCTTGGTCTCGTCCTTGATCGCCTTCATGTTGGCGGCGCGGACCGCCTTCTCCTTGCCGAAGATGGCATCGGGGATCTTGGGGCCCGCGATGCGCTCGATGATCGCGCGCGCCTCGGGGGTGGCGCCGACCAGGGGGAACGTCGCCTTGGGCTTTCCGGCGATGGCGACCAGCTCCCTGATCGCCTTGATGATCGGCTGGATGGCCTTGTGCGCGAATTCAAGCGCCTCGATGAAACGATCTTCCGGCAGCTGGTCCGCGCTGCCCTCGATCATCAGCATGTCCTTCTCATTGCCGACGTAGATCAGGTCGAGGGACGACGAGAACATCTGCTCGATGGTCGGGTTTGCGACAAACTGGCCGTCAATGAGTCCGATGCGCGAGGCGGCGATGGGGCCGTTCCACGGGATGTCGGAGATGGCGAGGGCGGCGCTGGCGCCGTTCACCATCGCGATGTCGGACTCGTTCTTCTGGTCGGCCGAGAGGAGGATGCCGATGACCTGGACCT
>CAZHPC010000361.1:0-1181 GCA_964534685.1 uncultured Opitutaceae bacterium
AGGTCCCGCGAGAGTAGGTTGTTGCCAGGTTATGGCCCGGTTCCTCGAAAGAGGAACCGGGCCTCCTTTTTGCGGGGCGGAGCAATTGGCTTTATGGGGCCGCCCGGCCTGTTATACACAACGCCCGCCCCATGAGTTCGTGTCGGAGAATCCTTGTCCCTCTAGCCGTGCGCCTGCTCATGGCGGCCGCCCCCGCCCTGCAGGGGCTCCGGGTGCGGGCCGGGGACTACGACCTCACGCGCACAAGCCCGGTCCCGGACGGCCAGCAGATCCCCGTCGGTGACTTCTTCAGGCCGGCGCTGGCCCAGGAGCCGAGACTCAACCGGGCGGGAACGGAGATTGCCGCGGTTGTCACCGCGGGGGAGGACCGCCATCTCCTGCTGGTCTACGACCTGAAGACGCGGAAGTACGGCATGGTCGGTGGCAACGGGGACTATGACATAGGGGAGGTCCGGTGGCTCAGCGACACGAGGCTCGTCTACGAGGTGTCGGCCCAGAAGCTCTACGGGATCGGTCTCTACGCGGCCGACATCGGCGACTTGGACAACACCTACCCGCTGCTCCAGTACTGGGGGGCCCGCATCATCGACGTCCCGAGGAAGGACCCCCTTGGCCCTCTTGTATGGATCAGCTGGGACGCGCTGCAGCAGCAGGGCGGCGACATGGGGGCCGCGCTCGTGAATTCGAGCAAGCTGTCCCGCAGCAAGGGCGTCAACCTGCTCCTCGCCAACAACGAGGCCCTGTGGGCGAACATCCAGCCGACCCGCGAGAACAACGACCTGCACATCCTGGAGCGCTTCCCGAAGCCCGCCCAGGGACGGACGATCGGCTACATGGCCGACAGGGAGGGCAACCTGGAGTTCGCGACGACGGCCGAGGAGGCGCACGTCACGCTTCTGCGCCTGGATGGCGAACGGTGGGTCCCTTGCCCCGTGGACATGGACCACGGGGCGGTCTTCGGGCCCGGAAACAAGCCGGGCGAGCTCCTGGCGCGGGCGCGGCACGAGGAAGGGAAGCCCCGGCCGCTCCAGTTCCTGGACTCCCGGACCGGGAAGTACGGCGAGGTCCTGGTCGATGACAAGGGATATGACTTTGTCGGGTGGGCCAACCGGGACCAGGTCTCCGGGGAGGTCATCGGGGCGGTGGCCCAGCGGGAGGGCCCGCACCAGGTCTGGTTCACC
>CAZHPC010000362.1:0-1180 GCA_964534685.1 uncultured Opitutaceae bacterium
CGGCGAGGGCCACGGCGAGGCCTATCAGCACGATCCCCATGGCCCTGTCGATCCAATGGCCTCCCCTGAGGAACGCGCTGCGCACGTCCTCCCGGGTGAGGAAGAGGGACACCATCGAGAACCAGGCCATCGTGCTGGCCGACATCCACAGCCCGTAGCCCGCCTGGATCACCTTGGGCGTCGCCGGGTCGATGACCGACGCGAAGATCGCCACGAAGAAGAGCGTCACCTTCGGGTTGAATACGTTCGTCAGAAAGCCCGTCGTCCACGCCGTGCGCGGGGCCGGCTCCGCGGGGCGGGAAAGTTCGGCCTCGGCGCCCGCGGGGCTCGCGGCAAGCCCGCGCCGCGGGCGGCTCATGAGCCCCTTGGCCCCGATCCATGCAAGGTAGCCCGCGCCCACGAACTTCACGGCGGTGAAGGCGACCGGGTAGGTCCTGAGCAGGATCCCGATGCCGAGCACGGCATAGGTCACGTGCACGAGGATCGCGCTGCCGATGCCTATGCTGGTCCAGACGGCGGAGCGGCGGCCATGGGTCACGCTCTGGCGCACCACCATCGCGAAATCCGGCCCGGGGCTGGCAACGGCCAGAAGATGAGCCACCGCGACCTTGAGGAACTGCGCCCAGAAGGGGTGCACAGCGGGCCTTAGGGCGTGAGGTCCTTGAGCCCAGGGTCCGCCATCATCTTCTCAAGCCCCTTCGATTCGACAAAGGTGCGCAGCCTGCGGTCGTCCGGGAATCTCGTACGGGCGTCGTCGACGCAGGCGCGGGCCTCGTCCGCCCGGGAAAGGAGCACGAGCACGTAGGCCTTGCGGATCACGAAGGCGGAGTTTGAAGGGTCTCCCTTCAGGTAGTCCTTGTACGCCGAAAGCGCGGACTTGTAGGCGGCCCGGGCGCCGCTCGCGTTGTGCATGCGCATCCGGACGACACCGAGGCTCACCCAGGCGTCCCCCTCGTCCGGGCACAGCTCCGTCGCCTTGACATAGAGCCCCTCGGCCCTGCCCCAGTCGCGCAGCGTGAGGGCAAAGTTCGCCTCGCTCACGTCGTTGGCGGCCTCGTCGCGCTCGAGGGGCGTGACCACCCTCTGGCGGCAGCCCGCGAGGATGAGCACCGCAGCCAAGACCAAGGCCGGCCGGAGGTTCATCACAGGTCCGGCGGAACGGTAGAAATGGCCTCCTCGA
>CAZHPC010000363.1:0-1178 GCA_964534685.1 uncultured Opitutaceae bacterium
CCACCAGCTTCCCCTGCGGGACGTTCAGGTCGACGCCGTCGAGCGCCGTGTAGGCGCCGAACTTCTTGTGGATTGAGTGGGCTTCGATGCTCATGCCGATCCGGTCTGGCGCCACTCGACGACCGACTTGACGACGAGCGTCGCAAGGGCGAGGAGCGCGAGGAGCGAGGCGACCGCGAACGCGCCCGCCACGTTGTACTCGTTGTAGAGGATCTCCACGTGCAGCGGCATCGTGTTGGTCTCGCCGCGGATGTGCCCGCTCACGACCGAGACCGCCCCGAATTCGCCCATCGCGCGCGCGTTGCAGAGAATCACCCCGTAGAAGAGGCCCCAGCGTATGTTCGGGAGCGTCACGCGCCAGAAAGTCTGCCAGCCGTTCGCCCCAAGGGTCACCGCGGAATACTCCTCGTCCGTGCCCTGCGCCTGCATGAGGGGAATCAGCTCGCGCGCGACAAACGGGAACGTGACAAAGGTCGTGGCGAGCACGATCCCCGGGACGGCGAAGATGACCCGGATGTTATGGGCGATGAGCCACGGGCCGAACCAGCCCTGGGCCCCGAAGACAAGGACGTAGATGAGGCCGGATATGACCGGGGACACCGCGAAGGGCAGGTCGATGAGCGTTGTCAGGAGGCTCTTGCCGGAGAACTTGAACTTCGAGATGGCCCAGGCCGCCGCAATGCCGAAAAGGACATTGGCGGGGACCACGATCGCAACGGTGAGCAGCGTGAGCCGGATCGCGGCCAGGGCGTCGGGTTCGCACACCGCCGCCAGGAAGTACGCGCCGCCCTTTGAGAACGCCTGCGCGAACACGACCACGATCGGAAGGACGAGGAAGCAGGCGAGGAACGCGAGGGCCACGGCCGTGAGCAGCCAGCGGGCCCAGGCGGGGTCCCTCGTCGCGCGCGGAGGGGCGGCGCGGACCGCACGGGTCGAGAGCGTGGTTGCGATTGCGGAGGCCAAGGTGAGGGAGGAGGGTTGGGCGGCGGAGGGTCCCGGGGGGGGCGGCGGATCCTTGGCAAGGGGAATCCACGCCCCAACATGGAATCACGTCATATGGCTTGGTACCGGCGGCTCCATTTCTGGAGCAAGTTGATGAGGAGCAGCAGGACAAACGACGACACCAGCATCACGACGGCGATCGCCGTCGCGCCGCGGTAGTCGTACTGCTCGAGCTT
>CAZHPC010000364.1:0-1159 GCA_964534685.1 uncultured Opitutaceae bacterium
TGTCTCGTCGGTAGACGTGACGCTTTCATCCGGCGATATAATCCAAAAAGGCAAACGTTTTTTCGCCAAAGCTAAATAGTTTTCCCCAGTTGCGCGATATTTGGCGGAATATTAATATACAAAGACAACTCCATATCGTTATCAAGAGCGGCAGATAGAGTATTGGCTCGACGACCTGCCCGACAACCTACTGAGAAATCAGCAAGGTGCCCCATCCAATCCCGAAAGGGAAAGATAAATAAAAACTCTTTCCTAACGGAAGGAGTTTTTATTAGCTAGTTTTTACATTTATGACAAAAACAGCGGAGTCGGTCACCATCGCCCATCCGGACAAGGTCTGCGACCAAATATCCGACGCGGTCCTCGATGCTTGCCTCAAACAAGACCCTTTTACCCGCTCGGCCATCGAAGTTCTCGGCGGTCACGGCATCATCACCGTCACGGGCGAGCTCACGACCAAGGCCAAAATAAACATCAGAAAAATCGCGCAGGACGTCTACAAGAAATGCGGCTACAAAGAAAACATCGGCGTGACCGTCAATGTCGTCGAGCAAAGTCCGGAAATCAAGCACGGCGTAGACGATGACGGCGCAGGCGATCAGGGTATCATGGTCGGCTACGCCACGAGCGAGACCAAGGAGTTTCTGCCTTTGGAAGTCGTGCTCTCGCGAAAATTGACCAAAGCCATGGGCGCGACCGACGGCAAATCTCAGGTGACGGTCGAGAACGGCAAAGTCCTTTCCGTGCTGACGTCGGTGTGCAACGCCGACTACGGCAAAAATTCGCTTTTGGCGAAAACCGTGAAAAAAGAAATTGTTCCTCTCCTCGCCAAAGACTTGAAGATAGAAAAAGTCTGGATGAAAAATCCCAACGGAGCGTGGACGATCGGCGGATTTAACGCCGACACGGGACTGACCGGCCGAAAACTCGCCGTGGACAATTACGGGCCGAACGTGCCCATCGGCGGCGGCTGTTTCTCGGGCAAAGACGCGACGAAAGTGGACAGAAGCGGAGCATATATGGCGAGGAGGATCGCCGTCGATTATTTAAAGAAAAGAAAAGCCAAAGAAGTCTATGTCCATATCGCCTACGCCATCGGAGTCTCCGATCCGACGATGGCGACGGTCACGATAGACGGCAAGCAGGAAAAAATAAAGGG
>CAZHPC010000365.1:0-1156 GCA_964534685.1 uncultured Opitutaceae bacterium
CAGCGCGCACGGCCACGGGAAGTTCGTTGTAGGTGGTGCCGCAGTTCAGGTCGCAACCGTTCTTCACGGCTAGCGCCGCGGAGGCCGCCGCATTGTCGGTGGTGTGGTGGTGCTGGTGGAAATCGTCGATCGCACCGCAGTCGCTCACCACGTGGCCCTTAAAGTCCCAACGGCCGCGCAGAATCTCGCCGAGCAGGAGGCGGCTGGCGCAGCAGGGCTCGCCGAGGACGCGGTTGTAGGCGCCCATTACGGCCTCGACCCCGCTGCGAACCAGTGCCTCAAAGGCGGGCAGGTATGTCTCGTGTAAGTCCTTCGGGGTCGGGCGTGCGTCGAAGGAGTGGCGCTCCCGCTCGGGGCCGCTGTGGACGGCGAAGTGCTTCGCGCAAGCCGCCGTCTTGAGATAGCGGGAATTCTCGCCCTGCAGGCCGCGCACCATTGCAGAGCCGAGGACTCCGGTCAGGCAGGGGTCCTCGCCAAAGGTTTCCTGGCCACGCCCCCAGCGCGGATCACGAAAGATGTTGATGTTGGGCGTCCAAAAAGTGAGCCCCTGGTATTGCCCGCGGTGGCCGGCGGCGGCGGCGGCGTGGTGCTTAGCGCGCGCTTCGTCTGATATGACCGAGGCGATCCGTTCGATGAGCGCGCGGTTCCAGGTCGCGCCGAGCCCGATAACCTGCGGGAAGACCGTGGCTCGTCCACTGCGGCCGACGCCATGGCAGGCCTCGCTCCACCAATTGTAGCCCGGGACGCCGAGCCTGTCGATGGGCTGGTTCTCGTACAGCATCTGATTGACCTTCTCGGCCAGCGTAAGTCGGCCGATCAGATCGTCGACGCGCCGAACCAAGGGCTGGCTGGCGTCGAGGTAGGGTGCGGCCTGGACAGCGGTGTCTCTGGCAGCGGACTTAGCCGTGGAGGTAGGCATTGAGCAGATTCTCGAGGTTCTCCTGCTTGCCCGAACGAGGCTTGGGCTCGCCGAGGCGGTTCAAGACTATCCGATTGAGTTCACGGAAACCGACGCGCCGTTTCTCGATGTCGCGGCCGAAGCCCGTGTCGAAGCTCGCGTAGCGATTCCGCACGAACTCCGCAAAGCGGCCTTCTGCGAGCATTCGCCGGGCGAGGCGAAATGCCAACGCGTAAGCGTCCATGCCGCCGATGTGGG
>CAZHPC010000366.1:0-1148 GCA_964534685.1 uncultured Opitutaceae bacterium
TGGATATTCATGCCAGCCTCATTGTGGTGGTGCGGCAGGTGGATGAGCAGGCTTCGCAGCCGCCGCAGCGGTTCAGCGAGGAGGCGTTCATCGGCTACGTGCGCCGGCAGTTAGCGGCAGCCGAGTCGGTCCACAGCTGCTACGAGGCGGGACCGTTCGGTTATGTGCTCCACCGGCGCCTAACGGCCTTGGGCGTGCATAATCTGGTTGTGCGACCGCGGGACTGGAGCACCTACGGGGAGCGGGTTAAGACCGACGCCCGGGATGCAGGCGCGCTCTGCTCGAGCCTGGATCGCCATCTGGCGGGCAATCGCGGGGCGCTGGCGGTGGTCTGGGTGCCCTCCGAGGCCGAGGAGGCCGCGCGCGGTGTCAGTCGCCAGCGCCAGAGCCTGGTCTGCGACCGGGTGCGTTTCACGCTCCGCGGCAAGGGCATCGCGCGCCTGCGCGGCGTCGTCTTGGCGCCGGAGTGGTGGCGGCAGCGGACCTTTGCGCGCCTCGAGCTTCCCGCCGACTTGCGCGAGCAGTTAAGCGCGCTCCAGCGGGTCATCCTGGCGATCGACGCCGAGGCGGTGGCCCTGACCACCCAGCTCGAGGCCGCCGCCCCGGCACCGCTGCCAGCCTATCTGGGACCGCTGACCTGGGAGATCTTGCGCCGGGAGGTCGGCGACTGGAGCCGCTTCCGCAATCGCCGCCAGGTCGCCAGCTACACCGGCCTCTGCCCGAGCGAGCATTCCTCGGGCGCCTGCCGCCTGCAGGGCAGCATCAACCGCCACGGCAATCCCCGCCTGCGCCACCTCCTCGTCGAGGCCGCCTGGCGGCTCCTGCGCTACCAACCCGCGTATCGCCCCGTCGCTAAGTGGCGCGAGGCCTTCATGGACCAGGGTCGGCCCGGCCGGCGCAAAAAGATCGTCGTCGCCATCGCCCGCCAGCTCGCCGTCGACCTCTGGCGTCTGGCCACAGGCCGCGCCAGCGCCGCCCAGCTCGGCCTCGTCATTTCCTAACTTTGGAGCGGCGGGGGCGCCCGTGCACGCCCTTGGGTGGGCCTTCGGGCACGCCCGTTACTTACTAGATGGGGCGCCTCCGTCACTCCTTCGCGTCCGCTTGATTAGATCATGGTGCGCTGCCCACCGGGCATGCGCGGATATTAG
>CAZHPC010000367.1:0-1146 GCA_964534685.1 uncultured Opitutaceae bacterium
CCGCTCCGCTCGGCCTCCGCCCGCCCGGCCTCGAAGAGCGTGCCGTAGTCGACACCCGCGGGACATGCCGTCGTGCACGCAAGGCACCCGAGGCAGTAGGACATCTCATCAGCGAACCCCTTGGTCGCCCCTAGCTCGCCATCCGCGATGGCCCTCATGAGGGAGATCCGTCCCCTTGGCGAATTGCGCTCCCTGCCGGTCTCGAGGTAGGTGGGGCAGGACGGAAGGCACAGCCCGCAGTGCATGCACTGCTGCAGCACCGAGTAATCCAGCGATTTCAGGAGGCTCGGCGTCTCGCTCACGGGTCGAAGATCTTGCCAGGATTGAGGAGGTTGTGCGGATCCAGCGAGCGCTTGACGGTCTTCAGCAGGGCGTAGCTGGCATCGCCGAACTGCTGCCTGAGAAAGGCCTTCTTCGCCAGCCCGACACCGTGCTCGCCGGTGATGGTTCCGCCGAGCGAAAGGGCGTGCGCGAAGATCTCCCTCATCGCCGCCTCGACGCGCCGCATCTCGTCCGCATCGCGCTCGTCGGTCAGGAAGGTCGGATGCAGGTTCCCGTCGCCGAAGTGTCCGAAGATCGCGATTTCCAGGCGATGCCTGGCGCCGGTCTCCTGGATGAACCGGATCATCCTGCCGAGCTCGCTCCGGGGTACCGTTGCGTCCTCTAGGATCGTGGTCGGCTTTATCCGGGCCAGCGCGCTGAAGGCGCTTCGCCGCGCGGTGGCAAGCCGCTCGGCTTCCGCGGAATCGGCCGCGAGTCGCACCGAGGTGGCCCCGTTCCTTTCGCAGAGCTCCCGGATGCGCGCCGCCTCGTCCGCGACTGCCGCGGGATGGCCGTCCGCCTCGATAAGGAGGAGCGCATCGGCGTCTAGGGGAAGCCCGACGTGCGCATAGTCCTCGACGCAGCGGATCGTCCTCGAATCGAGGAACTCAAGGGTGCACGGGACGATCCCCGCCGCGATGATGGCCGACACCGACTCAGCCGCAGCGTCCATCCGGGAATAGGTCGCAAGAAGCGTCTGCTTTGCGGCCGGCTTCGGCAGGAGCCTCAGGAGCACCTCCGTCACAATGCCGAGCGTGCCCTCGCTGCCTATGAAGAGGTCCTTCAGGCTGTAGCCCGCGACGTCCTTCACGCACTTGTTGCCGA
>CAZHPC010000368.1:0-1140 GCA_964534685.1 uncultured Opitutaceae bacterium
GTCGTTGATCGAGATCATCGAGATGAATGACGCCGCCACGACCGGCAGCGCGATCGGGATGAAATAGAAGAAGGTGGTGCGGACCCACTCGGGCACCTCGGCGTGGAGTGTGTGGGCGACGGCATAGGCCGCGGTGCTGGTGAGCGCCGCAATGGTCGCGATCCAGAAGCCGACCTTCAGCCGACGGAACTGAGGGAGCGCGCGGCCCTCCTGCCTGCGGTAATAGGCGAGCTGGTCGTCGATCCGCTCCTCAAGGTAGATCCGCTTAAACTCCTGCATCGGCACCTGCCGGCTAGCCGACGAGCGGCTGTGGAGGATGTGCAGGGAGCGCGTGAGCGCCCGGACGCCCGGAAGGTCCAGCTCCTCGAAGAGGGGGGCTGCGCGCGGCAGACCCCACGTCGCAAGCGCCGAGCGGCAGAACTCAGCCGCGAGGCGGCAGCGCACCCAGCTGTCGTGGGAATGGGCGTGGCGCCTCAGGACGATCGCGACCCAGAGGGCGGCCGCAAGGCAGACGAACTTTGCCCACGGGACCGAGACGTGGTGCAGGCCGTAGGCCAGCGCGGCCGCAGCGATGATCGTCGCCGCGACGTGCAGAAGAACGGTTGACGCGATCAGCCTTCTGAACTGCGGCGCGCCCCTGCTCGCGGCATGGTCGCACTTCTTCTGGAAATTGAAGATCGCGTCCGGGGCCATGAACGGGTTGCCGGAGCCGGCGCCAGCGGCCTCGGGCAGCCGGTTCAGGTAGGCGAGGCTCTCGTCGCCGCGCTCGAGCCTGGCCCAGTTCTCCCTGCGGATCTCGCCGCTTGCCGCGTCGACAATCAGGATCGGCTTGCCGATCGACTTCGCATACTCGATCACGTCCGCCGTGCCCCCCTTTCCGCGGGCCGGGTCGCCGTCCCAGACCGCGAGAAGGACGTCGCAGCCGTTGACGGTCTCCATGCCGCAGTCGAGGTAGGCGTCCTCGCGCGAGCCGTTTTCGGTGATGACGCGCACGTTCTCGGCCTGCTCCAGCGTCTTCTCGACCACCGGCCACTCGGCCTCCGTGAAGTCGCGGGCAAACTCGGCCCGCGGCAGGGGAAGGATGGCGTACCACGAGAGGCCCAGGGAGCGGGCCTGAGCGATGAAGAGCTGGTCGCCTCC
>CAZHPC010000369.1:0-1139 GCA_964534685.1 uncultured Opitutaceae bacterium
TTCACGAAGGTGTTCATCTTCATGGCCTCGACCGTGGCCACCTGGGCGCCCTCGGCCAAGGTCTGGCCGACCTGGACGTCGATCGACACGAGCTTCCCGGCCATGGGGCTGCGGATGTCGCCGGGACCGTGGCCTGCCGGCACCGGCGCCGGGGCCGGGGCCGCCGCCGGCGTCGGCGCCGCTGCGGGCGCGGGCGTTTGCGCGGGGGCCGCGGCCGGGGCCTGGCCGACCTCCTCCTGGACTTCCACGGTGACCTCAAAGACGGTGCCGTCGACGGTTACACGAAGCTTTTTCATAATGGGGTGGGAATGGGTGTTCGGTTGGATTACCTGACTCTGTGTCCGCCGTGGATCTGCCTGCGGCCCTCGAGCGACCATGCATACATCTGCGGATCGACGTTCGTGGCGGCCGAGCGCTTTGCGGGCTCCACCGACGCGATTCGGGCGCCGGAGCCGAGGGTGACGTAGACCGCGGCGGCGATCACCGCGCGCAGTTCCGGGCTTTGGTCATTGTTCATCGCTTGTTCTCTGGGCTCTTTGCTCATGGGACGGGATTGTTGGCTGGTATCGCGGGGTCAGAGCGGAATGTTGCCGTGCTTCTTCGGCGGGCGGCTCTCGCGCTTGGAAAGGGCGTTTCTGAGCGTCATCGCCAGGATGGGCCGCGTCTGCGCCGGTTCGATGACGTCCGTGATCATTCCCTTGCGGGCGGCCTCGTAGGGGGAGGCGAACTTGTCCCTGTACTCGGCGACATACTCGGCCTCCCTGGCCTTCGGGTCCTTGGCGGCGGCGATTTCCTTCTTGTAGAGGATCTTCACCGCGCCCTCGGCCCCCATGACCGCGATTTCCGCGGTGGGCCAGGCGTACACGGCGTCCGCCCCCATGTCCGAGCTGCACATGGCCAGGTAGGCGCCCCCGTAGGCCTTGCGCAGGATGAAGGTGATTTTCGGGACCGTGGCCGAGGCGTAGGCGAAGAGCATCTTCGCCCCGTGGCGGATGATGCCGCCGCGCTCCTGGGCGACGCCGGGCATGAAGCCGGGGATGTCCACCAGCGTGACGATGGGGATATTGAAGACGTTGCAGAAGCGGATGAACCGGGCCCCCTTGTCGGAGGAGTCGATGTCGAGCGTCCCCGCCTTCACG
>CAZHPC010000370.1:0-1136 GCA_964534685.1 uncultured Opitutaceae bacterium
CGAGGAAGCAGAAGGCAAGAAAGCAGAGGGTGAGGTGGTGGTGAAGTCCTCTCCAAGATCTGCCCTCGAAGTGATCGAGGCCGAGTTCCTCCTTCAACTGCTGGTAGCCCTGCTCGATGGCCCAGCGCTGATGGGCGAGGCGCACGAGCTCTTCGAGGGGCGTGTCTTCGGGAAGGTTGGAGAGGTGGTACTTGAACGTGGAATCAGCGAGCTCTTCGATAAGCAGCCATCGCAAGACGCCTGGCTGGCGCCAGCGGCTGGCGCGCTGAGAGGCGCGCACGCGAACAGCCACGGCGCGCACCGTAGCGTGATCGGCGCGGGGCAATCTCACGCACCGCCAGCAGGCTTTTGGCAGGTGCTCTCGCCACTGCACCATCGACAGCGGCCGAATGGCGGGATCGCGCACGACCGCGTGTTGTCGTGGACGGCCGACCGTGGGCTGCACCAGGGTGGCGACGGCGTCGGCCGGCCACGCGGCGACATTGCTCGGTACCTGCGCCACGTAGGGCTCGCCACGCTTCTCCAGCTCTGAAAGCAGGGGAAGAACGGCCCCGTAGCCGGCATCGAAGACGATCGCCTTATAAGCAGGCAGCTGCGGCTTCATCGCATCGAGCAGCTCCAAGGCGATGCGCCATTTTTCCCGAAAACGCTGTGCGGGCTGAGGAATGCCGGCCCCGGCCATGCGCTCAGAATCCTCCGTCCACTCTGCCGGCAGGTACAGCTGAGCGGCCAAGGGCCAGTGCAGGTGCTTGTCGGTCCAATGCCAAGTGACGATGCTCTGGCAGTTGGCAATCTTTCCCAAGGCGCCGCAGTACTGCCGGGCGACACCGACAGAGTGACTGCCCTTCTTGGGCAGGCTGGTGTCGTCGAGCACGAGGACACCTGGCGGGCTCGCCTTGCGCCGCATCCTCTGGCGCAGGCTAAAAAGGACCGCCTCGTGATCCCACGGGCTTTGACTGACGAACTGCTGTAACGCTTGCTCGTCGCCGTCGATGCGGGTCGCCATGGGCTCAATCGACTTGCGCTCCCCTTCACGCAGCAGCCCTTCAATATATTTACCACACCAATGCCGACGCTCGCTGCGGCCAAGATCAGCCGCGAAGTCCTCGACGAAATCCTGCAATTGCTGCCGGATC
>CAZHPC010000371.1:0-1126 GCA_964534685.1 uncultured Opitutaceae bacterium
GTTAGCGACTGAGCATTCTAGACCATTCAGGATATGCCAGGGTAGCTCAGTGGTAAAGCAGAGGACTCATAATTCGTTATGGCCCAATATGCTGCAATCGACCTGAATCATCTAGAGTCATCTCCCGTTGGATAGTCATTCCCTTACGGAGAATTCTTTTCATCCCGAGTCATCCTGAGGGATCCCATTTTTTCGAATCGGGTGACAAGTCGGGTGACAACAAAACCGATGAATCTGAATTGCTTGTTGTCTTGACGGTCTATCGCAAAAATGCGATAACTGGCTTGACTCCGATGCCTTCGATCCACGTTGTCTTTTACCAAGAGCAGGACAGCGACGCGCCAGTCGTTGAGTGGCTCAGAGAACTAAATGCGACGAATTCCAAAGCTTACGACAAATGCAGGGCTGCCATTGCCCGCCTGGCGCTTCTTGGTCACGAACTGCGCCGACCTGAAGCTGATTATCTGCGTGATGGCATCTATGAGCTGCGTGTGCGTATGGGCTCAGTCAATTACCGCCTACTCTACTTTTTTCATGGGCAGACGGTTTCAGTTATTGCCCACGGCTTGTCCAAGGAAGCCACTTTGCCCGCTACCGATATCAAACGCGCAATAACCCGCAAAGCCGGCTTCACTGCCAATCCGACAGTTCACACATTCAAAGGAGAGATTTCCGATGCCTAAGAAGACCACCACCGATGCTTTGAAAATTCTGGCCCACATCGCCGGCAACGATCCGCGACGGCAGCAAAGTTTTGAGGAGGAAGTGGCCAATCGAGAAGTCGCCCACAAGATTTTTCAACTTCGGCAGAGCTCCGGCCTTTCCCAAGTTGAGCTTGCCCGCCGCGTGGGCACCACCCAATCCGTGATTTCCCGGCTCGAGGACGCCGACTATGAAGGGCATTCGCTCGCCATGCTAAACCGCATCGCAGCTGCCGTGGAGCGCCGTGTTGATATTCGCTTTCTGCCCCGCAAGCGGCGTCTGCAGCCGGTGCGAGCTTAATGGAGATCGACCGCCGAATTTTGCTTGCCGGTCGCGCAAGCCGCCGAGCATTCTAGACTACTCAGGATGAGCCAGGGTAGCTCAGTGGTAGAGCAGAGGACTCATAAGCCTTTGGCCGCGGGTT
>CAZHPC010000372.1:0-1118 GCA_964534685.1 uncultured Opitutaceae bacterium
CGATTCGTCGAGGCCGACGTGGACCTTCCCGGCCGTGCAGAAGGGCGCGACGTCGCGCAGGAGCGCGTCGGCCACCTCGAGAATCCTCGGGTGGAGCGGGCATACCTGGCCGCGCTCGAGCGGCGAGCCGTCGGGCGCCCGCAGCTCGTTCAGGTCGCGCAGCTCCGGCACCTTGATCAGGTACTGCGTGTGCCCGAGGAGGTTGACGATCGGAACGACCCCGATCCCGACCCGGGAGGCCTCGCGGACCAGCCTTGCGAACTGCCTGCGGCTGTACGCGTCCCTTCGGGCGACGCCGGGAAGGCTCGGGAACTCGAGCGCGTCCTCGAGGTGGATGTAGAGCTCGCGGTATCCCCAGTCGGCATAGCGCGGCAGCTGCGCAAGGAGCCAGTCCAGGCGCTCCACCTGGCGGGCGAGGTCCCACTGGAATGCGGCGATCATAGGTTGTGCTTCCTGAGCCATGCCAGGCCGCCGGCCTCGTTCGTGAAGGCGCCGTCGAGCTGGGCCTCAAAGGCGGCGTGCAGGATGGGCTTGAAATCAGGCCCCGGGCGCCGGCCCATGGCGACCAGGTGGCGGCCCTGGATGATGGGCCTGGGCGCCGCCTCCTCGACGGCTAGCTTGAACGCGCGCGCGCGCAGGCGGCCGATCAGCTCGAGGATCCCGGCGGCCGACAGCGGCGGCCGGCCCATCGAATCGGCCGACATGACGAGGGCGAGGTCATCGATCGTCGCGGGCGAAAGCTTCCGGGCGAGCCTGCGGACCTGCGCGTCGGAATAGTCACCCTCCTGGCCGTGGTGGTGGGCCAGGTGGTGGATGACGAGCGCCCTCACGGGGGCGTCGAGGCCCAAGGGGGCGCCGATCCGGCGCAGGAACGAGTCGGAGACGGGGCCGCCCGCGGCCTCGTGGCCGGGGCTCACCCAGCGCAGCGCGCCGCGTCGCTCGGCGCGCTGGGTGGTGGAGGGCTTGCCGAAGTCGTGGGCCAGGACGGCGAACGTGAGAATCCTGCGGCGGGCGGGAGGCGCCGAGAGCCATCCGTCGAGGGACGCCAGGGCGTCAAGGCAGTGGCCCGTGTGCGTGAGGACGTCGCCCTCCGGGTGCCACTCGGGCTCCTGCGGCGT
>CAZHPC010000373.1:0-1110 GCA_964534685.1 uncultured Opitutaceae bacterium
CGACGTCCCGCAGGTCGAGCAGTGATCCGCGTGCACCAGCCGCGGCGACTGGCACGCCGGGCAGGGCGCGAAGAGCGCGAGGCCGCACGCGGCGCAGGTGCGCGGGTGGAGCGCGCTCACGTCGTAGTGCAGGGTGCGCGCCTTGCGGCCCAGGCCGGCGTCGAGGCTGGTCTCGCGGCCGAGCAGGTAGTCGCGGTTGCAGCCGGGGCAGCGGTGCTTGGCGATGGCCTGGTCCACGATGCGGCGGCGGCGCAGGCTGACGCGGCTGTTGAGCCAGCGCGCGAGCGTCACGGTGCCCCACGCCGTCACCGCGAGCCCGAGCCCGAGCGGCGCGTAGCCACCGTAGCGCGGCAGGTACGGGCCCATGCCCCAGAGCACCATCCACAGCGCGAACGCCCAGTAGCCCCACATCAGCGTGACGTACGAAATCTTCGCGCGCCGCCGCCAGAGCACGATGGCCACCACGACGACCGGGAACGCGAGCGCCACGCGCACCGCGAGCACCCTCCAGCGCCACACGTGCTCGGCGGCGTCGTACTCGGCCTGCACCTGCTTCTCGGTTTGCTGGATGCGCTTCTGGATTTCGCTGCGGGTCTGCTCTCGCGGATCGGGCGCAGCGCGGGCGGCCGCGAGTCGGACCTGGGCGGCGTCGCGCTCGGCGCGCATCGCGTCCAGGTTGTCGCGGCGGGCGCGCACGCTTTGATCTTCAGATTTGGATCCGCCCAGCGTGGCGCGCGTCTCCAGCCACGCGCGCCAGCTCTCCTCGCCTCGACGCGTGGCCGCTTGCAGGTCCTCGAAGTCGCGCGCCGCCGACGCGATCTGCGCCTCGCGCGGGTCCTCCTGGCGATCCACCTCGGCGAGCTCGTCGCGCAGCGGTTGCAGGCCCGCCTCGGACATCGCCGAGTAGTCCGGCGCGCGGAACAAGTCGGCCGCGTCGCTCAGGCCCTGCGTGCCCAGCGCGCCCAGAAACAGCGCAAAGAGCACGCCCAGGATCCAAAGAACCGGGCTGGTGCGGATGGTCTTCTGGTCGAGGGAGGGTGTGGTGTCCATGCGCCCGGAGAAAGCGAGGCGCGTGCCGCGCGCGAAGGGCGCGAAAGGACTGGGACGGAT
>CAZHPC010000374.1:0-1107 GCA_964534685.1 uncultured Opitutaceae bacterium
GGCATCGATGCAGCTCCAAAGAAGCCGTGGCGAGTGCTGCAGGTGGAGAAGCGTGTGCCCGACGCCGTCTTCCAGTTCGTCAATGGTCGCCGGCGTAGAGTTTGCGAGTGTTTGCTTGGTCTGAGTCCAAACGTGCTCGTCGGGATTGAGCTCCGGTGCGTAGGCCGGGAAGTGGTGCAGATGAAGGCGCCGGCAGCGACGCAGATACACACGCACGGCTTCGTTGCGGTGGATTTTGGCGCTGTCCCACAGGAGCACGACCTCGCCCCGGAGGTGCCGCAGCAGCAGGCGAAGGAACTCGACGACCCGCTCCCCGTTAATGTTCTCGCGGTGGCATCGGAAGTACATGCCGATCCATTGGCGGGCCGAGGAGATCGTGATCGCGGAGATGACCGAGACCCGGTCGTGCCGGTAGCAATGGCGCAGGATCGGCGTCCGTCCGACCGGGGCCCAGGTCTTTCGGACGTTTGGGGTGAGCATGAAGCCGCTTTCGTCGAGGAAGACCATATGAGCGCCGAGCCTACGGGCGTTTTTTTATATCGGGCCAGTCGGCCCGTTTCCATTTGGCAATCGCTTCCTCGTTGCGCTCCATCGCCCGGCGCTCCGGCTTTTGCCAGGTCCATTCCAATCGTTGAAGCAGCACCCGTCGGGCGCCGGTCAGTCCATAATGCACCCCGAACCGCTTCTCGATCAGATCCGCGACCCGGCGCAGCGTCCAGAGGTCCGTGGCGTATCCCGCCTTTTGGGCGCCGGCGACCAGCAGGCCCGTCAGGGTCGCAGTCTGGGCCGGTGTCAGCCGGGGCGGCCGCCCTGGGATCGGCTTCGTGCGCAAACCTTGTTTCCCACCCTGTTGATAGGCTTGGTGCCACCGCACCACTGAGCTCAACGACGACTTCACCGCCCAAGCCACCTTCTGATAGGTCTCGCCCGAGCGCAGCAACGCGATCGCTTTTCGGCGGCGCTGTTCCAGCCGCTGTGGACTGCCAGGAGGTCTCATGCCCCCATCCATACCAGAATAGGGAATGGTTATCCATTCTTTAGTGAAAGCTCAATAGTATCTCGATGCGGCCGCTGAACCATTTCGCGCCGTAAATCGTGCCGGAATTC
>CAZHPC010000375.1:0-1092 GCA_964534685.1 uncultured Opitutaceae bacterium
AGCCTGCACGCCCGCCACCAGGTCGCCGAGGTCGTCGCCGACACGCTCGTCCTGGTCCGCCTCAAGCTCGCGCAGAGCAACATCCGGGTGTTGTTTGAGGCCCCGGCGCAGTCGATCGTCGTCGAGGGGCACAAGGGGCAACTGCAGCAGGTGCTCCTCAACCTCCTGATCAACTCGATGCAGGCGATGTCCGGGGGCGGAGTGATCACCCTAAGGCTCGCATCGGAGGCGAGGGAGACGGGAGGCCACGCGGTCATCGACGTTTCGGACACCGGTTCCGGGATACCCGACGCGATAAAGGGGCGGATCTTCGATTCATTCCTGACCGGCAGGCCCGACGGGACAGGGCTTGGCCTGGCGATCGCCAAGCGGGTGCTCATGAGCCACCACGGCGACATACAGCTCGTCGGCTCGAGCCCCGCGGGAACGACCTTTCGGATAACGATACCGCTTGTCCGCGGCTAGGCCGCCACGGTCACTCCTCCAGCTCGACGTTCCAGTAGGCGATGTCGAGGAAGTCCTTCCATATCTCGCGGTGCTGGTTGCCGAGCACCATCGAGATGACCGGCCTCCACTTCGGGCGCGACGGCTTGCGGATGAGGCGCATGCCAGCCTCATGGGGCAAGCGGTTGGCCTTGCGGGTGTTGCACCTGATGCAGGAGCAGACGATGTTCTCCCATGTGGTCTTCCCTCCGTAGTCGCGCGGGATCACGTGGTCGAGGTTCAGCTGCTCGCGCGGATAGACCCGCGAGCAATACTGGCATGAATTCTTGTCGCGCTCGAAGACGTTGTTGCGGGTAAGCTTGATCTCCTTGCACGGGAGCTTGTCGAAGAACGTGAGGAGAATGACGCGCGGCAGACGGATGGTCCGGGTCGGTGTGTGGACCGTCTCGAGCTCGACCATGGGCGGGTTGTTCTCGGAGAAGTCGATCCAGTCCATCATCGAGAACATCCTGAAGTCGTCCTCCTCCTGGTGGACGACGTGGGCGTGGCCCCGGGCCAGGAGACCGAACGCCCGCCTGGCACCAATCACGTTCACCGCCTGCCATAGGCGGTTCAGGACGAGGACCGGCTGTTCGAGGGCTGCCTCCA
>CAZHPC010000376.1:0-1090 GCA_964534685.1 uncultured Opitutaceae bacterium
GCTTTGCGTCGGCGAGGCGGAAGGCCTCCTTCGCGACGCGCGCGGGGATGCCGGCGAGCTCGAAGAGCACGGCGCCGGGCTTGATGACGGCCACGTAGAATTCGACGGGGCCCTTGCCCTGGCCCATGCGGACCTCGGCGGGCTTCTTTGTGATCGGCTTGTGCGGGAACACCCGAATCCAGAGCTTGCCCTTGCGTTTGAGGTGGCGGGAGATCGTGACTCGGGCCGCCTCGATCTGCTGGCCGGTCATCGGGCCGCGGGTGAGCGACTGGAGCCCGAATTCTCCGAACGCGAGCGTATTGCCGCGCTTGGCGTTTCCTGCGCGGGAGCCCTTCTGGGACTTGCGGTACTTGGTGCGTGCGGGGGCGATGGCGGCCATGGATTGTCTCTCCTAGGTGTGTGTTGCGGCGGAAGCGGCCCTGTCAGGCGGCGTCGGCCTCCTTTTTGCAGATCCAGCATTTGACGCCGATCTTGCCGTAGACGGTGAGGGCCTCGCTGAACCCGTAGTCGATGTTCTCGCGCAGCGTGTGGAGCGGGACGCGGCCCTTGCGCTGCCATTCGCGGCGGGCGATGTCGGCGCCTCCGAGGCGCCCAGAGCATTGGATCTTGATGCCCTCGGCGCCGAGCGCCATGGCCATCTCGACCGCCTTCTTCATGGCGCGGCGGAAGGTGATGCGGCGCTCGAGTTGGAGCGCGACGTTCTCGGCCACAAGCTGGGCCTCAATCTCGGGCTTCTTCACCTCCTGGATGTCGAGCAGGATCTCCTTGCCCGTCAGCTTCATCAGCTGGGCCTTGATGTTCTCGACCTCCTGGCCCTTGCGGCCGATGACGATGCCGGGGCGGGCGGTGTAGATCTTGACGCGGACGCGGTTCGAGGCGCGCTCGATGAAGATGCGCGGCACGGACGCCTGCTTGAGCTTCTCCATCAGCGTGGAGCGGATCAGTTGATCCTCGAGCAGGAGCTTCGGGAATTCCTTCTTGCTGGCAAACCAGCGGGACTGCCAGTCGCGGCGGACGGCGAGGCGGAAACCGATAGGATTGGTTTTTTGGCCCATGGATTAAGCTTGGTTGGGGTTTCCGTCCGAAAGGA
>CAZHPC010000377.1:0-1084 GCA_964534685.1 uncultured Opitutaceae bacterium
TCGTGATCCCCTCGGTGTCGGGATCGAGGTAGCTGATTGCCCAGAGATTGACGGCTTGGCCGCCGACCACGACCGCCGGTGGTTGTCCGGCGCAGATCAGGCGGTAGTCGTGCGGATAGGTGCGGTCAGGTGCGGACACGGACGCTATTGACCGTCAAAAGCCGGCCGCGCCCGTGGCCCGTTCCGCCGAGCAACCGAAGATTCCGCTCCAGTACTTCGCGCCCTCGGCCTGCGGCCGCAAGGGCATGGTCCTCACGGCGTAGCTCCGCTTTGACCGCAGCGGACTCCCGGGCGGCGGCGGATAGATTCAGCCGGGCCAGTTTCGTCTTAAGTCGCTGCACGTTCATGGCAATAGCATGAACGCTGGCTGGGCGGCGTCAAGCTGGCCGCCGGGCGGGCTAAACCCGCCGGCGGGCCAGCGCTCGGTTGACGGCCGCAAGATCGAACGCCGTCGGATCATAGTCGCCCAGCCATTCCACCAGGTCTTTGACGACCCGTTTGGGGTTGGTGGAGGCGGCGAGGACGTGTTCGAATCCGGAAACTCCGCCGCAGTCTTCCGGAGGACACGCACGCGCACCCTCGATGCAGAGCGGCGTGGACAACCTGACTGATTGGGCGTGGACGGCTGTCAGTTTGATCTCGTGGCGCCAGCTATCGCCGAAGTCATATTCGTACCCAATGCGATCTCCGGGCTCGGCCAGGAAATTCTTTAGGAGGCGCTTCGTTTCGTCCTGGGTAGAGGTGCGTCCTTCGAAATCCGGATCGGGACGGCCGACGTAGGCTTTCGTGCCACCCTTCGCGTCGATCACATGAAATTGGTGCAGATGTGAGTCGGTCCAGCCGAGGGCGATTTGGAGTACGTCGTGCAGTCGATCCATACGGATATCGGCGGGAACCCGGATCATCCGCCAGATTTCCGGCTGAATGTGCACTAGGGACACCCGGATGTCATATGCCAAAAGCGAAGTGGTCGCAGCCATGCAGGTTCGCCGAGCTTGGCGAGGCCATTGCAGACGGCAAGAGCACGGCAAATGGCGGAGAGAGGGGGATTCGAACCCCCGGTACAGTTTTACCCGTACAACGG
>CAZHPC010000378.1:0-1077 GCA_964534685.1 uncultured Opitutaceae bacterium
GGCAACGTGATCGAGTTCTGCGACCCCGCGAACCCCCAGTTCCTGCCCGTGGTCGCGGTGAGGTCCCCGGTGACCCTGACCGTCGCGGCGTCCGGCCCCGCCAGGGCGGGAGCGGACGTGGCGGCGACGCTTTCGCTGACCACCTTCAGCGGCAAGCCGATCGCCCCGGAGGATCTGCAGGTGGTCCAAACGAAGCGCATACACCTCCTGATCACGGATCCCTCGCTCGAGGACTACCAGCACGTGCACCCGGAGCCGGGCAAGAGGCCGGGCGAATGGATCTTCCGGTTCAGGCCGAGGTTCGGGGGCGCGTACCGGTTCTTCGCCGACTTCACGCCCGTCGCGACCAACCGCGGCCTCTACTCGGAGGCCGAGATGGCGGTGGACGGCCCCCCAAACCCCGTCGCCGCCGGGACCCAGGCGCCCTCGTGGGAGGCCACGGTGGGCGCGTATGCGTTCGCGCTCTCGCCCGCCTCGCTCCCGATCCGGGCCGGGGTCCCCGCGAACCTCCGGCTCGCCGTCACGCGGGTCGGCGGGGGGCCCGTGCCCCTCTCTCCCGTCATGGGCGCCTTCGCCCACCTCGTCGCCTTTGACGCCCTTCGAAGCGGCTTCGCGCACATCCACCCGAACGAGACGGATGTGGCGAGGCCCCCCGACCCCGTGCGCCCGCAGTTCACCTTCCGCCTGGCGATCCCGAGCCCGGGACGCTACGTCATCTGGAGCGAGGTGAGCCTCGCCGGCCGGGAGACCTTCGCGCCGTTCTGGTTCGACGTCTCGCCGTAGGTCAGAACTTGAGGTGCTTCACCGTCAGCCCCTTGTTGATCAGCTGCTTCAGGGAATCGATGCCGATCTTTAGGTGCATGCCGACGAAGGAATCGTCCACCTTCCGGTCGCTCACGAGCGTCTTCACGCCCTCCGGGAGCATCGGCTGGTCCGACACGAGCAGGAGCGCCCCCGTCGGGATCGAGTTGGCGAAGCCCACCATGAAGATGGTGGCCGTCTCCATGTCGATCGCGATGACGCGGATCCTCTTCAGGTACTTCTTGAACTCCTCGTGGTGCTCCCAGACCCGGCGGT
>CAZHPC010000379.1:0-1076 GCA_964534685.1 uncultured Opitutaceae bacterium
CTCCACAGAACGCATCAACTTCGGCAAGCTCCGCGAAGTCATCCAGCCGCCCAACCTGATCGAGATACAGATCAACTCCTACCTGGATTTTCTGCAAAAGGGCATCCCCGAGAAGCAGCGCAAGCCGCAGGGCCTCGAGGCCGTGTTCAAGGAGGTCTTCCCGATCCAGTCGTACGACGAGCGCCTGACGCTGGAGTACGTCTCCTACACGCTCGGCGACGCGAAGAACTCGGAGATCGAGTGCATCCGCGAGGGCATTACGTATTCGGTACCCCTGTACGTGAAGCTGCGCCTGCGCGAGGAGGACTTCATCAAGGACGAGGACATCTACATGGGCGAGATCCCCATGGTGACTGAGCGCGGCTCCTTCATCATCAACGGCGCCGAGCGCGTCGTCGTGTCCCAGCTCCACCGCTCCCCCGGCATCGCCTTCGAGGTGTCACCGCACCCGAACGGCAAGCTGCTCCACAGCTTCCGCATCATCCCCGACCGCGGCACGTGGCTCGAGGTCCAGTTCGACAACAACGACCTTCTCTACGTCTACCTCGACCGGCGCCGGCGCCGCCGCAAGTTCCTGATCACGACGCTGCTCAGGTCCATCGGCTACTCGAGCGACATCGACATCCTCAACCTCTTCTACGAGATCAAGGACCTCAAGGTCTCGAAGGCTCTGGACCTCGAGAACGTCTCGACCCTCGTTCTCGTCGAGGACGCCATCGACGCTCAGAAGGGCGTCGTGCTCGCGCGCGCCTTTGAGCCGCTCACCAAGCAGATCGTCCGCACCTTCGAGAAGCACGACATCGCGTCCATCCGCGTCATCGACACCGCGGTGGACGAGGGCGCGCTCATCCGCGCGCTCAAGAAGGATCCCACCCGCAACGAGGAGGAGGCCCTGAAGGAGATCTATAAGCGCCTTCGCCCGGGCGAGCCCCCGACGACCGCGAACGCGAAGGCCCT
Source organism: uncultured Opitutaceae bacterium (assembly GCA_964534685.1). Lineage (GTDB taxonomy): Bacteria > Verrucomicrobiota > Verrucomicrobiia > Opitutales > Opitutaceae > Palsa-1447. Next base: position 958 of record CAZHPC010000379.1, read on the forward strand.
CCTGAAGAGGCTGTTCTTCGACCCGAAGCGCTACGACCTGGGCCGCGTGGGCCGCTACAAGGTGAACCAGAAGCTGGGCCTGAAGGCCGAGCTCGAGCAGCGCATCCTCGAGAGCGCCG
>CAZHPC010000380.1:0-1067 GCA_964534685.1 uncultured Opitutaceae bacterium
TCGTGCTCCCGCTGGTCCACCCGTTGATCGTGAGGAGACCGGTTCCCGAGGTCAGATTCCCGAATACAAGCGTGTTTGTCGGGGACCCGCTTCCAAAATTGATCGTGCCGTTGTTGAACGAGAGGTTCCCGATGAGGTCGGAATAACCGTTCAGGTTGAGCGTGCTGTTGTTAAGGGCGACGGCGGACGACGACCCGATGGCGTTGTTCGCGGTGAGCTGGAGCGTGCCGGCGCTTACGGTGGTCGCGCCGCTGTAGGTGTTTGCAGCACCCAAGGCCAGCGTTCCATTGCCCGTCTTCGTCAGGCCGCCTGCACCGGTCCCGCCGTTGGAGACGACCCCGGAGATCGTGGACGTGCCGCTGTCCACTTCGGTCGTGAGGGTGTATCCCGTGTTGTTTGCCGAAAGAAGGACGCCGCCCGTCTGGGTCGCATTCGACATGATGAGGTTGTAGCTGCCTCCCGATTGGGTGAGCGTCCCGCCTGTCGTAATTCCCGAGAGTGTGGCGTTGCCTTGGAGCGTGATGGCATTCGTGATCGAGCTGGAGGTGGTCGAACCGAGCGTCCCGCTGGTGATTGCCACCGTGCCCGAGCCAAGGGCCGTGTTGCTGTTCGCCTCAATGGTTCCTGCGGAGAGGGTCGTGGTCCCCGTATAGGTGTTGGCGCCGGAAAGGGTCAGCGTGCCGTTGCCGGTCTTGGTAATGTTGCCGCCCGAGATCGAGCTGGAGATGGTCAGGTCGCTCGTCAGCGAGCTGTCCCGGGCCACGCTGAACGTTGTAGTGGGCGAAACCAGGCTGAGTGAGCCCCCGAGTATCTGGGAGGTCTGGTGCGCGCTGTTCGTGTTTGAAGTGATGCCATTGCTGAGGGTTATGGTCTGGCCACTGGCGATGTTGACGACGCCCCCGTTCATCGTGAACGAGCCCGCGGTGGTGGATATGCCATCGTTGAATGTGCCTCCGGCGTTCATCGTGATCGCCGAGTTGGGCGAGATTTGGTTGGCGTAGCTTTGCCCTACGGCGTGGCCGGCGCCCCAGATGTCCACCGTGGCGCTGTTGGTCAGGGAGCCGGTG
>CAZHPC010000381.1:0-1067 GCA_964534685.1 uncultured Opitutaceae bacterium
GCGCGCTTCTGCGATCCGGCGGGACAGGTGTGGGGGCTCGTGCACGAGACCGACGGCGCGAATCACGCGACCAGCGCGCTCAAGCACGATCACGATGGCTCGACCGTGACGACCAAGCGCGACGATAAATCGATGCGCGAGCTCGCGACGATCGCAGGCGATCCCCATCGTTACTTTGCGGATTCCGAGCAAGGCGAGGTCGATCCGGATCCGATCGTCGCGGCGCTCAAGAACGTCAATCGCGGCCTCGCGGTGTCGCTAACCAAGCGGATGCACGACGTCTATCAGCCGTTCCTGTTTGCGGGCCTGATGTTGTTTGTCATCGGCGCCGCGATCGCGACCCGCCGACGCGTGCACTATCCGGAGGCACGGTAGATGCGCGCATGGCATGCTCGAACGGTGAAGCGGCTCGCCGCAGTGACGCTCGTCCTCGCGCTCGGTGGTTGGGATCCGTTTCGCTCGATCGATTCGGATGTCGCCGCGGGCAACAAAGCGATCGAAGAACATCGCTGGGACGACGCGCTCGCCGCGTACGATCGCGCGGCGAACGGTGGTGGAGTCGACCGCGACGGGCTCGCGTACGATCGCGCCGCGGCCGAGCTCGGCAAAGCGAAGTCAGCGGCCGATCCGAACGAGCGCGCGAAGCTGACCGACCGCGCCTTCGACGATCTCGTTCAGGCCGAGAAGTCGAAGGATCCGCACCTCCGTGGCGAAGCGGCGTTCAATCGCGGCAACGCGCTGATGGATCGCGACAAGGTCGACGATGCGATCGATGCCTACAAGCACGCGCTGCGCGACGATCCTGCGATCGACGGCGCGCGAGAGAATCTCGAGCTCGCGCTGCGCAAGCGTCACGAAAAGGACAAGCAGCAGCAGCAAGGGCAGGGCCAGGGGCAACCGCAACAGGGCCAGGGCCAGCAGCAACAGCCACAACAAGGTCAGGGCCAAGGTCAGCAGCAACAACAGCCGCAGCAGGGCCAAGGTCAGGGCCAAGGCCAGCAGCAACAGCCGCAACAGGGCTCGGGCCAGCAGCAGAATCAACAGAACCAGCAAGGCTCCGGCCAGGC
>CAZHPC010000382.1:0-1057 GCA_964534685.1 uncultured Opitutaceae bacterium
ACCGGCCCCCCCCCTCCCCCCACAAAAAAAGCTTTGTGCTGGTGAGGTCCAGCACAATAACCCGGTTCTAGGTGGGGAACAGACTTAAGTCATACGATTTTATAGGGATTTTGTATCTGAGACATCTGATTGAGAATCAGAAGCGCGGCGAGGCGTTGTGCAGGTCCCGCGTTACGTTGAAACGACTGGGGGGAAATCTGGGCAGCCGACGCGCTCCAAGGTCCCCCAGAAATTTATATTCCCGTTCCCACGGAATTTGAAATCTGACAAGTTTGCCTTTTTTGAGGAAGGTGGTATTCTAAAAACAGCATCAGGAACGGTTCGTCCGTAGCGACGAATCTACCAATCCGAGCTTTCGCGGGTGCGAGAGTCGCGGTGGTAGGGCCAAAGCTGGCCCGATGTGCGGAGAATGAAAATCTCCGAAAACGTGTTCCCGATGACTTTACTCCCCAGTGGAGCATCGTCGTCAAACACCCACTCTCCTGATGCGTTTGGACAGAAAGAAAACGTATATGCACAACGAATCTAAGTCCCCCAAAATCTCCGGCAAGGAAGCAGAGGAACTGGCCGGGGCGTGCCGTCTGGCCTTGGGCGACCAATCAATTGACCACTTCATGGACCGGGTTTTCGAGGCCCTCCGAGAGCGCCGCCAGCGGCGTGAGGAGTCCGGGCAACTGTGGTTTGCTGAATAGCCTCTACCGCATCAACTATGAGCACAACATCATTGCAAACACCGACTGAAACGCCGACGGCATCACCGGGCTACCTTACACGCGAGCAGCAACTCGCTCGGAGGCATAACACCTGCGCGCCCTACCTCGGCTTGGAAAACGGCCTGTGCCGGGCGTTTCTGGAGGCCGGCGCAAGTGCTACCGACTTCGAGGGCGTAAAGCTCCTGTTTCCGTTCGTGCGCGAGGCAGTCCTCATGCAGGTGCCGCGTGAATCTAAATGTTTCGAAGATTGGCTCTATTTCGCCTTTTTCTGTGGCTACGACCTCGGCACCCGACGGCCTGACCTCATGCCCGAAGTGCTGCCCGCCCACGAACTGCACAAGTGC
>CAZHPC010000383.1:0-1045 GCA_964534685.1 uncultured Opitutaceae bacterium
ATCGACGAGGCGACGAATGCCATAACCACAATAACAATAGGTGCGGGAAGGAATCCCGTGGGGATTGCCGTAAATTCGGTGATAAATAAGATCTACATATCCAGCGGCAACGTGACGGTAATAGACGGAGCTACCAATTCGACCGCCACGGTAACAGATCCCAATGCCGAATATCCCGGTGCCGTTGCAGTGAATCCGGTAACCAACAAGGTTTACGTTGCCAACGATGGGAGTAATAACTTCACTGTGATCGACGGAGCCACCAATGGGACTACGACGGTGACAGATCCAAATGCGATCAGTCCCGGAGCAATCGCTGTGAATTCGGTGACCAACAAAGCATACGTCATCAATGCTCGCAGTAACAACGTGACGGTAATCGAATCGGCAACTCCCGGCGTTCCTTCCTTCACAACCGAACCGGCGTCTCAAGTCGTGCCTTTGGGTGCTCCGTTGGCGTTGAGCGCAATGGCAAGCGGGACTTCCGTCCCGACGTATCAATGGCGTTTCAATGATGTGCCTATCTTGGATGGGGATGGCATTTTAGGTTCGACGACGTCTACGCTCTATCTGGGCGCCGGCGCGAAAGTGGAGAATACCGGGGTCTATAGTTGCGTCGCAACCAACAGCGCGGGGGCCGCGTCGAGCGGCGCAGTCGCTCTCTCGGTCGTCGCTACTTCGACGCCCGGCAGACTGATCAATATTTCCTCACGGGCGTTCGTTGGCACTGGCAGCGAGGTGATGATCGCTGGCTTTGTGATAAGCGGAGAAGGATCGAAGGCATTGGTGCTTCGTGGCGTCGGACCTACACTCGCCAGTTTTGGGGTTTCAGGAACATTGCCCAACCCGGTCCTTTTCCTCTACGACGGGGCCAACCCGCCGAATTTGGTAGCTAATGATTCCGGCTGGCAGAATCCCCCAACGGTTCCAACCGGACCGTGGGGGGGAGAAGCCACGCCTGTCGATGCGACCGCGGCCGATTTCGCGCAAGTAGGCGCCTTTGGACTCGTTCCAGACTCAAACGACTACGCGATCAAGATCAGGC
>CAZHPC010000384.1:0-1034 GCA_964534685.1 uncultured Opitutaceae bacterium
AGCGTGTACAGCCTGTCCTTCAGGATGTCGTGGTACGTCGCCGAGAGCGTGACCGAGCAGAACTGGTTGCACAGCTGGTAGACGCGGTGGAACTCGTAGGCGTCGTAGGCCGACGCGCAGGCGCGGGCCAGGTCGGCGGCCTGCTGAAGCGCCCAACGGTCGAGCTCGTCCATGCGCTCGAACGGCACGGCGTCCCTCGCCGCGTCGAAGTCGAACAGGTTCGACATCTGGAAGCGCAGCGTGTTTCGGATGAGCCGGTAGGTCTCCCCGACGTGGGAGAGTATCTCCTTCGAGATCGGGATGTCGTCCCTGAAGTCCTGCGAGGAGATCCACAACCGAATCACGTCCGCCCCGTAGTCGGCGACGTAGGCGTCGCTGGTCTGGGGCTTCTCGTACGAAGAGCTCTTGGAGATCTTCTTCCGGTCCTCATCCACGATGAAACCGTGGGTCAGGACCGCCTTGTACGGCGCCCGGCCGAACGCGATCACGGAGGTCCAGAGCGACGACTGGAACCAGCCGCGGTGCTGGTCGCTTCCCTCGAGATAGAGGTCCGCGGGCCAGGTCGTGCCGCCCTGGCCGCGCCTGAGCACCGCCGCGTGCGACGAGCCGGAGTCGAGCCAGACATCGAGCGTGTCCTTGCCGCAGGCGAGGGCGGACGGCTCGGGCCAGCCTCCGGGCAGGCTGACGCCCGTCAGGATCTCGGCGGGCGACGACTCGTACCAGACGTTCGTGCCGCGTTCCTGGACCTTATCCGCGACCGCCCGTATCACGCCCGCATCGAGGTAGGGGCGCTTGTCGGGGCCGTAGAACGCGGGAATCGGAACGCCCCAGGCACGCTGGCGGCTGACGCACCAGTCGGGGCGCGACTCAACCGCCCCGCGAATCCGCGCCTCACCCCACGCGGGGATCCAGCCCCCTGCGGCGGCGATCTTGGCGACCTCCGCGAGAGCCGTTTCCCTGGATCCCGCCTTGTCGAGAGCCACGAACCACTGGTCGACGGCCCTGAAGATGATCGGCGTCTTGGAGCGCCAGCA
>CAZHPC010000385.1:0-1033 GCA_964534685.1 uncultured Opitutaceae bacterium
GCGTCTTATCGAAAGTGTAAGTAAGTTTCTGGGTGAAATAATTGCCCACCCAGTTTTCAGCGGGTCCATACCCGCTCTCTGCCGCCCGCAGGACCATCGCGAAACACTCCGAGGGATTGGAATTCTCGATGCGGGTGCCGTAGTCGAACTCAGCTTGTGGATTCCCTGATTCAGCCAATTGCTTCAACTGAAATAGAGGAGGTTGGTCGGAGCATCGGGCGGTGACTGCGACACACACGAAAAAGAATGCAAGCCGGATCATGGCAAGGAATCCGATGTCTAGCCGACGCGAGCAGAAAACAGAAGAAGAATAGGGATGAGAATTGCTGGCGGTCGAGGCAGCACAAAGCCGAATGCGAACTTCTAGGGACAACGTTGCATACTCTTCTTAAACGCACAGAAATCGGTGCAACGGTGCGTCGCATCATTGCCACGAATGACGCGCAGCGGGGCACTGATCGACCATCGCCCCGGCTGGCGTGGCAAAAGGTGCAGAACGCCACACTGGGGCGGTGGGGGAGGGGGCGGGCCCCATCTTGGGGCATGGCCGGACGACGCGCACTCACCCCAATCGAGGAACGGATGCTGCTATCGGTGGTGCGGGAGCTGCCGCCCCGGGACCGCTGCCTCATCACGGCGCAGTGGCTCACTGGCTGGTGCTCGGCCTCGCCTCATGATGCCCCACTCCAAAAAGTCAGCCCGCGCGCCGCCCGCCGCCCCGGAGTCCCGTTACGCTCATTATGGGACTCCCAGCCGGATGGGAGGGCAGGCCGGAAGTGAACCCGGGCGCCGGATGGGGGCCCCCAGGGGAGGAGGGTCGATAGGCCCGGAGGGGGCGCCTGTCCCGGCCCCTGGGGGGAGGGGCTGCTGGGCGGATGCTGCGCCAACCCTCCTGGGGTGTCGTCATCGTCTGGGCCTCAGAGGGCGGCCGAGAGTCTCTCGACAAGGGTTTTCAGGATCTGGATGCGCGCGAAGCGTTTGTCCTCCGCGGCAACGAGCGTCCACGGCGCATACTCGGTGCTGGACTGCGCGA
>CAZHPC010000386.1:0-1027 GCA_964534685.1 uncultured Opitutaceae bacterium
AGCAGCGCTCGGCGGTCGCGGCGACGACGTCGTGCATGATCCGGCGGCCGTCGCTTGAGGCCGTGATGTCCAGGAAGACGAGCTCGTCCGCGCCCTGCGCGTCGTAGGCGGCCGCGCACTCGACGGGGTCGCCCGCGTCGCGAAGCTCCTTGAACCTGACGCCCTTCACGACCCTCCCGGCGGTCACGTCGAGGCAGGGGATGATGCGCCGCGACAGCATCGGGGCTATTCCCGAACGATGTCGGGTTCGAAGGTGACGGCCAGCCGGTAGACGTGCCCGGGCCTCATGATGAGGGGGTGGTCCCGGACGAGGTACTGCAGATAGTGGATCTTGCCGAAGTTCGTGCGGTAGGTCGGGTCGGCGGAGACGACCTCCGTGTCCTGCCAGTTCCCCTGAAAGTCGTCCTTCACGACGCTGCAGCGGTGGCCGAGCGGCCCGAGGATGGTAGAACCCTGCACCCGGTACTTGGAATGGGGTGCGGCGACCACGAGGACGTAGCGGAACTTGTCGAGCGTCACCTGCTGTTTGACCGTGTAGGCGAACTCGCACGAGACGTTCTTGCCGGCGAACGCCCACTGGACCTTCACGCTCGCCAGGTTCTTGACCATCTCCTCCTTGAGGTTGATCAGGTCGGGCTGCTCGTAGCGGAAGTAGAAGCTGTTGCGCATGCCGAGGCCCGTCACGCAGTTCTTGCCGTAGAAGGCCGGCAGCGTGACGTGCTCGCCGAACGTGAGCTCGGGCAGCATGACCGGCAGGTACACGTTGTTGGGCCAGTCAAAGACGCCCGGGGAGTGGGGGAACGAAAGCGCATCGCTCGAGAGGTTCTTGCCGCAGCTTATGAGGGGGAGGGTGAGGTGCAGGCCCGACTCCGCGTCACGGTACATGAAGAGCCCCTGCTCCTTGCGGTTGCACTTGTCGAAGATCACGAATCGGCCGGACGTCTTCGGGGGCTCCGACCAGGGGGCCCCCGCGGGCATCTGGACCGTCTTCATCAGGCGCGACCACTGGCAGAGGTAGCGCGCGGCG
>CAZHPC010000387.1:0-1023 GCA_964534685.1 uncultured Opitutaceae bacterium
TCATGATGCGCCTGATGGTCGTCATGGTGGTGGTCATGTTCTTCTCCTACGGCCTCAGGGACCACCAGTGGCTCGTTGCCCTCATATTCGCGCTTTCGGTCGCGGTCGGCCTCACCCCGGAAATGCTGCCGATGATCATGACCGTGTGCCTCTCGAAGGGCGCGCTCATGATGTCCCGAAAGAAGGTTATCGTTAAGCACCTGCACGCCATCCAGAACTTCGGGGCGATGGACGTCCTGTGCACGGACAAGACCGGCACGCTCACCCAGGACCACGTCGTCCTCGAGCGCTACGTGGACGTCACCAACCGCACGAGCGAGGACGTGCTGCGGTACGCGTACATGAACAGCTTCTACCAGACGGGGCTGCGCAACCTCCTCGACCGCGCAATCCTCGCCCACAGCGACCTCGACGTGGAGCGCAACTGCAAGAAGGTCGACGAGATCCCCTTTGACTTCAAGCGGCGCAGGATGTCGGTCGTGATCGACTACGAGGACCGCCACGTGCTGATCTGCAAGGGAGCGGTCGAGGAGGTGATCGGCGCCTGCATCAACTACCAGGTCGACGAGGACGTGAACCCGCTGATCCAGCTGATCCGCGACGACCTGCTGGACGAGTACCGCACGCTGAGCGCCGAGGGCTACCGGGTCCTCGCGATCGCGTACCGCGAGTTCGACCGGACCAAGCCCGTCTTCGCGGTGTCGGACGAGTCCGAGCTCATCCTGCTCGGCTACATCGCCTTCTTCGACCCGCCGAAGGACACGTCCGCCCGCGCGATCGAGGCGCTCGGGCGCTCCGGTGTCGCGGTCAAGATCCTTACCGGCGACAACGAGCTCGTCACCCGGAAGGTCTGCAATGACGTGGGTATCAAGATCGCGAAGATCGTGACCGGGCCCCAGCTGGCGGCGCTCGACGAGGCGGCCTTCGGCCGCGAGGTCGCCGAGGGGAACGTCTTCGCCCGGCTTACACCGGACCAGAAGGAGAAGGTGATCAAGAGCCTGCGCGCGCAGGGCCACGTCGTCG
>CAZHPC010000388.1:0-1001 GCA_964534685.1 uncultured Opitutaceae bacterium
GCGCAGGTACGTTAGGGGGTCGATGCCCCGGCGCTGGCAGGAGACGACGATCGAGTAGATGATCGCGGAGCGCTGGCCGGCATCCGGGTGTCCGATAAACAACCAATTTTTCTTCCCGATGGCCGATGGCCTGATGGCATTCTCTACGAGGTTGTTGTCCAGCCTGGTGTCCCCGCACTCCAGGTGGCGGGTCAGGGGTACCCAGTATTTCAGCAGGTAATCGCAGGCCTTTCCCATGCCCGACTTTGGCCGCACCTTTGCCCGGAGTCCCGTGGCGACCTTTCGGAGCCAGTAGAGCGGCCTGGTGTAGTGCTTCGCACGGTGCCTGCGCCGGTTGGACGGAGTCAGCTTGTTCTTGTCCCAGCACTCCTCGCATTCGTAGAGCCAGCCGATGATCTTCAGGATCAAGGCGACCGCCTTCGGGTTCTCCCGCTGCGCGTCAAAAAACTTCCTGCGCGCGTGGGCCCAGCAGCCCACCCATGTGATCTCCGGATGGTGCTTCGCGTAGCTTTCGTAGGCGCCCCACGCGTCCGATTGGAGGATCCCCTTAAAGCCGTCGATGAGGCTCGTCAGTTCCCCGTGACGACGGGACAGCCGCCAGTCGAAGACGACGTCGTCCTGCGGCCTGCTGATCACCCACATCCAGCCTTCGGTCGTGCCTCCGTGCTTTTCATCGGGGTCGTTGCACCGCACCGGGGTCTCGTCGGCCTGGAGGTAACTGCCGCGCAGGAGCCGCCGGTGCATTTGCCGGTAAATCGGCTCCAGCCATTCGGCCGTGATCCGGATCCAGTCGGCCATCGTTTGGCGGGGGATCGTCCCGCCCCAGCGGGCGGACTGCCTTTCCAGCCGGTACAGGGGCGTGTGATCGACGTACTTGGACAGGGCGACCCACGCGAGCAGCCCCGCCGAGGCGTAACCCCCCACGACCGGTTTCTTCGGCGCCGGCGCCAGGATCGGTGGCCGCGCCCTATCCGTCTTGTGCCGGTATTTCGGGCGCACGA